>CAVVNE010000156.1:0-8305 GCA_963749245.1 Bryobacterales bacterium
CCTCCAGTCCCCATCAATTTCGATGCGCGGCTCTATGCCCGCATCTCCGAAGAGCAAGCTGTGCCTGCCTGGCGGCTCTGGCTCTCCAGAATTTTTCATCCGCCGGTTCCCTATCCGCTGTGGAAGTCCGCCGTACCTCTGATCGCAGCCTGCGCGGTCCTGGCGGCTGGGCTGGCTGTGCGGATGCCAGATGCGCCGCATGTCGAGCAGCGTCAACTTCACGCCGACAAAGTCGATATCGAGAAGGTAGAACAGACGCTGGAAGACTTCGATATCCTGACTCCGGCTGTCCAAACTCCGTCGGGCTCGATGTAAACGGATGCGAGCCGCGAAATGATTACGCTGGGCCTCAGGATCGCAGGCGCCGTACTTTTTGTGTGCGGAGCCGTCTCGCCACTGGCGGCGCAGCAGAGGAAGCCGCCGAGACCTCCTCCACCCCCCCAGCATGCTGCGTCTCCCAAGCCGAACGCGGCGGTCAAACGGCTGAACGAAAATCCGGCCAAGGAACTCGACCGGTTCACAAAGATGTCGCCGGAGGCGCGAGAGAAGGAGCTTTCCAAGCTTCCACCACAGCGGCGTGCTGCGTTCGAGCAGCGTCTTGCCCGGTATCAGCGAATGACTCCGGAGCAACAGGAAAGGTTTAAGGAGAAGCTGGAGATCATGCGGAGGCTGCCGAAGGAGCGCCAGAACGCGGTTCGTCAGGAGATTGAACGGCTACGTTCGTTGCCTTTCGCCGAGCGGAAAAAAGCCCTCAATGGGGAGGAGTTCAAGCAGAATTTTTCGCCCGACGAACAGAAGCTGATCCGCGATCCGTTCCCGAAGATCCCGAAACCGGACGAGGATTAAGTCCGCCCCTTCGCCTTTTTCACTTCTTCCACCAGCGCCGGCACCACCTCAAACAAATCCCCGACGATGCCGTAATCGGCGACTTCGAAGATCGGCGCGTTGGCATCCTTATTGATCGCCACGATGGTCTTCGCGCCCTTCATGCCCACCAGGTGCTGGATCGCGCCGGAGATTCCGACCGCCATATAAACCTTCGGCGCTACCGTTTGTCCCGAGCTGCCGACCTGCCGTTCCATCGGCAGCCATCCCGCGTCGCAGATCGGGCGCGATGCAGCCAGTTCCGCGCCCAACGCCTTGGCCAGTTCCTCGACGATGGGAATGTTTTCTTTTTCCTTGATGCCTCGGCCCACCGAGACGATAATCTCGGCCGCCGTCAGATCCACCGCGCGCGCCGATTCGCGGAACGGCGCTTCGGGCTTCTGGCGGATGGACGCGGCATCGAGCGACGGCGTGAAATTCTCGATCGGCAGCCGAGCCCGGACTTCCAGCGCATCGACGCGAAATGCGCCCGCCTGCAACGACGCGAAGTACGGACCGCCGCCCGATACGCGCACGTCGCCGTTCAACTTGCCCTGAAATAGCAGCCGCACGAACACCGGGGATCCAGCTTCGATCTTTACCGCGATCGCGTCGCTGATCAGGACTTGCGAAAATCGCGTGGCCAATTTCGGTGCGAAGTCGCGCACCTGATAGGTGTGCGGAAACAGCACCAGCGTCGGATTCACCGCACGAATCAGCGCTTCCACCGCCGCGGTGTACGCGTCGGCGGTGTAATCTTTCAGAAGATCGTGCTCGACGGCGTAGACCTTCGCGCATTTCTTCGTTGCCGCTTCCGCCGCCAGCGCGCCGACGCCCGCACCGGGAATCGCGGCGTAAAGTTCAGTGCCGCATCTGCCCGGCAAGCTGTTGGCCGGCAACCAGCGTCTCCCACGACATGCGATTCCACTTGCCAGCGGTCTGTTCGAGAACGACTAAGACGCTCATATCACGCGCACCTCGAACTTCAGCTTCTCCACCAGCTTCGCCGCCGCCGATTTCGCGTCTCCCTCGAAAATCTGCGTCTGCTTGCTCTTTTGCGGCACGTAGATTTTTTCGATCGTCGCGGTGGCCGTCGCCGCTGCGCCCAGCTCGGCCAGCGTCACGCGCTTGATCTCTTTCGATTTCGCTTTCTTGATGCCCATCAGCGTGGCGTAGCGCAGCTTGTTGATGCCGCTCTGAATGGTCAGCACCGCCGGCAGTGGCATCGTGATGTGCTGGAACCAGCCGTCTTCGAGTTCGCGCTTCACGCGAATCGAGGAGCCGTTCACTTCCACCTGCATGATGATGGTCGAGCTCGCGATGCCCAGCAGTTCCGCCAGCACCACACCGGTCTGACCGTAACCCAGGTCGTCCGATTGCAGACCGGTGAGGATCAGGTCCGGATTTTCGGCCTTCACCGCGCCGGCCAGCAGTTTCGCGACGCCCAATGTGTCGAGCGTATTCAGATTCTCTTCTTCGATGTGAATCGCACGGTCCGCGCCCTTGGCCAGGGCCTCGCGAATGGTCTGCGCGGCTCGCGCCGGTCCGGCGCACAACGCAATGACCTCTCCGCCGTGCTTCTCTTTCAACTGAAGGGCTTCTTCGAGAGCGTAAGCGTCGGGCTCATTGATCTCGAAGCTCAAATCGGCTTCCTGTATCCATCGCCCGTTCGCATCCACGCGGAGCTGCGAGTCGCGGACAGGGACTTGCTTAATCGCGACAATGATCTTCATATTTACTCAGGCTTTTTGAAAATGAGGCAGCCGTTCGTTCCGCCGAAGCCGAACGAATTGGTCAGCGCGTAATCGATCTTCATCGGACGCGCGTGTTTCGGAACGTAATCCAGGTCGCACTCCGGATCCGGCACTTCCAAGTTGATCGTCGGCGGCGCGATCTGATCGTGAATCGCCAGCACCGTGATGCCCGCTTCGAGTCCGCCCGCGCCACCCAGCAAATGACCGGTCATCGATTTGGTCGACGACACGGCGACTTTATAGGCATGCTCGCCGAACACGCGCTTGATGGCCGTGGTTTCGATGCGGTCGCCCAGAGGCGTCGAGGTCCCGTGCGCGTTGATGTAATCGATCTGCGGCGGCTCGAGTTTCGCGTCGCGGAGGGAATTGCGCATCACGCGAAACGCGCCGTCGCCGTCTTCGGCCGGAGAAGTGATGTGGTAAGCGTCGCCCGACATCCCGTATCCGACAAGCTCGGCCAGAATCGGAGCGCCGCGCCGTTTGGCATGCTCCATTTCTTCCAGCACCAGGATCCCCGCGCCTTCACCGATGATGAATCCATCCCGCGAAATATCCCATGGGCGGCAGGCGTGCTCCGGATCGTCATTGCGCTGCGACAAGGCGCGCATCGCGGCAAATCCGGCCGACGGCGAGAGGTGTAATGCACGCCTCGGCACCGCCGCAAATCATCACGTCGGCATCGCCGTACTGGATCAGACGGAACGAATCACCGACTGCATGGGCGCTGGTCGTGCAGGCGGTCGCCGTGGCCGAGTTCGGACCCTTGGCGCCGGTGCGGATCGAAACATACCCGGATGCGAGATTGATGATGGTCGCGGGAATGAAAAACGGAGAAACCCGCGACGGCCCTCGTTCCAGCAGAATCTTGTGCTCCCGCTCGATTACATCAAACCCCCCGATTCCGCTGCCGATGTAGACACCAGTGCGCTCGGCTTCGTCCGGATTCACCTTAAACCCGGCGCCTTCGAGCGCGAACTCCGACGCCGCGATGGCGAACTGGATGAAGCGCCCCATCTTCTTGATCTCTTTTTTCTCGATGTAATCGCCGGGATTGAATCCCTTCACCTCGCCGGCGATGCGGCAGTTGAAGTCGGTCGAGTCAAACGCGGTAATCGGCCCGATGCCGTTCGTCCCGCTCTTGATTGCCTCCCAGACAGTTTTGGTGCCGATCCCAACCGAGGTCACAAGTCCTACCCCGGTGACTACGACTCTTCGTTTCAAGCGTGACTCCCGAAACTTGCGGCGCTAAGCTTTCTTCTTCGACTCGATATAGTCGATGGCATTCTTTACGGTCGCGATCTTCTCGGCGTCTTCATCCGGAATGTCGAGGTCGAACGCCTCCTCGAACGCCATCACCAGCTCGACGATATCAAGCGAGTCGGCGCCAAGATCATCGACGAAGCTCGCGGTCGGATCGACCTGGGATTCATCCACCCCCAGTTGCTCGACGATGATTTGCTTGACCTTCTGCTCAACGGACATGCACCCTCCAGGGATTCATTGACAAACTTCTAGATTCTAGCAGAGATTTTGGCTCATGGCTGCTCTTTTCACACCCACTTCAGACTATGATCCGCCGTTACCGCAAACGTCCCCGGAGGCGAGTCGAGAGTGAAGAACGACCACGGCCCTTCTATCCAAGGATAGCGCCAAATGACACTCTCGTCGATCTCGACTCCCAAGCCGGGCCCCGAAGGCACAACCAGGTTCCCGTGGTCGATGGTCAGCGGCGTTTTCAGAATCTCCGACGCCAGCGGAAACGGATACATGAACTTGTGCTTGTCGGTCGAATAGCACGGGTATTCCAGCCAATCCACCACGCTCTCCGGCCAGCACACGCCCAGGTGCGCCGCCGCCAGCACTTCGAGCGACGAGCCCCAGCTATGAAACGCAAAGCGCAGGCCCTCCCGGGCAATATCCGGAAACAGCCTGCGCGCCGTCGCGAATCCTCCCTGGCAGACGATATCCATTTGTACATAGTCGACGGCCTGGGACTGGATCAGGTCCAGAAACCGCAGTTCATTCGGCTCATGCTCGCCGCTCGCCAGCGGAACCAGGTCCTTTTCATTCAAAGCCACGTAGGCGTCGTGATCGTCGGGAGGCATAGGCTCTTCGAGCCACAGAATGCGGTACTCGGCCATGGCCTTGGCCAAACGCTCCACGGTTTCGTGCGAATAGCTCTTGTTTCCCATGCGCCACCAGGTGTGCGCGTCGACCATGATTTCGAAGTCGGGTCCGGCCGCCTTGCGCATCTGGCGGACTGCTTCCAGGTCGGCTTCGGGCCCGCTGCCCGGCCGCATTTTGTAAGCCGTGAATCCCAGGTCGCGGCACAACACCGCCTCGGCCGCGTAGCCTTCCGGCGATTGATACATGCCGGAGCTGCCGTAGAGGCGAATGCGGTCGCGCACCCGTCCGCCGATCAGTTCGCTCACCGGCACGTTGTGAGCCTTGCCGGCCAGATCGTACAGGGCGATCTCTACCGCGCTGTAAACTTTGCTCACTTCGGCGTCGGCGCCGGGGCCCTGTTGAAACAGGATGCGCAGGGCGTCGGGATCGGCCAGCGTCCGTCCCACAAGAAATGGCGCGACCAGTTGATCGATGGTTTGCTTCGATTGGACGCTCGCCTGGCCCGGCGCGTAGCCGTACCAGTCCGGTGTCGGTGGAGACGCGGATCAGCATCGCATCGCGTTTGAGAATGGTTCGTTCCCCTCCGAAGTACGTCAGCTTGACGGGCTCAGGGAGCTTGTAGGAGAGAAGATAAGCTTCAATGCCGGTGATTTTCAAGGTCGTTTACATTCTACCGGAAGGCGTCAAGTTTTGCGCGCGGCTGTGGTGGAGGAAGGCGGTCGCTCCAAAAATAAAACGGCGGGGCTGGCGGGAAAGTGTACCCGAGCCTCATACGGCTGCTAGCTACATCTTCTTCAGATCTGAACCTTATCCACCGGCACACCGCGCTTGCATAAGTCGCACGACGCAGCGTCCTTGTAGTAAGTCGCATCCAGCTTCGCCAGATAGTAGAAGGGCAGTGGGTCGAACGTGGGGGTTGTTGGATTCGGCTGATAAATGACGACCGCCAAGCCGACCACTTCCCCGCCCTTCGACTCCACCAGCTTCTTCAACTCCGCCAGCTTCTGCCCCGACCGAAGAATATCGTCGACCAACAACACCTTTTCACCCGGCTTCAATTCCAAATATTGCCGAAACTTCTGCGGCTCGTTCACATTCTCGCGCTCCGCCCAATAAACCTGGTGCGCGCGCAATGCCTCGCAAACGCCGTAGGCGACGGGCAGGCCGCCCGTGGCGGGCGCGACGATCGACAATTCGGGAATCATCGCCCGGATGTCGGCGTGGGCGCGCAGCTTGCGGCTCAATGCGACGCTCAAAATCTTGTTCGCCTCGTAATAGCGCATCGTCAGCGCCACCTGCAGATACTCATTGGCGTGCAGGCCGTTGGTGTATTCGAAGTGTCCTTCGCGCAGGCCGCCAGTGCGGCGGAGCAGCTCGACGACTTCATCATGGGTTGGGACAAGTTGCATAAATTTTAGATTTATTAGTGAGCGCGCGATGGTTTCGAGCGGCGCTGCCTCCGTTTATATTGTTCCACTTCGTCCGGTGGCGCGGGCCGTGGAGGTCGGCGGCCGCGAAGCGAGTGCACAAACCACTGTAGGACCCACCCTAGGCATCGTTCTAAGGGGGTTCGCGTAAGAACTTCAGGAGTTCGCCGTATTGAGCCGGACCCGCATACGCCTTAGTGTTAGAAAAGAGGTGAACCATCACCATGCGACTGATCGCCCCGGCTCTGTTGCTCGCGTTGTCGTGTTTCGCGGCGGACGAACTGGCGCCGCAGATCAGCACCATGGCACCTAAGGTGGTTAAGCCGGGCGATACGGTGGTAGTCACAGGTGTTTCCCTGGGTGAGAACCTGGTCGAAGAAGTGTATCTGAGCGATCACAAGTTCGACATGAAGTGCAAAATCCTCGATCAGAACACGAAAATGATTAAGTTCCGCGTTCCGCCTCTTTCAAAGCCGGGACGAATGCAGCTTCTGATGCTCATGAAAGCGGTCAAGAACGAGGATCCCAAGCTTCTCGAGCAGCCAGCCTATGTTCTGATTGAAGAGGTCAACGAGATCACGCAGGTTCAGGGTCAGGACAAATCGAAAAAGAGCACCGAGCAAAAAGAGCAGAAAGACCAGCAGGAGTAGCCGTCTTGATGAGGGCGGCGACCTCAGAAGTCGCGAGCCTACCGCGCGTGCCTAACCCCCGGCCCCCTCGCGAAACTCGACATCGGCGGCGGAGGCGGAGGCTCCGGCGGAGGCTCCACTTTCTTGGGCCGCGCGTCCAGATGCTTCAGGATCATCTCTTCCTTGACCTTGTGGAACTTTGGGGTTCCCGGCGTCACGCCCGTCAGCGCGACCGCCTCGTCGGTGATCTCCTGCGATAACGGCAGGTATTTCTCGAAATAATTCTTAATGCGGTCCTGCACCAGCCTCTGCGCCGAATAGACCATCAGCCACAGCACCTGCTCGCCCGGAGCCTTAATCAGCACTTGATAAAGCTGCGATGCTTTCTTCAGCTTATCGGCCTTCAGTTCGCGTTCCAGCTTTTTCGCCGCGCCTTCGAGCTTCTGCCACGCCGCCACCTCGCTCCGTTCCAGCGCCGCGTTCTTGATCAACGCCGTCCGGTCCTTCGCGTTCAGGTTTTCCAGCAGTACGCTCAGAAATAGAGGTAGACTGTGCATCTTCAGGTCGGTGCCGAACGGCACCATCTGGCGCGCCTTTTGCAGCTTCGCAAAGCTCCCGAGGTTCAGCTTGGGGCCGGTCAAGGAAGGCGAATAGAGCACCGTCAGCTTCTCCTCTTCGAGCGTCCGCATCAGATCGGCCGATAGTGGTTCGGCCGCCATGTGCCGCAGCTCCGCGCCCAGCGCCTCGGGGGTAATCCTGGTCAGCATTTCGGCTTCGCGCGCATTGTCGTACTGCATCCGGGTGCGCTCGTCGATCGCGTAACCCAGCCGCACCTTGAACCGCATCAGCCGGATCATGCGCGCCGGATCGTCGTAAAAGGAATAGTTGTGGATCGTCCGCAGTTCCTTGCGCTCAATGTCGCCCACGCCGTTGGTGGGGTCGATCGGCAGGCCCATCGACGCTTTATTCAGCGAGAGCGCGATGGCGTTGACCGTAAAATCGCGGCAGCGCAAATCCTCGTGTATCGTCGCCGGAGCCACCTGCGGACGCGCGCCGGATTTGGCAAACTTCTCCGTCCGCGCCATGGCCAGCTCCACCCGCACGAAGCCGGGAAAGCGCATCTCCACGCTCTTGCGCAACTCGTCGATGGAAAGAATCGTGGCACCGTACTTCTGCGCCAGAGTCTTCGATAGCTTCAGCGCGCTGCCTTCGACCGTGAAATCCAGGTCGCGCACGGGAAAGCCGCCCAGCATATCGCGCATCGCGCCGCCAGTCAGAAACAGACTGACCCCGGCCGCCGCGGCGACTGCCTGCACCTGGCCCAGCACACGGAACTGGTCAGTGCTCAGGTGGCTTTCCAGCTTGAACATGTAATCGCTCATTCGTACCCGCCTTCCGACTTCCGCCGCGCTCGCGCCTTTTCTATCTGAAAAACGTCAAGCACGCGGGTGATGTTGATCCACGATCTCCCGCAACCGGCCCCTGGCCACGTGCGTGTAGACCT
>CAVVNE010000157.1:0-5942 GCA_963749245.1 Bryobacterales bacterium
GCGCGGGGATTTGCAGTCCGCGCGCACCAATCTGGAGCAAGCGAGCAGGCTCGCGCCGCGCGATGGACGCGTGTGGGTTGCACTGTCGCAGGCTTATTGGAGGTTGCATCAAAACGCTCAGGCGGAGGATGCCGCGGGGAAGGCTGCGTCCGTCGCGCCCGAGGATCCGGTGGTGCAGCACGGCCTGGCGATTTATTACGCGGAGACGAATCAAACGCTGAAGGCGGCGCGGGCGGAGGCGAAGTCCAATGCTCGCGAACATGCGGCCGAGCTTTATTTCGAAGCGGCGCGGCCTCTGCTCGACCAGCAGAAATTCCTCGACGCGCTACCTGTATTGAAGGAGGGCGCTGCGCGATTTCCGGAGAGCGCGCAGCTCGCGCTGGCGCTGGGCGTGGCCGATTACGGGCTGCGGCGTTTCGACGACGCCGCGGACGCGTTTCTGCGAACCATCGAAATCGCGCCCGAAACCGAGCAGCCGTACCTGTTTCTGGGGCGCTTTCTGGATCAGATTCCGAGCCGCTTGCCGGAGGTGACCGCGCGATTCGCGGCGTACGAGTCGGCGCATCCGCAAATCGCGGCGGGATATCTGCTCCACGCCAAAGGGCTGGACGCGCAGTCGATGGAGCCGGAACGGGCGCTCAGTCTGCTGGAGAAAGCGATCGCTCTGAACTCCGAAGACGCCTCGGCGCATTTTGAACTGGGAACGGTGCTCGATCGCTTCGCGCGCTTTCGAGACGCGGCGGAGGAGTTTCAAAAAGCGGCGCGGCTCGATCCTTCCGACCCGGCCGCCCACTACCGCCTGGCGCGCGATTACGACCGCATCGGCAATCACGACGCAGCGCAGGCGGAGCGCGAGAAACACGCGCAACTCGTAAAGGCGATTCGATGACGAGGCGGGAGTTTATGGCCGCCGTCGCCGCGGCGGGGCTGGTCGAGAAAACGTCCGGCGCGAAGCCGTTTCCCGTTCATTACGCGAAGCCGAATCCTTATGACGCGGTGCTTCGGTATATTGCACCTGGCAGCGATCAGTTTAAGGGCGAAAAAGAGGCCGCGGAGCTGGAGGCTCGGCTCCAGCGCATTTTTGCCCGCAAGGAACCTGCGCCGGCCGGCCTGCGGACGTGGATGGAACTCGAAGATATAAGGGCAGCGCGATTTTATGCTCTTCCCAATGCACGCGTGCGATTCGAGATCAAGACCGATGGCGGGTATCACACGGGCGTCTGGCGGCTGCCGGATTTCGAGGTCGAGAGTGCGGAGGCGGTGAACTCGGCGAAGCCGTATTTTCGCGACGTCACCGGGCACGTGTTCGGTGGGGTGAATTCGTTTCGTGAGCAGCTCATTCCCGGGAATCCTTACTGGCGGGCGCGGCTCGATTCGGCGTGCGGCATCGACGTGTACGGGAACCAAGGGATCGCCGTGGCCGATATCGATAACGACGCCCTAGACGAGATTTATGTATGCCAGCCGGGCGGCCTTCCGAATCGCCTGTACAAAATTCGTGGCGACGGGACGGCTGAGGATCTTACGGAACGCTCCGGGCTCGGCGTGCTGGATGAGACGACGTGCGCACTGTTCGCGGATTTTCGAAATGCAGGCCGCCAGGACGCGGTGATCCTGCGGTCGTCGGGGCCGCTTTACTTCGTGAATCGCGGCGACGGCACGTTCCTGGAACAGCGCGACGCGTTCGCGTTCAAAACCACGCCTCAGGGTTCCTTCACCGGGATGGCGGCGGCCGACTTCGACCGCGACGGGCGCCTGGACCTCTACCTCTGCTGCTACATCTATTTTCAGAGCGAGGATCAATATCAATATCCCGCGCCGTATCAGGATGCGCGCAACGGTCCGCCGAATTTTCTGTTCCGCAATCGGGCCATGCTCGGGGGCACGGTGCGCTTCGAGGACGTCACGGCGGAAACCGGCATGAACGACAACAACGACCGGTTCAGCTTCGCGCCCGCCTGGTGCGATTTTGACGGCGACGGCTGGCCCGATTTGTACGTCGCCAACGACTTCGGACGGGGAAATCTGTATCGCAACCGGAACGGGCATTTCCGCGATGAGGCGGCCAAAGCCGGGCTCGACGGGGCGGGGCCGGGCATGAGCGCGGCGTGTTTCGATTCGAACGGCGACGGCCGGCCGGACCTCTACGTGTCGGACATTTGGACGGCGCCGGGGCAGCGCGTGGTTCGCGATCCCGCGTTCGAGCCGGCGTCGCGCGACAAGGAGGCCTTCCGCCGCCACACCAAGGGCAATTGCCTGTATCGAACAAGGGCGACGGCACGTTCGTGGAGACGAGTGAAGGCATCGAGATGGGCCGCTGGGCGTGGAGTTCCGGAGGATTCGATTGGGATCTGGACGGCACGCCCGAAATTCTGATCGGCGCGGGGATGGTGACTAACAAATCCAGCGAGGATCTGAACAGCTTTTTCTGGCGGCAGGTGGTGGCGAAGACTCCGGAGAAGCAGCGCTCGGCGGCCGATTATGAGAACGGATGGAACGCGCTGAATCAGCTCATCCGCGAGGATTATAGCTGGAGCGGGCGGGAGCCGAACGTTTTCTACGCAAAGAACGGCGGGCGGTATCGCGACTGCTCGGGGGTGAGCGGGCTCGATTTCGCCGATGACACGCGGACTTTTGCGGTGACGGACTTCGACGGCGACGGCGTTCCGGACCTGGTGCTGAAAAATCGCCTGGGTCCGCAGATCCGGGCCATGCAGAACGGTAGCGCGGGCGCGCGTCAGGCCATCGCGATTCGCTTGACGGGCACTGAGTCGAATCGCGACGCTATCGGCGCGCGCGTTGAGGTCAACGGACAAGTACAGTTCCTGAGCGCGGGCAGCGGATTTCTGTCACAACATTCGAAGACACTGCATTTTGGGCTTGCGGGAAAGCCAGCCGCGCAGGTGAAGATCACGTGGCCCTCCGGCGTGGCCGCAAAGTTCGAAGACCTGGAGCCGGGCTACGTTTATTCGATCGTCGAGGGTTCCCACGAGCCGAAGCGCACAGCATTCCGGCCGCGGAAGCCTCTGCCGGCCTCCGCGCTCCAGGGCCGGAACGATCCTGAATTCGGCGATACGTGGCTGCTGGATCCGGTGCCAACGCCCGATCGGCGGAAGGCTGGATTCGTGGTGCTACATGCGGGCGAGCGTCCGCAAATCCCCGCGGGCGTTCCGGTCGAACTGGTCGATTTGAGCAAGGAGAAGCCGGACGTGGCCGCCGCGTATTCC
This sequence comes from Bryobacterales bacterium, assembly GCA_963749245.1. GTDB lineage: Bacteria > Acidobacteriota > Terriglobia > Bryobacterales > Bryobacteraceae > Palsa-187. The sequence goes on from CAVVNE010000157.1 coordinate 3,228, forward strand.
CTGCTCCGGCGATACATTTTCGAATATCGGAGGGATCTCGCGGTGCCTCTGGCGCTGCTGGTCGACGAACAGAGCCGCGTCCGGAAGGTTTACGCGGAAGTTCCAACGGCCGCGGCGATGCACGCCGACTTCGCGCGGATGGGCCAGAGCCATGCGCTGGCGCTGCCCTTCCCTGGCAAATATTATCTGAACCCGCGGCGGAATTATTTTAAGCTGGGCGCGGCGTTTTATTGGGCCGGTTATCCGGAACGCGCGCTGCCCTATCTGGAAGAGACGCTGCGCGCGCATCCCGCCAACTGGAAGGCGTTGCAGGCGGTGGCTCGCATTCAGATGGAGTTGGACCGCGACCAGGACGCGCTCCGCTCCTTCGAGCAGTTGATCGAGATGAGGCGCGATTATCCGCCCGCGTTTGTCGGAGCGGGTGAGGTTTACGCGAAGCTCGAGGATCCGCCGAACGCGCGGCGCATGTTCCAGCGCGCGGTGGAGATCGACGCGAAGTGCGCGGACGCGATGAATCAGCTGGGATTGCTGGCGGCGGGCGCGAACGATCTGGCGGAGGCGCGGCAGTGGTTCCAGCGCGCGATTGAAGCGCAGAGGGACCATCCCGGGGCGATCAACAATCTCGGCGTGCTGTATGCGAAAACGGGCCAACCCAACGATTCCATCGCCGCGTTCCGCTACGGGATCAAGATGAATCCGGACGACGACGAATTGTATCTGAATCTGGCGCGGATTTACGTTACGATGGGCGAACGGGAGAAGGCTCGGGCCGTGCTGAACGAATTGATGGAACGAAAACCGGGAAACGCCACCGCGACCAAGGCGCTCCGGGAACTGGAGGCAAGATGATTCCACTGCTCGCCCTGCTGATCGAGATGATCGCGCTGTCGGGACGCGTGGTGAGTATGAGCGAACCGCCGTCGGAACGGTTGTCGCCTCCCGCGATGCTGGCGCCGGGGGCGCCGCCGGTGCTGAGCTTCCGCTATTTCGACGCAGCCGACCGGGGGCGTTTCGGCAACCTGGGGTTGATGACGGACGATGCCGGGCACTAGGGGCGTGTCGCAAGTCCCCTCCTTTACAGTCGGGGTTCTGTTGTCCGCCGCGTTGGTTTGGGGCCAGACGGCCGACGGTGTCGCGGCGTTTCATCGCGGGGATTATAAGGCCGCGCGGCAATATCTGGAAAAATCGCCCAACGATCCGCGGGCGCGGCTGTTTCTGGCGTTTACGAGGGCCGCGACCGGCGAGTGCGATGCCGCGCTTCCCGAGTTGGCCAAGGGATTTTCGAGCGGCGATCAAACAACGCCTGGCCGGCCTGGCGCTGGCGCAGTGCGATATCGCCTCGAAGCGCTTCGCGGATGCGGGAGCGATTGTGGCGCAACTCGAAAAGGAGTTCCCGGCCGATGCCGATATGCTCTACGTGTCCGCCAACTATCACATGAAGGCCTGGAACGACGCCATCTACCGCATGTATCAGAAGGCGCCGTCCTCCTATCGCGTCGATCAGCTTTCGGCGGAGGTTTTCGAAACGCAGGGCAAGTATACGGAGGCGATCGCCGAATACCGCAAGGCCATCGCGAAGAATCCGAAAGCCATCGACCTGCACTACCGGCTGGGGCGCGCTCTGCTGCTGCAGTCGCACGATCCGGCGAATCTCGACCAGGCGCGAAAGGAGTTCGAAGCGGAACTGGCGTTAAATCCCTCCGATGCCGTGGCCGAGTATCAGGTGGCGCAGGTGTTGACGGCGCAACAGAAGGCCGCGCAGGCGGCGGCGCACTTCGAGCGCGCGATGGCGCTGCGTCCCGATTTTCCGGAAGCTCTGATCGCGGTGGCGAAATTGCGCCGAGATGCCAAGCGGTATCCCGAGGCGATCGCGCTGCTGGAGCGGGCGGTGAAACTTCAGCCGCGCAATGAGACCGCGCATTATGGACTGATGACCGCGTATCGCAACGCCGGCCGCGAAGCCGACGCACAGCGCGAGAAGGCGGAGCTCGACCGGCTGCAAAAACCTCCCCAGGGCGAGTTCACCGACTTTTTGAAACGGCTTGGCGAGAAAGACAAAAAGTGAAGCGGACTGTCGTGCTGGTTTGCGCTGGGCTCGCGGCGCAGAGCCCTGTCTTTCATCCCGATTTCCGCAACGTGGCGAGGCAGGCCGGGTTGACGGCACCGGTTCCCAACGGCGGCACGGTTTCGAAACAGTTTATTCTCGAGACGACCGGCAGCGGCGTCGCGTTTATCGATTACGACAACGACGGCCTGGCCGATATTTTCGTCGCGGCCGGGCCCGGCGCGCCGAGCCGCATGTATCACAACGAAGGCGGCGGCAAATTTCGCGATGTATCGGAGTCGCTGGGGTTTACACGCCAGGGCTGGGCGCAGGGAGTGTGCGCGGGAGATTACGATAACGACGGCTACACTGATCTGTTCGTGACGTATTGGGGCCAGAACGCGCTCTATCGCAACATCGGCGGGCGACGCTTCGAGGACGTCACGGCCAAGGTTCATCTGACCCAGGATCGCGTCCGCTACAACACCGGCTGCGCCTTTCTCGACTACGACAACGACGGGAAGCTGGACCTGTTTGTCGCCAATTATCTCAAATTCGATTTTGAGACCAGCCCCAAGCCGGGCGCCAATCCGTACTGCTTCTATCGCGGCATCGCGGTGAATTGCGGGCCGCGCGGGCTTCCGTTCGATCGCAACATCCTCTATCACAAC
>CAVVNE010000158.1:0-9303 GCA_963749245.1 Bryobacterales bacterium
ACTGCGCCGAAATTGTTAATGGATGAGGGATGGCGGTTTCACCTGGGTGATGAATGGGGCCTGGCCGAAAGATTGGACAAGGCGGGCGTCAATCTGGGGCCCGCTTCGCGAAGTTTCGGCGACGGGAGTTGGCGCAAGGTCAATCTGCCCCACGATTCGGGCGATTGAATTGCCGTTTGATTCCAGCGCCGACACTAGCCACGGGTTCAAACCGGGTCGGGCCGGGTTTTCACACAAACAACGTCGGCTGGTATCGCCGGACCACCTTCGCCCTGCCGAAGACGGACGAGGGCCGCCGTCTCTGGATTCAGTTTGACGGAGTGTACGGGATTGCCGCGTTTTTTTTAATGGTTATCTGATGGGCCGTCATCAAAGCGGTTACAGCAGTTTTCGTTATGACGTCACGGACCTGGCCATTGCGGGGGCGAGAACACGCTGGCGGTGCCGGGGTGGATGCTTCGCAATTCGAAGGATGGTTCTACGAAGGGGCTGCAATATACCGCCATGTCTGGCTGCTCAAGACCGGCCGCTTTTTGTGGCTCCAGACGGAATATTTGTCTATAGCCAGTTTTCCAAAAATGTTCCGGAAGGCCCGGCCAGCGTTCATTTCGAGACGTTGCTAAAGAACGGCCATGCTCGAGGGTTCCGAGGCGAACTTCCTGGCCGGCGGTCAGTTTCCTTTTCCCACCATCACGTCGACCCCCACGGGCAGCGGCATTGCTCCTGTCGTGACGGTTCAGTTCAAGAAGTATGGCGTGCAACTCAATTTCACGCCGACCATCACATCTTCCGGAGCCATAAATTTGAAGGTGAAGCCGGAGGTGAGCACGCTGGACTACACCAACGCCGTGACGGTGGACGGCTTTCAGATTCCCGCGCTTTCTTCGCGCAGCGCCGAAACCGAGGTCAATTTGAGAGATGGCGAAAGCTTTGCCATCGCCGGCCTGATCGACAACCGCGTGACGCAGATCCTCAACAAGGTGCCCGGCTTGGGCGACATTCCGATTCTGGGGCAACTGTTCCGCAGCCGGTCGACCGAAAAAACGTCGACCGAACTGGTGGTGGTCGTGACGCCTCATTTCGTGAAGCCTTTGCCGGCGAACGAAAAACCGAAACTTCCCGATATCGTCGTGCCCTTCCTGCCGACGGTGGAGGAGCAGAAAGCGAAGAAAGAAAAAAAACAGCCGGAGTTTGTAGGACCGCGTGGACACCAGGTTCCCAATTAGCAGGCGAAACACTGAGCGCGGAGCCACCGCTTTGCAGATAGTCGTGATTCTTGTGCCCGTGCTCTTCGGGCTGATCGGATTCGCCATCGACCTGGGCATCATCTACGTCGCCAAAGGGGAGCTGAAGGCGGCCGCGAACTCCATGGCGCTGGCTGCCGCGCAGCAGTTGATCGGGACTGACGCCGCTACGGACGCGGCCACGGCAGCCGCGCTGCTCACGGTTCAGAACGGTGCGAACGTGGGGAATAAATACGACTTCAACGGGCTCGTCATCGGGCAGAACAACGGGACGCTGGAAAGCACGGTGCCTCCGCCCGCTTACTATGGCACCGCGGCCTCGGCCATCGCCGCCGCGGGCAATGGAGGCGTGGGCGCGGTCGGCGGCGCGCAGGCGAAATACGTGGTCTCCAACGTCACCGGACAGATCCCTCTTGTCTTCTGGAATTTTTTGCCCATCGTGACCAGCCGCAACATCACGCTGGTGGCGAGCGCGGTGGCCGGCATCAGCGCGCCTCTCTGCACCGCCTGCGCCATCGAACCGTTCGCGGTTGCCGCCGTCGATCAGACCGACACGACCGATTTCGGCTATATCGTTAACGAACTCTACTCGTTCACGTATCTGTGCACCGGCACGCCCGCGCCGCCGATCCTCACCGGCGCCACGCAGGAGATCAACTACGTTTTGCTGAATCGGCTGGACCCCAACGCGGTCGCGTTCCCATCCGAAGATTCGCAACTGTTTCGTGCGGGCGCCGGAGGTTTGCCGGGTAACACCAACAGCGCGGTGGCCTGCTTCTTCATCAACAATACCGAGCTGATCTGGGCCAACGCCGCGCCCGTGGCCTGCTCTGCTGCCGCGCCCGCTGCGGATGTGACCGACGCGATGTGCGGCCTCGACACACGGTTTGAAGTGCCGACAAACGGAGTCTGCACGGCGATCACGGGCTTCGACACGCTTTCCACCAGCTACGCTCCAGACACCGACCTCAACACCTACACCACCTACACCGATTACACAGGCGACGGGCGGCGCATTATCACCATTCCGATTGTCGACGCGCTTTCGGCCACCGGCAATATGACCGTGCTCGGCTTCCGCCAGTTTCTGCTGATGCCCAATTCGGGCGCGACCGCGATCAGCCCCGACGATCAGTACGGACGCTTCATCGGGATGTACATCGGCAGCGTCGCGCCGGTGAAGCAGGGGCGATTCGACGGGTGCCAGCAGACGGCGGGGCCCGGAAAGGTGGTCCTGCACCAATGAACCGCCGGAAAGGAGGCGCGCTGCTCGAATCCGTCATGCTGATGCCGCTGCTGCTCAGCCTGCTGATCGGCACGGTGGAGCTGGCGCGCGTTTTCTATACGTACTATACGCTCGAAAAAGTGATGTACGATCTGGCCCGCTATATCGGCACGCAACAGGGCGTCAATTTTTGCGACCCGGCCGATCCGTCGATCACCGCGGCGGAGAATTACGCGCTCACAGGATCCACCGACAGCGCGCAGGATCCCGTTGTTCCCGGGCTGACGCCGGCGATGTTCCAGATCGCGATCGAAAGGTACGATCCGGTGGGCCGGGCGATGGTTCCCTGCGACTGCTCCGCCGCCGGCTGCGATGCGAGCCAGGGAGGCCAGCCGCCGGATTACATCCAGGTTTCGCTGACCGACGGCTACAACGTGCAACCGTTTTTCTGGGGTTTCACCATCGATCCATTTCCGCTGCGGCCCACCGTGACGGTGCCCTATGGAGGAACATGATGGCGCACGGAACCGCCATGCGTAAGCATGCGGACAGACGCGGTCAAACCCTGGTCGAATTCGCCCTCGCCTGGGGCGTCGTGATTCTGCCGCTGACGTTCATGATCATCTACACGTCTGAGCTGCTCTGGATCTGGCACAGCGTGGCCGATTACACCCGCGACGGCGCGCGCTACGCCGCCACGCACTGCTGGCAGGGCGACGGCTCGAACGTGCTCAATTACATGAAGGCCAACATCCCCCTGATGCCGGACCAGATCCAGTTTCAGAACGGGCCGGCGCAGATCAACGTCGAGTATTTTTCGCGCGATCCGGATTCGGGCGCGCTGCTCCCCTTTTCCTGTACCGGCGATTGCAGCACGACATGCATTCCCGATGTCGTCACGGTCAGCGTGACGAATTTTCAATTTTCGACGTTTGTGACGACGCTCGGCATTCCTCCCATCAACATCCCCGACTTCCATACGTCGGTCCCCATGGAGAGCGCCGGCTGCGATCCTGAACAAGGCGTCTGTCTGCCCTAGAACAACATGCCGATTTCCTTACTCGTCGCCTCTCCTGACCCGCACTTTCGCGAATCGATTACCGAGAGCCTGCTCAACGTGCCCACCGCGAAAATGATTTCGGAGTACCCGGAGGTTTCGTCGAATCTCTATATCCGCGTCCTTCAGGACCTGGAGCGTCATCCGGACGCCGCTCTGATTATCGATCTGGCCAGCGATCCCGAAAGCGCGCTCAAAGTGATGGAAAAGGTCAAGCAGGCCGCTCCCGATCTGTACGTGATCGCGTCGAATTATCACGCCGACGGTGAGACCGTGATCGCTGCCGTGCGCGCCGGCGCCAACGACTTTCTGGTGCAGCCGCTGAAGCGCATCGAGTTTCGCGACGCCATGACGCGCCTGGAACGTACGCCGCGCCGCGCCTCTGTCACCGTCAGCCACCTGGGGAAAGTGTACAGTTTCCTCGGCGCCAAGGGCGGCGTGGGAACGACGACGCTGGCCGTCAATTTCGCCGGCGTGCTGGCGCAGCGCAAGCAGCAGGTGGTGCTGATCGACCTCGATTGGACCGCCAACGATTGCGCCATGCAGACCGGCACCTCGCCGCAGCACTCGCTCACGGAAGTGGGCGAGAATCTTTCGCGCATGGACCAGGCGCTGTTTGAAGGGCTCGTCACGCGCGATCCGCTGGGCTTTTTTCTGGTCGGCCCGCCGGACCAAGTGGAGCAGCCGGCCGGTGTTCACCGAGCCGATGTTCCGCGAGTTCGCCAACTTTCTGGTGGAGAAGTACGAATCGATGGTGATCGACGCTGGCCGCTGGCTTTCCGATGAGGTGGTGCTGGCCGCCTTGCAGAGTTCCAGCACCGTGTTCCTGGTGTTGACACAGGATTTCCCGGCGATTCGCAACGCGCAGCGCTACATAGCTGCGCTGATGCGGCTGGGCTTCAATCAGGACCAGCTCAAGATCGTCGTCGAATCGGTATCAGAAGAAGCCCGGTCCCAACATGGCGAGCCTCGAGCAGATTCAGCAGACGCTGAACCAGCCGGTGTTTTACGGAATTCCCGCCTCGCCCGCCGTGCATCGCCGCGGTGAACAAGGGCCGGCCCTTCGTCGCCGACCGCGAAGCGGCGGCCGAGCTCGACCGCGTCTTCCGCGCGTTCGTCGACAAGGCCACCGGCGCGAAAGCAGGCGGCGGCAAAGATCGGCATAAGGATCTCGATGGGCATCCCGCGTCACGACCTCGCCCGAACCGACCTCGGCCATCCGGCACCGGCGCCGACCGCTGGTTCGAGATCAAGACCCAGGTCCACTCGAAGCTGCTCAATTCGCTGACGCCGGAACAGCTCAAGACCCTCAACAAAGAGAGCGTGCGCGAGCAGATCGGCAACGTGGTGGAGCAGCTGATCGTCGACGAGCAGCTCCCCATGACCATGGCCGAGCGCGAGCGGCTGATCGAGGAAATCCTCGACGAAGTGTTCGGCCTCGGCCCGCTCGAGCCGCTGCTCAAGGACGCCACCATCAGCGACATCATGGTGAACGGCTTCGACAACGTCTACATCGAGCGCGCGGGCCGGGTGGTGGAAACCAACGTCCGCTTCAAGGACCAGGCGCACGTGCGCATGATCATCGACCGCATCGTTTCGAGCAGTCGGCCGCCGCATCGACGATTCTTCGCCCATCGTCGACGCGCGCCTCGCCGACGGCTCGCGCGTCTGCGCCGTCATTCCGCCGCTCTCGCTGATCGGGCCGGTGATGTCCATCCGCCGCTACGGCAAAAAGCTGCTCACCACCGACGACCTGCTCAAGAACGAGACCTTCACCACCGGCATGCTCGATTTCCTGAGCGGCTGCGTGGAGGCGCGCCTCAATATCGTCATCTCCGGCGGTTCCGGCTCGGGCAAGACCACGATGCTGAACACGCTCTCGCGCTTCATTCCGGAGGAGGAGCGCATCGTCACCATCGAAGACACGGCCGAGCTGCAATTGCAGCAGGACCACGTGGTGCGGCTGGAAACGCGTCCCATGAACATCGAAGGCGCGGGCGCCATCACGCAGCGCGACCTGGTGATCAACGCGCTCCGCATGCGTCCCGACCGCATCATCGTCGGCGAATGCCGCGGCGCCGAGGCGTTCGATATGCTGCAGGCCATGAACACCGGCCACGACGGATCGATGACCACGGTGCACGCCAACTCCGCGCGCGACGCGTTCTCGCGCCTGGAAACCATGGTCATGATGGCGAGCCAACACGTTCCCGACCACGTGATCCGCCAGATGCTCGCGTCCGCGATCCAGATCGTGGTGCATTGTGCCCGCCTGAGCGACGGCACGCGCAAGGTCACCGGCATCAGCGAAGTGATGGGCGTGGAAAATGAACAGGTCGACATGCAGGACATCTTCACGCTGGAGCGCACCGGCATCGGGCCGCGAGGAAACATCACCGGACGGTTCAAGGCCACGGGCGTGCGTCCGCGCGTGCTGGAACGGTTGAAATCGTACGGCGTCCATTTGCCGAATTCGATTTTTACCGAAGCGCAGGAGCTAAAGGCGTGACGGCGAAGAAAGATCGCTCCCTGCGGTCGCGGCTCAGTACACAACCGATTTTGTGTAGCGCCGATGCCGAGCCGCGACCACAGGGAGCGATCTGTGTCAAAGGGAGTGGGGACTAGATGTTTCTCTTCCTCTCCTTTCTGATCTTCATCTGCGCCCTCGGCGCGGCGGCGTATTACGTTTGGTACGTGCCGCGGGAACAGGCGCAGGAATTGCTCGCCAGCCGCTTGCGCGATCTCCGAGTGTCCGGCGGCGTGCGCGTCCGGGCCGCCGCGGACCTCGTCCGCCGCGAACAGCGCGGGTCGCTCGCGTTTCTCGGCGATTTCGTATCCTGGCTGGGAGTCCTGCGCCGTTTACAGCTTTATATCGACCAGGCGAATTTGAAATATCGCGCCTCCGAAGTGTTTGCCTTGTGCCTGATCATCGCCATCGCTGTGTACATCATCCTCGGCGTCGCGGGTTTGAGCCTGCTGATTCTTAGGATTGGCATCGCGCTCGGTTTGGGAGCGTCGCCGGTGATCTACATCTCGCGGATCCGCAGCTGGAGGCTCCGGAAATTCGAGGAAATGCTGCCCGAGGCGATCGACCTGTTTAATCGCTCCATGAAAGCCGGACACAATATTCACGCGGGTCTGGAAACCATCGCGCAGGAAACGTTCGACCCGGTACGGATGGAATTTCGAAAAGTGGTGGAGGAGCTGGCGCTCGGCTCGCCGATCGACCAGACGCTGCACAGCCTCGGCAATCGCGTTCCCATTATCGACCTGAAGTTTTTCGTCACCGGCCTGATTCTGCAACGCCAGACCGGCGCAAACATGGTGCAGGTGTTGAACGATCTCGCGCTGCTGGTGCGGGAACGCCTGAATCTTTCCGAAAAAATGAAATCCGCCACCGCGCAGCAGCGCTTCTCCGCGGCCCTGCTGTGCGCCATGCCGATCGTGGTCGGCATCGGCTTCTGGTTTTTGAAACCCGAATATATCCGGCTGCTCTACACCGATGAAACAGGTCAAAAATTTCTGACTTATGCCATCGTGTCCGAGATTGTCGGCATCCTGGTGATCCGCAAAATCGCAAACCCAAAAATCTGATGCTTATTGACGTCACATTTTTTCTCTGGGCCTTCGTCACCATCGTCGCGCTCGCCTGGTCCGGGTACGAATTGTTTCGCGTCAAAGAGGATCCGCTCGGCGACCGGCTGGAAGAATTGCAAGCCTACGCCATGGCCACCAAGTCCACTGCGGAATCGCGGCGCCGCGGCGGCGGTGGGTTCCTCAACACTTTTCTTTACTACATCAGCCTCTTCCCCGGCGTCGATTCCTGGCTGCGAGACACGGAGAAGGAACTGGCGCAGGCAGGCGTGCGGCGCCGCGAAGGCCTGGCGTTTTACGCGATTTTCCAGATGCTTTTCCTGCTCGCGTTCGTTGTTTTCATGCTCTGGGTAAACCGCAACAACGAGGTTGCTCCCCGAATCGGCAGCGTGGTGGCCGCGCTGCTGCTCGGCTACCTGCTGCCGCAGCAGGTTCTGCACTGGCTCGTGAAAAGGTATCGCAACAAGCTCCAGGACGCGCTGCCCGATACCGTCGACCTGCTGGGCATCGTGCTCGGAACCGGCCTGGCGCTCGATCAGGCGATGCTGCGCGTCAGCGAGGAGATGGAGTTTATTTATCCGGAGCTGGCGGCGGAGTTTCATACCGTTGTTATGCAGGTGAAGGCCGGCCAGGAACGCGCTACCGCGTTTAAACAACTCGTCCGCCGCACCGGAATTGAGGACATCAAATCGCTGTCCGCGATGATTATCCAGAGCGAACGCTTCGGCACCAGTCTTTCGCAGGCGCTGAAAGTTTATGCCGATTCGCTGCGCCAGCGCCGCCGCCTACGCGCGGAAGCGGCGGTCGCGAAGGCGGGCATCAAGATGCTGTTCCCGATCGTGCTGTTCATTCTGCCTGCGTTGTTCGTGATTACTCTCGTCCCCGGGGTGTTGAGTGTGCTGCACGATTTGAGGCAGGGGCTTGGTCCGACGCATTAGACAAGCCGATTTCGGGTCTGTCCGCTCCCTTACGATCGCGGCTCCGTTACGGCATTCGTAAACATGAGGACGGACGCTAGAATTTGAGAGAACGGTGGTCCTTCAAGATGCAGCGGTCCATCACCACGTCGAGGCCCGCGGCCCGCGCGGTTGCGGCCGCCGATTCATCGACCACGCCTTCCTGCATCCAGACAGCACTAGCTCCGACTCGGATCGCGGACTCGACTACGCCGCGAACGTATTGTGACCGGCGAAACACATTCACGATATCGATCTTCTCTGGAACGTCTTCCAGGCGCGCGTAGGCTTTCTCGCCCAGCACTTCCGTCTCATTCGGATTCACCGGGATGACTCGATATCCATGGCGCTGCATGTATTCGGCGACGCCGTGGCTGGGACGCATCTCATCGCCCGACAGGCCCACCACCGCGATCACGCGCGCCGCGCGCAGCAGCTCAGGAATGTTTGTCATTTTTACGCTTTGCCGCCGGCTTCGCGCTGAGGATCTTTTCAAAATGTTCGACTTCGCGCGGCGTTAGAGAGCGATATTTCCCCGGCGGCACGTCCAGCTCCAGAAATGCGATTTTCACGCGGCGCAGTTTCTCCACCAGCTTGCCGAAATAGGCGAACATCAGCCGGATCTGGTTCTGCCGGCCTTCCGTAATCTTCACTTCGTACCACGGATTGACGCCCGTCTTGATGCACTTGATCTCGGCCGGCGACGTTCTACGCCCATGGACCAAAACACCTTCTCGAAAAGCCTTCTCCTGCTCGTCGGTCATCGCTCCGTTCACCTTCACGACGTAGGTTTTCGTCACGTGACTGGCCGGAGCGGTCAGCTTATGCGCGAAATCGCCATCGTTGGTGAACAGCAGCAGGCCTTCGCTCTGATAATCGAGCCGGCCCACGGGAAAAACGCGCTCGCGCACGCCTCTCAGGAGATGCATCACCGTTTCGCGGCCTTCGGGATCGGCCACGGTGGTCATGCAGCCCTTGGGCTTATTCATAGCCAGATAAATATGACGCTTAGGCGCATGCAGAAGACGCCCGTCGACCTTGACGTGGTCGACTTCGAAATCCGCCTTCGATCCCAGCTCCGTCACCACGTGCCCGTTGACGGTGACGCGGCCTTCCGTGATCAGCTCCTCGGCCTTGCGGCGGCTCGCCACGCCTGCCTGCGCGAGGATTTTCTGGAGGCGCTGCTCAGCCATTTTCCGCCGGGGCTTCCGGTTCTTCCAAGCCGGG
>CAVVNE010000159.1:0-71444 GCA_963749245.1 Bryobacterales bacterium
CTGCCGAGATGCGCGATCCGGAATATGCGGCCCTTCATTTCACCTTGTCCGTTGGCGACGATGGAGCCGAAGCGCTGGCGGAATTCCTTGACGATGACGCCCGAATCGAGGCCGGCCGGTACCTTGACCGCTGTAACCGACGCGCTGGGGTTCTCCGGCGCAAAGAGTTCAAGCCCCAGCGTCTGGCATGCTTCGCGTGTGGCGCGCGAGAGCTGCACGGCATTGTCGATGAGTTTCGGCATGCCGATACTTTTGATGAATTGGAGCGCTTCGTTCAGCGCCAAAACCAAAGCGGTAGACGCGGTCCAGGCCGATTCGCCGCTCGCAGCGCTTTTTCGTTCTTTTTTCAGATTGAAGTAAAAGCGCGGCAGCTTCGCGGATTCGGCGTGCGCCCAGGCTTTCGGGCTGATGGAGAGAAACGCGAGGCCGGGGGGAATCATGAACGCTTTCTGCGAGCCGCCGATGACGATGTCCAGGCCCCATGTGTCGATGTCGAGAGGCATGGTGCCGAGGCCGGTGATGGCGTCGACCACGAAAATCGCGTTCGTCTTCTTTGATCGCCTCGCCCATCGCACGAACGTCGTGCACGGCGCCGGTGGAGGTTTCCGACGCCTGCACGAAGACGCCCTTGACGTCTGGATTCGCGGCCAGCGCGTGCAAAAGCGTCTCCGGCTGCACGGCTTTTCCGTAGGGCGCTTCGAGGACCAGAACATCGAGCCCGAAGGCGCGCGTCATTTCCACCCAGCGCTCGCCAAATTTTCCAGCGGTGCAGACAATGACGCGGTCGCCTGGAGAAAAGCAATTGGTGACCGACGCTTCCATGGCTCCGGTTCCGGAAGCGACCAGGACAAGCACGTCATGGGTGGTGCCCATCACCAGTTTGAGGTCGGCCAGCACGGCACGAAAGATGTTGCGAAAATCCTGTGTGCGGTGATGCATGTCCGCGCCCAGCATCGCGCGCAACGCCTTGGGATAAATGGGCGTCGGGCCGGGAGTAAGCAGTCGTGTCTTCTTGATGTGCATGGGCGAGGTGAAATTCCAGGATAACAAGAAGGAGCCAGGAGCCAGAAGCCAGGAGCCAGGATGAAAACCAGCACGATTCTGGCTACTGGCTCCTGGCTTCTGGCTCCTCTAATATGGAATTGCATGCCCCTGCTCGACCAGATTCAAAAAGACATCATCGCCGCCATGAAAGGGCGGGAGGAAGCACGGCTCGACGCGCTCCGGATGATCAAGACCGCGCTCAAGAAGCACGAGATCGATTCCATGAAGCCTCTAGACGAGCCGACGGAGTTGCAGATCCTCAACACCCTGATCAAGCAGCGCAAGGAAGCGTCGGAAATGTTTCGCAAGGGCAATCGCCCGGAGCTGGCCGACAGGGAAGACGCGGAACTGAAGCTGATCGAAACCTACATGCCGTCTGCGCCCACCGCAGAAGAGGTCGATGCGGCGATCGCGGCGGCGATGGCCGAATCCGGAGTCACGTCGCTGAAGCAAATGGGCGTGGTGATGAAGGCCGCGCAGGCGAAGCTCGCCGGAAAGCGCGTCGACGGCAAAGCGCTGAGCGAGCGCGTGCGTTCAAAGCTAACGTAATCCCGCGCGGCGGGCTTGACGCCGACCTTCTCCCGCGCTATAACAAGGTCGGTTTATTTCATTCCGGTTTATTGCCCATGACCCCTGCCTTAATGACGGAACCCGCATCCGAGTATTCTCAGGAAAACGTGCTGCGCGCCATCGCACACGAACTCCGGCAGCCGCTTGGCGCCATTGAATCCATCGCCTACTATCTGTCCATGGTCGTTCCCGACGGCGATGGAAAGCATCGCGAACAGCTCACTCGCATTCAGCAACTGGTGGAGCAGTCGAGCTGGATACTTTCGAATGGACTGGGGTTCGCCGATCGGCGAGCCGCTGCGCCCGAAACCATCGATCTCGAGGAACTGATCACACATGTCCTCTCCACCCGGCCTGCGTCGCTCGATCCGCCGGTCCAATGCGACTTCGCGCCCGCTCTGCCTCTGGTGCGGCTCGATCCAGGATTCGGACGGGCGCTTATCGAAAATCTTCTCGGCTTGTTTCGTCAACTGGCCACGGAGATGCACCCGGCGAAGATCCGCACTGCGGCGGCGGAGAGTGGAGTGGAGCTGGAAGTGTCGACCACCGCTCCAGGGTTCCGGTCGATCGCGTCGCTGCCTCCGGGATCGGCCTTAAGCCTGGAGAGCGCGCGGCGCATCGCCAGCCTTCACGGCGGATCCTCTACGCACTCGATCGATCCGGCGGGTGGGATTCGGGTGCTCGTGATGCTACCATGAAATCTCCCCGACATGGCTGTAGTGGTTCCGGACATCCTCGCTCGCATTGTCAAGAATAAACGCGTTGAGCTGCGCGAAACCGCGCAACACCGCGCGGATCTGGAGCGGACTGCCGCGAACCGCGGTCACGGGCGGGATTTTCGAGCCGCGCTGACATCCACCGAACCGGCGATTATCGGCGAGATCAAGAAAGCGTCGCCCAGCAAGGGCGTGCTGCTCGAAGCGTTCAATCCGGCAGCCATCGCGCGTCTCTTTCAGTCGGGAGGCGCGGCGGCGCTCAGTGTTCTCACCGATTTCGAGTTTTTCAAAGGCACCGTCGACGATCTATGCGCGGCGCGCGCGGCCGTCGACTTGCCGGTGCTGAGGAAAGATTTCACTATCGACGAGGTTCACGTCATCGAGGCTGCCGCGCATGGAGCCGATGCGATTCTGCTCATCGCGGCTCTGCTCGACGAGCGAACCATGCGCCGGTTTCGCGAACTCGCCGCCCACTATAAGATGGCCGCGCTGGTGGAGGTGCACGACGAAGAAGAACTGGGCCGCGCGCTCGATTCCGGCGCCGAAATCGTCGGCGTGAATAACCGCAACCTGCACACCTTCGATGTGACGCTGGAAATATCGCTGCGGCTGGCCGAAAAAATTCCGTCGCGCGTCGTCAAAGTGAGCGAGAGCGGCATCCACTGTTCCGCGGATGTGAAGACGCTGCGCGACGCCGGCTTTCAGGCATTTTTAGTCGGCGAACACCTGATGAAGGCGCCCGATCCGGCAGCGGCGCTCTGCGAGTTGCGGTCATGATGGTCAAGATTTGCGGAATCACGCGGCGCGAGGACGCGATTGCGGCGGTGGAAGCGGGCGCTTCGGCGCTGGGATTTATTTTTTATGCGAAAAGCCCGCGATACGTGACGCCTTCAGCGGCCGCCGAGTTGGGCCAAGGGCTCGATGCGTGGAAAGTGGGCGTGTTCGTCGACGAAACGCCCGCCGCGATCGAGGCGGTGATGCGCGCGGGGAGGCTCGATGTCGCGCAGATTTACGGCGGCGCGGCGGAAAACATGCGGGTCTGGAAAGCGTTCCGCCCAGGCCAGGCCGTCAGCCCGGAGGGCGCGGAGGCGATTCTTCTCGACGGCCCGGCGAACGGAATTTCCTTCGACTGGACCGCCGCCCGCAGCGAGGAACACAAAATCATCGTCGCCGGCGGGCTGGACGCTTCGAACGTTGCCGAGGCGATCCGCGTCGCCCGGCCCTGGGGAGTCGATGCGAGTTCGAAGCTCGAATCGGCGCCCGGAATCAAGGATTACGAAAAGGTGCGCGCGTTCGTCCAAGCCGCACGGGAAGCACAATGATCACCTCGCAACCGGACGCAACCGGACATTTCGGTCCTTACGGCGGGCGCTTCGTTCCCGAAGTGCTGATGACTCCTCTCGAAGAGCTGGAGCGCGCCTACCTTGAAGCCCGCGGCGATCCGGCGTTTCAAGCCGAACTGGCCGATCTGCTGAAAAACTTCGCCGGCCGGCCGACGCCTCTTTATTTGGCCAAAAGGCTCACCGAGCAACTCGGCGGCGCCAGGATCTACATCAAGCGCGAGGACCTGCTGCACACCGGCGCGCACAAAATCAACAACTGCCTGGGGCAAGCGCTGCTCGCGCGAAAAATGGGCAAGAAGCGCATAATCGCCGAGACGGGCGCAGGGCAGCACGGAGTGGCCAGCGCGACCGTGTGCGCGCTCTTCGGCCTGGAATGCATCGTCTACATGGGCGAAGAAGACATGCGGCGGCAGCGGCTGAACGTGTTTCGGATGCGGCTGCTGGGTGCGAAAGTGGTTGCCGTCACCAACGGCAGCCGTACGCTGAAGGACGCGGTCAGCGAAGCGCTGCGCGATTGGGTGACGAACGTGCATTCGACCTATTATTTATTGGGCTCCGCGCTCGGTCCGCATCCCTATCCGGTCATGGTGCGCGATTTTCACCGCGTCATCGGGGAAGAAACGCGCGCCGAAATTCTGAAGCGCGAAGGCCGCCTGCCCGATTCGATTTTCGCCTGCGTCGGCGGGGGCTCGAATGCCATTGGAATGTTCCATGCGTTTATCGGCGATGAAAACGTGAAGCTGATCGGCGTGGAAGCGGGTGGGCGCAGCGGGAAGTTGGGTGAGCACGCGGCGCGATTTTCCGGAGGCTCGCCCGGCGCGCTGCAAGGAGCGTACAGCTACCTCTTGCAGGATGACGACGGGCAGGTGTCGCTGACACACTCGATTTCGGCGGGGCTCGATTACGCGCTGGTGGGACCGGAGCACGCCTGGCTGCACGACCGCCATCGCGCCGAATATACGTCCGCGAGCGACGCCCAGGCTTTGGCCGCCGCGCAGAGGCTCGCGCGCACCGAAGGAATTATTCCCGCGCTCGAATCGGCTCACGCGGTGGCGGAAGCGATCGAGCGGGCGCCGAAGGAGCCAGGAAAATTGTTCATCGTGAATCTTTCGGGCCGGGGCGACAAAGACACCGACATATATCGAGAGAATTTGCCGGAGCTGGATGGATAGAACAATCCTCCCCGAGCCCGGGGACGACGTACAATGACCCGAATTCAGCAGATTTTTGACCGCCGCAAGAACGAAAACAAGGCTGTGCTCGCCGCCTATCTGACGGCCGGCGATCCTGCGCCGGAGGCAACGCCCGGCCTCGTGGCGGCGCTCGAACGCGGGGGCGCGGATCTGATCGAATTGGGCGTTCCCTTCTCCGATCCCATCGCCGACGGCCCGGTGATTCAACGAGGCGCGGATCGCGCGCTCAAAGCTGGAACGAGCGTTGCGAAAGTACTGTTTATCGCAAAAACAATTCGTGAAACTTCTGAAATTCCTCTGTTACTGTTCACCTACTTGAACCCCGTGCTCCGCTATGGCCTGGAGAATCTGGCGCGCGATGCCAAGGCCGCGGGCATCGACGGCTGCCTGCTTACCGATGTCAGCGTGGAAGAGGCGGGTCCATACGTGGACGCGATGCGCGCCGCCGGGCTCGATACGGTGTTTCTCGCCGCGCCGACCTCCACGGCGGAACGTTTAAAGCTGGTGGCCGAGTATTCCAGCGGTTTTATTTATCTGGTCTCGCGTACCGGCGTCACCGGCGAGCGCGCCGATCTCTCGGCCGCCCTTCAGCCGTTGATCGATGCGACGCGCGCGATCAGCAATCTGCCTGTGGCCGCCGGATTCGGGATTTCGACGCCGGCGCAGGCTGGAGCGGTCGCGAAAATCGCCGACGGCGTAGTGGTGGGCAGCGCGATCGTCCGCTTGATCGAGCAAAATGCAGGCGAGGACGGCCTGGAAACATACATCAGGTCGCTGCGCGCGGGGATGGATGCATGACCAGGGAAGAAGCGCTGCGCACGCTGGCGGAACTTAGAAAAACCATCGATTCGATTGACGTTGAATTGCTGACGCTGCTCAACCGGCGCACCAAGGTCGTCGAGGAAATCGGGCGCGCCAAGGAATCGCTGGCGATGCCGATTTACGAGCCGAAGCGCGAAGAAGACGTGTTTCGCAACGTGACCGGTCACAATGGGGGTCCGTTGACCTCGGATGCCGTGAAGAGCATCTTCGAACGCATCATCGACGAAATGCGCACCTTGCAACGCATGCGGCGCGAACAGAAAAAACGGGGAGAGAACGAATGTTAGTGGTAATGCAGCAGGGGGCGACCGACCTCGAGATTCAGGCCGTGATCGACCGCCTGGTAGGCATGGGATTCACCGTCCACCGGTCCACCGGCGTAACCCACACGGTGCTGGGAGGGGTCGGCCCGGTCGACGATTTCGATCCGGCCGATTTTGAAGCGATGGAGGGCGTGAAGGAATGCCACCGCATCGTCTCTCCCTATAAGTTGGTCAGCAAACATTTCAAGCCGCAGGGGACAATCATAAAAATCGGCAAGGTGGAAATCGGCGGCGCGCAAGTGGTCACCATGGCGGGGCCGTGCAGCGTCGAAAGCCGCGAACAGATCGAGACCGTGGCCGACATCGTGGCCAACGCCGGCGCGCAGGTGATGCGCGGCGGAGCCTTCAAGCCGCGTTCCTCGCCCTACAGTTTTCAAGGCATGGGCGAGGAAGGCCTGAAAATCATGCGTGCGGCGGCCGATCGCCGGGAACTGCTGGTCGTCAGCGAAGTGATGGACCAGACGCAGATCGCGCTGCTCACCCGGTATTCCGACATCCTGCAAATCGGCGCGCGCAACATGCAGAATTTCAATCTGCTGCGCGAGATCGGCAAGACTCGCAAGCCCGTGCTGCTAAAACGAGGCATCGCGGCGACGATCGAAGAGCTCCTGCTGGCCGCCGAATATATTATGAGCGGCGGTAATTACGAGGTGATCCTGTGCGAGCGCGGCATCCGCACCTTCGAGACATACACGCGAAATACCATGGATATCGCGGCCATCCCCGTCGTGAAAAAACTGTCTCACCTGCCCATCGTCGGCGATCCTTCGCACGGTACTGGACGACGCGACATGGTGATTCCGATGGCGCGCGCCGCCGTGGCCGCGGGCGCCGACGGGCTGATCGTCGAAGTGCATCCCGATCCCGACAAAGCCGCCAGCGACGGCGCGCAGACGCTGACCCCGGGCCAGTTCGCGGACATGATGAAACAGGTGCGCGCGATCGCCACAGCGGTCGGCCGAACCGCGTGAATACGGTCGCTATCGTCGGCGTGGGGCTGATCGGCGGGTCGTTCGCACTGGCACTGCGGGCCACGGGATTCGCCGGGAAGATAGTCGGCGTCAGTTCGCCAGAGGCCTTGCGCGCGGCGATGGAGCGCGGCGTCATTGACGAGGCTCTGCCATTGCCCGAAGCCGCGGCGAACGCCGATCTGATCTACCTCGCGCGTCCCATCGAAGGAATCCTTTCGGTGCTCGACGAACTCGACCAGTACGTGAAGCCAGGGGCGCTGATCACCGACGCGGGGAGCACGAAGGCCGCCATCTGCGCCCGCGCGGCGGAGAAAATCCATCGCGGGCGGTTCATCGGCGGCCATCCCATGGCGGGGAAGGAAGCGCGCGGCGCGGCGGAGGCCGAGGCTTCGCTGTTCCGCGGTCGGCCCTATATCTTGACCTCGCCCTGCGCCGTTCTGGAAGAGCGCATCGCCAGCTTCGGAGCTCGCGTAGTAATTATGCCGGCGGAGCAACACGACCGTCTCGTGGCGTTCACATCGCACCTGCCGCAACTGATCTCCACGGCGCTCGCCGCGTCGATCGGGACAGAACCCGAAGCGGCTCGAGTCGCCGGCCCGGCGGCGATGGACCTGACGCGGCTGGCCCAGAGCCCCTACGAAATCTGGCGCGACATCTTCTCGACCAACGCCCCCAACATCGACGCGGCGCTAGGGGTGTTCATCGCGAAGCTCGAAGGGCTGAGGGACGAGCTGCGAAGCCCGCGGATTGAGCGGGAATTCGAAGACGCAGCGGCCGCGGCGCGAAGGTTGAGAAGACCACTTTAGGATAACGACAAAGCTCAGGGCGAATCCCTTCGAGCCAGAATCTGTCTCCTCAACTCCACGCGCCGCGCATCGATGTGATGAGCGATCGAGGAATCCTCCTGGTCGAGCAGGCAATACTCGCAACGGTTTGCAGCCCTCTGGCGGATGAGTGCCCGCACAGCGGAATCCATTGCCTTACGTCGCGCCTGGAAGCTGTCTGCGAGCCTTTACTTTCAGAATCGAGACCAAGTCCGCGGCGTTAATCAGCGCCTCGTATGCCGAACGCTCCTCATCGTTGAGCTGACCTTCATTCGCCAGTTCGGCGAGAATATCCATGCGTTCCTGTACCTTTGCCGGAACACGCAACGCAACCAATCGGCGGGCGGATTCGGCATCAAAACATCGGCTCACCGGATCGAGAAATTCGTCCAGAACCGTAGAAGCGCTCATGCGTTGACGTTATCACAGTTGTTACGCAAGGGGTATGAGAAACTCCTGTGAAAGCCCACCTGTGACCTGTGCGCACACGTCACACAGCGCCAAATAATTGAAAATACGGATGAAACCTTCTGGCACCTGCCGTGCGTCATACAATGGCACTTATGAACAAGCTGTTGCTCGCGGCTATCCTGTTTTCGATACCGCTGGCGGGGTGCGACGTTAACGATCGCGACGACGAGAAGGCGCTTCAGGATTTGAACGTCAACGCGAGGTACACGGTGGAGAGCGTCCAGGTTTCCGGCCAGAAAAACTGGCGCATCAGCGACGCCCTGCGCAAAGAGGTCGACAAGATGGTCGGCTCCAAGCTCGACTACCCGGCGCTGGACCGGCTGGCCGACCGCATCAAGAAGGAGCTGCACGTACCGGCCGTGTCGGTCAACGTCGGCAGGGGCACTGTGCCCGATCACGTGGTGGTGAACTTTGAAGTGCCGAAAGAGCATGAGCAGCCGGCTGAACTGCATGTCGCCAAGTTTTTGTACGATTCGAAGTTCGGCTGGAGCGGTGAAGGCGACGCGTCGACCACCGTTCAGGGCAACAAATTCACGTTCGGCCTGGTCAGCGACAGCGACGCGATGCTGGAACGCTTCGCGGGCATGAAAGCGAAGTTCGAGCGAAAACGCCTGGGCACGGACCGCGTGCATCTGCGCTTCGAGTTCGACAGCTATCACGAACAGTGGAACCAGTCGACGCTGCTGGCCTCGGACGAGGCGGGCACTTACCGTTCCCGGCAGGTATTCACGCCGGAGGCGACGCTGGTCATCGCGGCGCCGCTGGAACTCGACTTCGGTACCAGTTTTTCGCGCTTCCGGCCGGAGCAGCCTGGCGCGCAAATCGAATCCTCCAACGCGGTGGTCAGCACGCTGCGCTACCACCGGCGTTGGGGTTCGAAGAACGAAATCGACGAACAGGAAGTCAACGCCAGCTATGACATGCGCGCCGGGATCCGCACTTTCGAAACCGATAACGATTTCACACGTCAAATGGCAAATGCCCGTTATCGCTTCCGCCGCGACCACAACTCCGTCGAGGTCGGTTTCCTGGCCGGCGAGATCAACGGCAACGCGCCTCTTTTTGAAAGATTCGTCGCCGGAAACGCGGCGGTGTTGCGCGGCTGGAATAAATTCGAGCTGGACCCGCTGGGCGGATCGCACATCGTCCATGGATCGATCGACTACGCGTTTCACTGGCTGCAGGTTTTCTACGACACGGGCGCAATCTGGGATACCGCGCAGGAGCGCGAGCAGAAACAATCCGTCGGGACCGGATTTAAGGCGGACGGGTTTCAACTGGCCGTCGCGTTTCCGATTCGCTCCGGGCGGATCGAACCGATTTTCTATGCAGGTTTAAACTTCTAAAAGGATGCGGGTGCGGACCATCAAGGCGTGGTGGTTGATCGCGGCGTTTGTCTCCGGCTTCGGCCTCGCGATGTGGGCGGAGGATCTCGCCCTGCGCTGGCACAATAATCTGCTCGAGTTTTCCGCTCCCCACATGCACTTCCTCACCGGCAGGCAGCTGGAGCGGCTGCACAACGGCGCGCAGGTTCCATTCGACCTGAAAGTCTCTCTCTATTCCGGCACCAGGGATCATCTGTGCTGCCAGCTCGCCGAGCGATTCCTGGTGAGTTACAGTGTTTGGGAGGAGCAATTTCGCGTGATCAAAACACAATCGCCCCGGCAGATGGTGGATCATCTCGACGCCGCCGGCGCCGAGGCATGGTGCCTGAAGCAGATGCCGCTGGCCCCGTCCGGCATCGGCGAGACGGAGAAATTCTGGGCTCGCGTGGAAGTCCGCGTGCCGCCTCTGGAAGGCAGGAGCGCGAATCCATTTGGGCGCGACAGCATCAGCGAATCCGGCATCAACCTGACGGGATTAATCGAACTGTTCAGCCGCCCTCCGGCTTCGACGCAGTTTCATACCATGGAGGAAGCCGGTCCCTGGACGCTTGAAGAAGTGAAGCGCGGCAGCCGAAGAGGCAGTTAGAGCTTTGAATCGCCTTCGCACGCGACTGATCCTTGTCTTTGTCCTCGCCACCATTCTGCCCTTGGGTCTTACGCTGTGGACCTCGCTCGCATTACTCGAGCGCAGCCTGAAGATGGCGCCACTGGCGGAGCTCGATGAAGTATCGCAGTCGCTGCAAAAAACCGGGCGCGAGCTTTATAAGGAATCGCAGGAGCTGTTGAAGCGCGACGCGGCGCGGGGTAATATCGCGCCGAGGCATCTTTCGCCGGACGAGGCGCAGTCGTTCTGGGACAGCGGAAAAACGGAGTGGTTCGAGCTCGCCGGCGATCAGGGCGACCGCCTCGATTATTACGTGCGGGGGAAAAACGAAGTGCTGGTCTATTCGCGGCCCATGGGAATCGCGATGGAGGATTTGACCCGGCAATACGCCGGCGCGCGCGACGCCGTGGAGCGTTCCGCGGGTCGCAACTTGCGGCGCGGATTTTCGACTACGCTGCTGGTGGTCGCCGCCGCCCTGTGGCTGGCAGCGCTGGCCGCACTGGTGTTTCTCGCGGCCCATATCAGCCGTCCGGTGCGGCGGTTGACGCAGGGATTGGGGCGCGTCGCCGCCGGCGATTTAGACGCGCGTGTCGAGCCTGGAGGATCGGACGAAATCGGCGAGGCCGTGACGGCCTTCAATCATATGGCGGATCAACTGCAACAGGCGCGCGAACATCTGATCCATGTCACCCGGCTCGCGAGCTGGCAGGCGCTGGCGCGCAAAATGGCGCACGAAGTGAAAAATTCTCTGACGCCGATTCGCCTCACCATGGAAGAAATCATCAGCCGCGGCCCCCATCAGGACGGTGCTTTTCTGGAGCAGGCCTCGCAGATCGTCGCCGATGAAGTGCAAACGCTCGAAAAGCGGATACGCGCCTTCTCCCAATTCGCCGCCGAGCCTCCGGTGGAGCCTCGCGAAATCGACGTCAACGCGATGGTGGAGGAGCGCGTATCGTTTCTCAAATCCTCCCACCCTGAGGTCATCTACAACATGTCGCTCGCGCCCGGCAGCCCCATCGCGGTCGCCGATCCGGACCTCATCAAAGGCGTGCTGACCAATCTTCTGGAAAACGCCGCCGAAGCCGCCCGCCCCGGCGGAGTTGTGCTCGCCCGCACCGCGCTGGCCGGGTCGAAGCTGAATATCGAGGTGCACGACTCCGGCCCGGGCTTGAGTTCGCAGGCGCGATCCAGTCTGTTCGAACCCACGATTTCTTTCAAAAAAGGCGGCATGGGGTTGGGCCTGTCGATCGCGCGCCGCAGCGCGCTGCTGTGCGGTGGCGATTTGCAAACCCTGGAAGGAGAACTGGGAGGCGCGGCCTTCCGCGTAATTCTGGTGGCGCATCAATGAATGGCCGGGTCCCGGCGGGCTACAACCCCTGGCGTGAGATTCTGTGTGAAAATCCCGGCGTTGACCGCTCCCGGCGGTCGCGGCTCTTTTATCTCGATGAATCCTCATGGCTCGAAAAAGAGCCGCGACTATCAGGAGCGGCCCAAGCTGACTTTTCAACACAGACTCGTGAGCCAGGGGATTCAGGAGCAACATGGCGCAAAGACGAATACTGATCGTCGACGATGAAGTCAACATCGGCCGCTCGCTCAAATTGATTCTGGAGCGCGAAGGCTACGCCGTCACCGTCTGCCTCTCGGTGGGCGAAGCGCGCGCCCACCCGCATCGCCCCGACGCCTATTTAGTCGACGTCCGCCTGCCCGACGGCAGCGGTATCGATTTCGTGCGATCGCTGAAGGTCAGCGACGTGGTCGCTCCCATCCTGATGATCTCCGGCCACGGCACCATCGCCGACGCCGTGGAAGCGGTCCGCGCCGGCGCGTTCGACTTTCTCGAAAAGCCCCTCAGCCGCGAAAAGGTTCTGCTCGCCTTGAAGCATGCGCTCGAACAATCGAAACTACGCGAGGAAAATCGCCGCCTGCGCGAAATCGCCGGGACAGCCCGCATGATCGGATCGTGCACCGCGTTCGAGCGGGTGCTGGAGCAGACCACCATGGCCGCTCGCAGCGACGCCCGCGTGCTGCTCACCGGCGAATCCGGCACCGGCAAGGAACTGCTCGCCGCGCATCTGCACGCCGAAAGCCCCTTCGCCAATGGGCCTTTCGTCAAGGTTAACTGCGCCGCGATTCCCACCGAACTGATCGAGAGCGAATTATTCGGCCACGAAAAAGGCGCGTTCACCGGCGCCACCGCTGCCCGCCGCGGCAAGTTTGAACTGGCGGACGGAGGCACTCTGTTCCTGGACGAAGTGGGCGACCTTCACGCCGCATCGCAAGCCAAGTTGCTTCGCGTCTTGCAGGAAGGCGAGTTTCACCGCGTCGGCGGCGAGCAGGCCATCAAGGTATCGGTGCGCGTCGTCTCCGCGACCAATCGTGATTTGCAGGATCTGGTCCACCAGCAGAAGTTCCGCGAGGACTTGTATTACCGCCTCTGCGTCGTCCCGGTGCGCGTCCCCGCCCTGCGCGAGCGCCGCGAAGATATCCGAGCGCTGGCCGAATATTTTCTCGCCGATTTCTGCGCCCGCAATAATTTCAAGCCCAAGACCATCGACCGCGAGGTGACCGATACGCTGGAGGATCACCACTGGCCCGGCAATATCCGCGAACTGCGCAACACGGTGGAGAGGATGGCGATACTGACGCGCGGCGACGTGCTGACGGCGGAGTCGATCCCCGTCGAAATCCGCCTCTCCCGCGGCGCCTCGCCGCCCAAGGGCAATCTGCGCGAAGCGAAGGAATCGGCCGAGCGCGAGCACATCCTTCGAGCGCTCGACGAAGCGAAATGGAACGTCTCGAGCGCGGCCCGCGCGCTGGGCATGGAGCGGACCAACTTACATAAACGCATCCGTGCGCTGGGACTGGCGAGAGACAGGCAATGATGCCCGGTCGCACGATCGCTCCCTCTTGAGTTCACGTAATGCCGATTCCGAGCCGCGACCACAGGGAGCGATCGAGCCTACTTCGCCCCCACAAAAATGCTCTTCGGAATCATCCCGTGCACGCCCTTCGTTCCGTCGACCAGTTGCGTGATGTCGAAATCCACCGCGATGCTGGCCAGTTGATAGGCGTCCTCGCGCGTCATTGTTTTCTCGCTCACCAGGAAATCGATCGTCTCGCGCACGCAGATTTTCGCCGCCTCCGTCAGGTCCTGATCGATGCCCATGGTAATCCAGTGCGTCGGCGTCTCTGCGCGAGGCCACTTCAGATGCATGTCCTTGTGCAGAACAAACTGGAACACGCCGGTCAGGGACGTCTCCATCGCCGTGATGTCCACCTCGCCATTGCCCATGCCGGCGTGCCCGTCGCCCACTTCGAACAGCGCTCCGGGCGCATGCACCGGAATGAAAAGAGTTGTGCCCGCCACCAGCTCCTTATTATCCATGTTGCCCGCGTGAATCCCCGGAGGCGCGCTGCTGATTTTCCCGGCCGATTCCGGCGGCGCGATTCCCATGCTGCCGAAAAACGGCCGCAAAGGTACGTCGATCCCCGGCGCGAAGTGCCCCACCATCTTCTCGCGATCCAGAGGAATGATCCGCGTCTTGCGCGTCGTAAAATCGTCTTTTAGAAAACCGCTCGTCGGTCCGAAGCTATTAAACGCATATGGTGCGCGCAGGCGAATTTCCTTGATGCGAACTTCCAGCACGTCACCCGGCATCGCCCCTTCAATCGCGATCGGACCGGTCAGCGGATGCCCGCCCGGACCCTTGTCCTTGGGCGGATTGGCGTACAACGCGCGAATATCGGGCTCCACCTGATCGGCCGGCAGACCCGCCGTTTCCAGCGTTCTGGGATTACCGACGGAAACGCACTCCACCGTCACCGTATCTCCGCTCTTCACGGTCAGAACCGGTTTCGCGGCCGACCAGTAGTAGCCCCAAGCCACCGTTTCCGGCGTAATTCTAAGGAGATGATCCGATGCGGCAAGATTTCCCGCGATAACGATTAAGGCAGCGGCCAGGCGTTTCATGATCCGTCTATCTTGACACACAAAGCCGATTGCAGTTCGCGCATATAGAAAGTAGAGTATGATCGTTTGCGGAGGCTAAATGGCTTTTTGCCCAAATTGCGGTACAGATTCACCAGGAAAGTTTTGCACCAAGTGCGGGTCGCCCATGCCCGATCCAGGCCAGGCTGGTCCGGCTCCAGGAGGGTATACTCCGCCTCCAGCGGCGCCCGTCGTACAATCGGCCGGCATGGAAGAAAACATGGCCTCGGCGTTGTGCTACCTGCTCGGTTGGCTGACGGGCGTGCTGTTCCTGGTGCTCGACCCGTATAACAAGAACCGCACCGTCCGTTTCCACGCGTTCCAGTCGATCTTTTTTAACGTGGCTGCTTTCGCCATCTGGATCGTGGTCTTTATTCTGACATCGATTCTGCACTTCATCCCGGTGCTGGGCACGCTTATTGCGCTGCTGCTGTACATGGTGATGGCCTTCGGCTTCTTTGGTTTCTGGCTGTTCCTGATGTACAAGGCCTACAACAAAGAGAAGTTTGTGATCCCCCTCATCGGTCCGCTGGCGGAAAAACAAGCTGGAGCCTGATCGCCCCGCGGCGCGTCGTATAACTAATGCAATTCGTTACGCTATTTGTGTGCCTGGCTGGAACAGCGCTCGCGCAGGCTCCGCGCATCGACGTTCTCGATTTCTACGGACTCCATAAAGTCCAGGAGCTGGCGGTGCGCCAGGCCCTCGGCGTAAAGGAAGGCGACCCTCTTCCCGCCTCCAAAGGCGACGCCGAGGAGCGCATCGACCAGGTCCCTGGCGTGGTGGAATCGCATCTCGAAGCCGTCTGGGACGCCGGGAAAACCATCCTCTACGTTGGCATCGAGGAGCGCGGCGCGCCCCATTTCGACCTGCGCGAAACTCCCGAAGGCGACATGAAGCTGCCGGAGGTCATGACGACCGAGTATCGGCATTTCGTCGAATCCTCGGCCGCCGCCGCCCGCGCCAACATTACCGCCGAGGACCTGACGCAGGGCCACGCCCGCTCCGCCGACAAGGAAACCCGCGCGATTCAGGATCGTTTCCCTCTGTTTGCCACCGATCACCTGGCCGAACTGCGCGACGTCCTGCGAAACTCCTCCGACGAGGAGCAGCGCGCCATCGCCGCCTATATCATCGGCTACGCGCCCAACAAACTGGACGTCGTCAACGACCTGCAATACGCGCTGCGAGACGCCGACGCGGGCGTGCGCGCCAACGCCGTGCGCAGCCTGATCGCCATCGAAGTGCTCTCGAAGCTCGATCCCAATCAGGGAATCAGGATTTCACCGACGTGGTTCATTTCCATGCTGAACTCGCTCAGTTGGTCGGACCGCACGCGAGCCGTCGCGGCTTTGCTGGTCCTGACCGAAAAGCCCGATCCCCAGGTGCTGGCTCAGATCCGCGAAGGCGCTCTGCAATCGCTGGTGGAGATGGCGCGCTGGAAGACGCTCGCGCACGCCCTCCCTCCCTATTTGTTACTAGGTCGCATCGCCGGTTTGCCGGAAGAAGACGTAAAGGCTGCCTGGATCCGCGGCGACCGCGATTGGGTCATCAAGCAGGCCACGGCGCCGGTGGGGAAAAAGAAAAAGTAGGGTGTCCGATCGACACGGAAGCCGATGGCGATCGAATGAGCGAAATATCATTCACGAGAGCCCCGTGGCGCACGCACTCGGCGTGCCGCGTCGACACTTTGTCGATGCCTGCCCCGGGGTCGAAACAAGCGTTGAGAAAGTCTCGCGCCAAAGCGCCGGTGGCGGGCCCAACTGGGCAGCCACCCTCGAAAAATAGCAGAGTCTGCGAAAAATTGGGGACTGCCTACTCTGTCCCAAGGCGCCCAGATCGCCCGAGAAAACGCCCTCCCCTTCGCCGCCGCGTGGACAGAGCGGGCTGTCCCCAATTTTTCGCCCCCTCCACCGGAGCCGGGTGTTTTCGTACCCATCGTTATGCGGAACGCAATGGGAACACTCATGGCTACAACCGCCTCTTGAGGCGGCTTCTTCATCTTCAGAAGCCCGCTGAGAGCAGACAGCAGCCACGAGTAGCCGGTCGCCGGGCCACACATCAGACCTGCTGGCAGCGCAGGCAGCCGAGTTAACATAGGATCGGATTATCGGAAGTCGGCTACTTGTGAATTGTAACATACCCCCCTATACTATATGCGTATGTCCCATACGATCCGCGGAAAGGCAAAGCTGATTGCCCGAGTGCGGCGCATCGGCGGCCAGGTCGAGGCCGTCGAGCGCGCACTGGCATCCGAATCCGAGTGCGCTGATGTTCTGCGGCTGATCGCGTCTGTTCGCGGGGCTGTCAACGGCCTGATGGCGCAGGTCATGGAAGACCACATTCAGGAACATGTTGTGGGCGCTGCGAGCTCTGCCGCGCGGGAGAAGAGTGCCGAAGAGCTGGTGGAAGTTGTGAGGGCGTACCTGAAATGAGAGGAACACATTATGGCGCAAAAACGTGACGACCCTCCAACATTGACGGAACAGGCCAACGTTCGTACCGCGGCTTCCGCAGTATCGGACCGCTCCATGGTGACGCAGCACGATCACCATGACCACAGCGACGACCACGAACACAGTCACGGTTTTGATTGGCTTGAAGCTGTCCGCATTGCCTTTGTCACGCTCGCTGCGGCGGCTGTGTGGTTCAAGCTTTGGGAGTCGATTTCCGCGGTGAGCGTGATAGGGATCGCGGGCCTGCTTGTCGGCGGGTGGCCCATCCTCAAGGAAGCTTTTGAGAACATCCTGGAGCGGCGCATGACGATGGAACTCTCCATGACAATCGCCATCGTCGCGGCTGCCGCTATCGGCCAGTTCTTTACGGCCCTGATCATCACTCTGTTTGTGCTGGTTGCCGAGGTGCTGGAGGGCCTGACCGTCGATCGCGGCCGTAGAGCGATCCGCGATCTCCTGGAATTCCTGCCCAGTGAGGTGTCTGTCCGGCGCTCGGGATCAATCCACACCATCTCCGCCGATGAGCTGTGTATCGGCGACGCCATTCTCGTGGCACCTGGCGGCCGTATTCCTGTAGACGGAACTGTGCTGTCGGGTCACTCGTTCGTCGATGAATCCCGCATCACCGGCGAATCGATGCCGACCGAAAAGACCGCCGAGGCCCATGTTTTCGCGGGCTCGATTAACCAATCGGGCGCTCTCGAAATCAGCGCCGAACGCATAGGCCGGGATACAAGTTACGGCAGGATCATTGAGGCTGTTGAGCGCGCAGAGCGTTCGCGCGCTCCTGTACAACGAGTGGCCGACCGGCTTGCCGGATATCTAGTGTACTTCGCCCTTGGCGCGGCGGCGCTCACCTATCTGATTACCCGAGACATCGTTTCCACGATTTCGGTAATTATTGTTGCGGGGGCCTGCGGCATCGCCGCCGGAACGCCGCTCGCCATCTTGGGCGGTATCGGCCGTTGCGCGCGTTTGGGCGCGATCGTGAAAGGGGGCGTCCATCTTGAAACCCTGGGGCGCGTCGATACGGTTGTTCTCGACAAGACCGGAACGCTCACCTTCGGCCGTCCGGAAATTCAACGTGTCGTCTCCGCGTCGGGTGCGAACACAGAGAAGGTATTGGATTCGGCGGCGTCCGCGGAGCTACGATCTGAGCACCCTCTGGGTAAAGCCATCGTCGACTACGTGCGCGCGACGGGCCGCCCGATTACAGAGCCTGAGCGCTTTGACTACACGCCGGGCCGTGGTGTCGCGGCCCGTGTGGACGGCGTAATTGTTCTGGTCGGCAACGCGGCCTTGATGCAGGAGCGCGACATTACTGTCCCCTCGTCCCTGCGCCACGACCAAGATGGGGCGTCCGATGTTTTGGTCGCGCGGGACGGCCAACTTCTTGGCATAATCGCCGTTTCCGATACCGTACGCCCAGAGGCACGGGGCGCTATCGACGATCTTAATCACATGGGTATCCGCTCGATCCTGCTTACGGGAGATTCCGAGGCCGTGGCCGAGGCCGTGGGATTCCAACTCGGCATTGGCGAAATTGTGGCAAAAGCGCTTCCTGAGGAAAAGCTGACGCGCATTCGAGCTCTTGTGAAAGGCGAGGGACGTATCGTCGCCATGGTCGGCGATGGTGTGAACGACGCTCCGGCCCTGGTGGAGGCCAGCGTGGGCGTGGCGATGGGCTCGGGCACGGATGTGGCGCGCGAGAGCGCGGATGTCGTGCTGCTCGGCAACGATCTCGTGCGCTTCGTTGAAACGCTGCGAATGGCCCGGCGTGTCCGAAGTACGATCTGGCAGAACTTCGCTGGCACGTTGGTTGTCGATGCGCTCGGCATGGTTCTCGCCGCTTGTGGCCTGCTCGGCCCGTTGCTCGCCGCCTTCATTCATGTCGCCTCAGAGATGACTTTTATTCTGAATTCCGCACGGCTGTTACCGCGCAGGAGTCACGAACGCATTGGCGCGCACGTCGCTTCAGCACAATAAGGTCTCCGGCCATGGTCATGGGTGACGCAGACAAGAGGGCGCTCTGGGACCGCAAGTATGAGGAAGGGCTGCCGTCGTTAACCAAGCCCGATCCTTATTTTGTTCGCGCTTACGAGGGGTTTGTGGACCGCTCCTTCCCGCACGCAGGCAGGGCGTTGGACCTGGCGGCTGGACTCGGAAGGCATGCCCTATGGCTGGCGGAAAGAAGATGGCGGGTGAGCGCCGTGGATGTTTCTGAAGTCGCTCTCGGAAAGCTCAGGCAATCGGCGGATGAACTCAAGGTCGACATCGATGTCGTTGCAATCGATGCGGCGGATTACATGTTTGAACCGGCAGGATTCGATCTGATCGTGCTGTTTTACCATCTGGACCGGAGACTCTTCCCTAAAATCGTCTCCGCGATGAGCCCCGGCGCCGTGCTTATCTGCAAACTGTCAGTGGAGTGGGGGTCGGATAGCGCGCTGGTAAGGGGCAATTTCAAGCCACTAGCAAAAAACGAACTCTTGGTGCTCGTTCCGGAATTAGAGGTCATCGACTACCATGAACGGCCAGTCCGCAACCGGGGCGTGGTTGAATTTGTGGGAAAGAAGCCGCAGTCAGAGAAGTGTTCCCCGGAAACGCTCCCTCTGTAGCTGCGTTGTTTATTCGACGATAAAATACGTTATCGACTAACAACGCCGCCCTCGACGACTATTCTGAACTTCACCATCCCGAGATTCCCCCAACTCCCCTCTTATCAACCACATCCCACTTCCACCCGAGCCTCTCCCCATCCCCTCCCATGCTATGAACAAGGCGGAAGGATACACATGACACCACAACCCGCACACAGCGCCGAAATCAACCGCGCCCAGATCAACATCGCGAATGCCCAGCACTCCACCGGCCCCAAAACTCCCGAGGGCAAAAAGAAATCTTCCCTCAACGCTCTCCGCCATGGACTCACCGGCCAGATCGTCGTCATGCCCACCGAAGACCTCGAAGCCTATCAGTCCCATCTGAAATCCTTCGCCGACGAGTGCGATCCCCAAGGCGCCATCGAGTCCAATCTCGTCCAGGCCCTGGCCGACGCCTCCTGGCGACTCAACCGAGCCGCCGCGCTCGAAGCCAACCTCCTCACTCTCGCCGCCGCCCGCCATCCCCTAATCCTCGACGATGCCCCCAGCCAGGTCCGGGACGCCCTAGCCATCGCCGCCGCGCTCGAAAGTCAGACCAAAGCGTTATCCAACCTGAGCATCCACACGCAGCGTCTCTCGCGCCAGTTCGAAAGGACGGCCGCGCAACTCCGCGAGCTTCAGGAAACCCGTCGCGCCCGACGAAAAGGAGGAACTGGACAGCCTCCTCGACATCATGGAAATGCAAGAATCAAAAGGAGAACACTACCACCCCTCCGCCGATGGCTTCGTTTTTACGCCTACCCAAATCGAGACCGCAGTGCGCGCCCGGCACCGCGCTCGCCTGGCCGAAAAAGCCCACAAACTCCAATCCGCCGCCTGATCCGCGACCGTCAGGAAGCGGACAGACGGTGCAAATACCCAATCAACGCCGCCGGATCGTCGGTGATAATCCCGTCCACTCCGGCCTCAATCAACCGCTTCCAATCCTCTACTGCATTCGCTGTCCACGGAATTACCCGCAGCCCCGCCTCATGCGCCGCGCGAACCTCTTCCGCAGTCACCAGCGTGTATTCCGGCGCGACAATGTGTGTTCCCGCATCCTCCGCGATCTCGACAAAACTCCGCGCCTCGCCCTCCCACAGAGCCGCCAGCGCGATCCCCGGCGCAAGCCGGTTCATGCGATGCAGAATCGCGAAATCGAACGACTGGAAAATCACCCGCGATTTCACGGCATGCTCGCCGATACGATCCAGCACCAGCTCCGCGAAATTCCGCGGCGTATGTTCCGATACCTTCGCCTCGACGTTAAACAGAAAATCGCCGAGCCCGGCCAGACGGAACACCTGGTCCAGCGTCGGCAGCCCTGTCTCGGCCGCCGCCAGCGTCGCGGATGTACACGCCCGATTTCAGGCATGGATCGTGCGCCACCACCACCACATCGTCGCGCGACACCTGCACGTCCATCTCGATCGCGTCCACGCCGACGCCGATGGCGTATTCAAACGCGGCGATAGTATTTTCCGGCATCACCGCCCTCGCGCCGCGATGGCCGTGTACCTGAATCGTCAATTTAGTCCTGCTGGCGGCGGAACTCGCACTGGCAGCAGTCGCTGCACCGTCCGCATTTTTCGCAGCAATGGTTGGGGCACGCATCCTTGGTGCAGTAGACGCAGATCGCGGTCGAAGGCTCGCCGCAGATGCTGCATGTAAACGTCGCCGTCTCCGTCATGCTTGACATATTAGGGGGTCGTTTTTTTCTTGGCAGCCGGTTTTGCCGGTGTCTGCCTGGTCAATACGCCGCGGCACCGCTGCGCTTCCTTATCCGCGACCGCGAACTCCTCCTCCTTGGCCGCGGCCAGGTCCGTGATGTACTGGCGCAGCTTGTCTCGATTGGCTGAATTTTCCGCCGCCACGCCCACCAGCAGATCGCCTACCGCCGGATTCTGATAATTCCTCACACCTTCCACCAGCGAGTTCAGCCGCAATTCCAGGCTCTGCAGCCGGAAATAGGTATCCAGCGCCAGCGTCAGCCGTTCGGGCTGTTTTTCCAGCGCCAGCGCCGATTCGCCCAGAAACCCCAGCTCGTCCTCGGCGCCTTTCCACTGCGCGATGTAAGCGTCCGGAGCGCCCTTGGCTACCCACTCCTTCGGCGTCAACTGATCGAGAATCGGTTTCAATCGCGCCGCCTGCGTCGATAACGCCGCCACCATCGGCGCGGTATCCCAAGGGGTCGCGACGCCGGCGGGCGTCTGAGCGAAAGCCGGCAACAGGAAGGAGAGAAGGGAAACAAGAAGCTTCATGCGTATGAGCCCACGCCTCTCTCAGTCTCTCACGGCCGGGAACCGCCTGTCCGCTTCCTGACGGTCGCGCGTTTCACAGTTTCTGTAGCGAGCCCTTTGTCGCCAGCGATCAAGCGTCGGGGACTGACACGTTTTTCGCCCCTCACCGTGCGAACAGCAAGAAAACCTTCGCGGCGAAAAAGGCTGTCTGTCCCCTGGCTATGAAAACTCAGAAACAGCGCTAGCCTTGCAGGTAACGCCGCAGATCCTCCGGCCGGAAACAATGAGCCTGCGCCGTCTCGCGGCTGATTTTCCCCGTCCGCACCATCTCCGCCAGCGACTGCTCCATGGTCGTCATGCCTTCCGACCGGCCGGTCGAGAGTGCGCTGTAAAGCTGATGGTCCTCGCCTTTGCGGATCAGGCTGCGCACACCACTCGAGGCCATCAGAATCTCCACCGCCGGATAGCGCGGGGCGTTTCCCAGCCCAGGTACCAATTGCTGCGCCACGACCGCCAGCAGCGCGAGCGAGAGCTGCTGCCGGATCTGCGGTTGATTGCCCGCCGGAAAAGAATCGAGAATGCGGGAAACCGCCTGCGACGTGTCATTGGTGTGCATCGTCGACAACACCAAGTGCCCGGTCTCGGCGGCCGTCAGCACGGTGGCGATCGTTTCCGGGTCGCGCATCTCGCCCACAAGAATGACATCCGGATCCTGCCGCAAAATGCTGCGCAGCGAACTTGCGAAATCCGGCGTGTCCCGCCCCACTTCGATCTGCTCGATGATCGAGGTGCGGTTGGCGTGCACGAACTCCACCGGGTCCTCGATGGTCACCACGTGATCGCGGCGATTCGTATTGATCAGCTCCAGCAGCGCGGCGAGAGTCGAGCTTTTTCCGCATCCGGTCTGTCCGGTGATCAGTACCAGCCCCTGGCGTGCCTCGGATAGCTTGCGCAGAATCGGCGGCAGGTGCAGCGATTCGAGCGTCGGAATCTTCTCGGGCAGCAGCCGGATGCTGCCGGCGACGGTCCCTCGCTGATGATGCACGTTGGCGCGAAACCGTCCGATGCCTTCACGGCTGAAACAAAGATCGACCGACTTGGCGCGTTGCAGTTCCTGCGTCTGCTCGATTGTGAGGAGAGGCAGCAGCAGCTTGCGAATCTCCTCGGCGTCGAGCGGCTGTCCTGCGGGCACCAGCACGCCCGCGACGCGCAGACACATGGGCGCCCCGGCGATCAGCAGCAGATCCGACGCCGACTTGCGCACGGCTTGCGCCAGCAACTGGTCGAGCGACGCAAGGCTTTCCTCGGAGTATTGCCGCGATCCGGGCGCAGCTCGGTTGAGCTCGGCAACAATCTGCGCCAGTTCGTCCTCATAAGGCGGCACGTATACAAATATGACGCAAAACGATGGCCCCGCGCCACCGTTCGATCGGCAATTGTGGGGCGGCGCCATGCGCTGCCAAATCGAAGCGCTAAAGACTTTTTCAGCATCCTGCTAACGCAGCATTCCCACGCCGATCTGACCGTGCAGGCCCTGGTCCGGCCGCGGAACATCGCCTCCGCCAAACCAGACGCGCACGCCGTCAGGCAGCACCTCGACCGTCGGATCGCAGACCACTTCCTTGTCCCATTTCCCCGTGCCCTCGATCAGCAGCGACTCGCGCGACCAGTGAACCCCATCAGGCGATTTCGCGAGACCGATGCGCCGCTTTTCGCCCCGCGCCCGCCCCGTGTAAAGCATCCAATAGGAGCCTCCGGAGGACCACACCGCCGGCTCCCCCAACCCCATCTCGTCAAAAGTGCCGGAGCCGCCTAACTCCATAATGGGATTGGAGACGAGTTTCTCCCACGTCACGCCGTCCCGCGAGCGTGCGACGCCGAGCCTCTGCCGCCGGGCCCGATCCATCCCGAGGTAATACATATATAATTCCCCTTGACGTTCAAGGACATACGGATCGGCGACGCCGGTCTCGTCCCAACTGCCGCGGGGACCTGTAGGGAGGACGATTTTACCTTCCAGTGCGACCTGAACCGGCGAACCGGTCTGATACCAGTAAAGGATCTTTCCGCCAACCACCAGCGCGGAGCCGTTTCCGGCGTCCGGACCCAGAATCTTCCCCCGCTTTGTCCAATGAATTCCGTCGCTTGAAGTCGCAAGGCCGGTATTCCACGTCGCGCCGTCGTAGCCCGAATAGTAGTTCCGGTATTCGCCGCCGAACCGGACCACGGATGGGTTCAAAACATCGCCCGAATCCCAGTCTCCCGGCGAAAGAACAGGTTCCGGCGAGGCTTCCCAATGAAACGGCCCTTTCGGACCAGCGGGATCGGGCGGAGGCAGGGTAAAATTCGCGTACTTTCCGCATGAGCATGCCAGAACCGCCAGTAGAAGGGCCATGAAAATCAGATTGTCTCGTAGGGCAGGCCCCCCGGCCTGCGGCCGACGCCCTCGTCGGCCTGCGCGTGGAAGCCGGACGAGGGCGCCCTCACAGTTGATCGTGTATCTTCGACGGAGTGGTCTCAAACGGGAATCCTGATCTGTAAAGTCGCTCCCTGGCCGGGCTTCGATTCCAGTTGCATTTCGCCGCCCAGCATTCGGACACGGCGCTTGATGCTGACCGGGCCTAGC
Source organism: Bryobacterales bacterium (assembly GCA_963749245.1). Lineage (GTDB taxonomy): Bacteria > Acidobacteriota > Terriglobia > Bryobacterales > Bryobacteraceae > Palsa-187. The sequence continues at coordinate 24,220 of CAVVNE010000159.1, forward strand.
CTCAACAGCTCCAGCTCTTCCAGGTTGAAGGAGCCGCTGAACGGGAATCCTCCGCCGTTGTCCTGGGCGGAGATTTCCAGACGCTGTTCTTTTTTCGCGATCGCGACGGCGATGCGCGACGCGCCGGAGTGTTTGTGGACATTATTCAAAGCTTCGCGGACGATTTGCAACAGTTCGAGCGAAACTTCGGTTTCCGCCGGATCGTGAAAATCGCCGGCCATAAATGTCGAAGAAATGCCGGTTTCACGCTGAAATTGCTCCAGCATGCGGCTTAACGACGCGTTCAGGCTGACACCTTCGTCGGTGGGGCGCATGCTGCGCACAAAGCCGCGCAGTTCGCCCACCTGCATGCGGCACAGATCCTGCAACTGGCGCAGCTCGGCGGCGGCGGATTCGACGTCGCGGGCCAGCAGTTTTTTGATGATTTCCAGGCGCATCTGAAAACTGATGAAGCTTTGCAGCGGGCCGTCGTGAAAGTCGTGAGCCATGCGCTGGCGTTCGGCCTCGCGGGCGCCCTGCGCCTGGCTTCGAATGATAACGTTGTGGCGCAGCGTGTTGGACATGCGGCGGTCGATGTAGCGTTTGTAGATCGACAGAACGACGGACGTGGAGCCCAACCCGAGCGCGGTCCAGACGAGCGACATCTCCTCGGGAGGCGTGAACAGAAGCGAATCGATGAGGGCGACCAGCGCCACGACGGCCACGCGCGGGACGTCCTGCAACAGGACGGCGGAGGCAAACAGATACGACGCATCGATGGACGACATCCAGCCGGCGGCCGTGGAGCCGGTCCAGCCTCCGGGCGCGAGCCAGGTCCAGAATCCGAAGAAGGCGGTGTCGACGACCAGGCCGAGGTTCACGCTCCAGGGAGTGTCGTAGCGATCCTCGAACATCGCGCCGATGGAATAGACCAGGTAAGCGGCGAGAAGGGCGACAATCCAGGTGAAGTGCCAGCCGGTGGATCGCACGTAGGCGGCCAGGCACAAGGCGGCTACCACCAGGCGTGCAATGCGGAGCGCGAACCGCCCGCGGTAGGGAACCATATATTAGCGCCGGTATAAATACAAACGGTGACTGCGTCCCTGGCCGTCGTCGTCGATATCCTGGATTTTTTCAGGCTTCCAGGCTGAAAACTCGAAATCGTGGGCGACGATGCGGGTCCCCTTTTTCAACTGCTTTTCGAGGATCGGGGCGACCTTGTCGTTGGACATGGGCAGCAGATAAACGGTGAGCAGATCCGCGTCCGAATAATCCTGCAATAAAAGATCGCCGTGAATAATGCGGGCATGCGCGGCGAGTCCCAGCTTGGCGATGCGCTCCGAGCTTTGCTTCCACAAGCTGTCGTCGAATTCGACGCCGACCGCGTTGGCCTTGAAGGTCTTCGCGGCCATGATAACGATGCGTCCGTCGCCGGAGCCCAGGTCGTAGACTTTTTCGCCGGGTTTCAGTTCGCCCAACCGGAGCATTTTTTCGACAATGATTTCCGGAGTGGGGTAATAAGGCGCGAGCTTTTCGGTTTTATTCTGTGCGAGGAGAGTGAGCGAGAGAAAGAAGGCCGATAACAGGCGCATCAAAGTTTAATATACCGTACCCAGCGAGGGGCCACATTATATAATCGGATACTCCATGCCCGCTCCCGGCGCCCGCTTCGGTCCCTACGAGCTGCTCGACCCTATCGGCTCGGGCGGCATGGGCGAAGTGTTTCGCGCCCGCGACACCCGGCTCGACCGCATCGTCGCCATCAAATTCTCCAAGGAACAATTCTCCGTACGCTTCGAAAACGAAGCCCGCTCCGTGGCCGCTCTGAATCATCCGCATATCTGCCAGCTTTACGACGTCGGGCCCAATTATCTGGTCATGGAATTTGTCGAAGGCGCGCAGCTCAAAGGCCCTCTGCCCATCGAGAAAGCTATCGACTACGCCTCCCAAATCCTGGACGCGCTCGACGCCGCGCATAAAAAAGGCATCACCCATCGTGACCTGAAGCCCGCCAATATTCTGGTCACGAAGCAAGGGATAAAACTCCTCGACTTCGGCCTCGCGAAGAAAAAAGACGCCCTCACGGAATCCGACGCCACGCAAGCCCTCACCACGCAGGGCCAAATCGTCGGGACGCTCCAGTACATGTCTCCCGAGCAGTTGCAAAGCAAGGAAGTCGACCCCCGCAGCGACCTGTTCAGCTTCGGCTGTGTCCTCTACGAAATGCTCACTGGCAAGCGAGCCTTCGAAGGCCAAAGCGCCGCCAGCGTCATCGCAGCGATCCTGGAACGCGACCCGGCCCCGATAACCGTAGCTCCAACCCTGGAACGAATCGTCAAGCGATCGCTAGCCAAAGATCCCGACCAGCGCTTCCAAACCGCCCGCGATCTCAAGGCCGCACTCAACTGGGCGATGGAGCATCAGCCCGCGCATGCGCCAGTGCGCCGCTGGCACTGGCCCGTCACCGCCGCCCTAATCCTGATCGCCGCCCTAGCCGGCTGGGCCATCGCGCACTTCCGCCAATCACCCCCAGACGACCGAGTGATCAGTCTTCAGATCGACCCTCCCGAAAATGGCCGCTTTGTCTTTGGAGTTAGCGCGGGCGGCGTGGCGTTGTCGCCCGACGGCAAGACTGCTGCATACGTCGCCTCAAGCAACGGTAAAACTGGCTTGTGGATACGGCCGCTTGATAGCACTATCGCGCGGCTGCTCCCCGGAACCGAGGGTGCCTCGTATCCCTTCTGGTCGCCGGACAACAAATCCATCGCCTTCTTTACGAGCACAAAACTTGAGCGCGTGGACCTTAATGCCGGATCGCCAACGGTTATTTGCGACGCGGCAATCGCCCGAGGCGGCGAGTGGTCGAGCGACGGCAGCATCCTTTATTCAACGGTGAATTCGGGCTTGTTCCGAGTCCCGGCGTCTGGCGGAAAGCCCTCAGTTCTGACGACACTGGGTTCCGCCCCAAACGAGGAGTCGTCCCATCGCTGGCCGCAGGTTCTCCCCGACGGATACTTCTTATATTGGTCGCAGAGCGATAAACGCGAGAATACTGGCGTTTATGCAGCCTCTTTTGCCAAGCCCGCCGAACGAGTTCGGCTGTTGACCACTGACAACAATGCCTTGTATGCCCGGGGAAACGATGGCAAGAGCTATTTGTTATGGCTGCGCGGTCGAACCTTGTTTGCACAGGAATTTGACGCGGGCGCGATCAAACTGGTAGGCGAGCCGCATGCGCTGGCGGATCCCGTAGCCGGAATAAGTCAAACAGGCCAAATGAATAGCGCGGTATCTGCCACCGGGATATTACTTTACAGCGACTCCAACCCCACCAGCCAGCTCACCTGGTTCGACCGGAGCGGAAAGTCGCTTGGGGTGGTAGGCGAAGAGGGCGAGTACAGCACGTTCCGGCTATCCCGCGACGGACGGCGTGCCGTTGTGTCTCGCGACGGACCAGGAGTCACGGATCTTTTATTGGTAGAGACGGAACGTGGTGTTTTTAGCCGGTTCACGTCGAACACGGGTACCAATATCATCCCTGTTTGGTCCTCGGACGGCCGAACGATTGTTTTCAGTTCCGGCAATACACGGAACTTGTTTCGAAAAGAGCCGAGCGCCGCCGCGAACGAAGAACGTATCACCCGGTCGCCGAGCACCCAGGGTGCCACGGACTGGTCACGCGACGGGCGGTTTGTGCTGTATTTTGAAATCGATTCCCACTCACGGACCCGGCTCTGGATTCTGCCCGTGACCCTCGACGGGAAGCCGTTGGCGGGATCAGCGCCGAGGCTCTACTTGAGCACGCCGTTCAGCGAATGGTGGGGGACCTTTTCGCCGGAGCCGAGCCCGCGCTGGGTGGCTTACCAATCGAACGAATCCGGACGGTGGGAAGTCTATGTCCAGTCCTTTCCGGAACCACGGGGTGAAACGCGGATCTCGACTGGGGGAGGCCAATTTCCCCAGTGGGGTCCAGATGGGCGTGAACTCTTCTATGTTTCTCCGGACTATAAGCTGATGGCGGTGAACGTAAAGCTCGGAGCTGACTCAGTGCAGCCGTCCGCTCCACGCGAGCTTTTCTCGCTGCCCGCCACTGAAGCCGTCTACAGCCCCTTCGAAGTCGCCCCCGATGGCCGGCGCTTCCTGGTCCGCGCCAACGCGCCGCGCGCCGCGCGGTCGCTCACCGTGATCGTTAACTGGCCCGCCCTCCTGAAAAAATCCGCCGCTGCGCCATAATTGCCGGGCGAAAAATGGGGACAGACCGCTCAGTCCACGCGGCGAGCGGTTGAGATCGTTGCTAGCAGATATGGTGGCGCCTTGGGACAGAGTAGTCCCCATTTTTCGCGATGCTCCGCGAGCTCAGATCTGTTGACTGAAAATCAGACGAGTCAACTGGTGACACCAGTAAACAAATAGGACGGACGACGCCATCGTGATGCCCGCACTGACCACTGACTCCAACATTCAATCCATGGTGACTGGGCGACGGCTGTAGAGGCCATCAGGCATATGTCTTATTAAGGCTCGATATAAATGCGGACCCGGTTGCTGATTTGGCCGCCCACTTCTAAATACAATTCGGCGGGGCCATAATTCACAATCTTGGGGACTTCGATTTCAATGAGGTAGTACCCGATGTACGGGGCGAGCACCGCGCGGGTGACCTCGACCGGTTGACGGTCGAGATAGGCGTGAACGGTGGCGGCGACCTTGGGGGGATTGTCGACCGGAGCGGCGATGCCAGTCGGCCAATCCGGGGTGACGCGGCCGAGACCGGTGGAGAGAATCTGCACATGGCCTCGCGAATGGGCGGGCGTCATGGCGTCCAGCATGACTCCTGTATCGGCGTCGAGCAGCATGGGCGATCCGTCGCGGGCGACGAAAATCGCAGGCGCAGCGGTTTCGAGAGGCACCGAAGGCAGGAAGAGCCTACGGCCCTCCGATGAGACGGCGAGCGAGATGCTGGAGCCCTGGGCTTCAAACGGGATCTGAATCTGCGATTCGGTGTCGGTGGAGGCGAGCACGGACGCCGGGAAATTTCCGGCCTGCGCGGAGGAGACGCGCGCGCCGGCCACGCTGACCAGCGAACCGGGAGCGGCGGCCCGGGCCACAAAATCGGCGGCGCTGACCACCCGCGGGTCGCGCAAGCGATGCGGCGCCAGAGTCGAGTAGACGCCGAAGCCGTCGAGCGCGGCCCACAACTGATTGGCTCCGTCATCGAGTTTCACGTCGATCACGGGCGCGTCGGGAAGGCCGCTGAGCCGAGTCCAGGAAACCGGGCCGCCGACGGTTTCCAGGTCCACCGAGGCGTAGAAAACTCCGTGGTCGGTAGCGACGTAGACCGCGCCGCTCGCGCGGTCGGCAGTAACGCCGTGTACGGCCGCATCGCCCAGATTGCCGGTCATATCGTCCCACACCGCGCCGCCGCTAACGGTGCGCAGCACGTGCACAGCGGAGGGCGAAGCCGACGCCCCGAGAACGGCGATCGCGATTCTTGGATCTGAGGGATCGGCCCAGAAGCGCTCGACGGCGGCGCCGTCTGAGGCTTTGTATATAGGAAGATATTGGTGGCCGCCGTCGGTGGATACCTGAATCTGGGAGTCGGCTGTGCCAAGGTAGACTGTCTGCCCCGCGATTTGGAGGGCGGTGATCCGAAGATGGTTCAAGGCACTGAGGGCCTGGCGCAGGCCCAGCTCATTCGCATAATCGGTATTGTCGGCGGGGAGCCAGGCGCGCTTCTGGCCGGGTTCCCATTCGACCGCGGTCGCGTCGCGCAGGGCGAGACGCGCCCCCTGGTCGCCGGAGGGAAGGCTCAAGAAACGGGCGGCGGGCAGATTGGGCAGTCCCTGGTTGAGGCCGCTCCAGGATTTGCCTCCATCGACGGTGCGGAAAACGCCGGAGGCGTCGGCGACAACGGCTTCGTCGTCATTTGAAGGCGAGACCGCCAGGTCGCGAAGGCTGCCGCCGATGATCGACTGATTGCGATATGCCGTTAAATTGTCCCAACTTGCACCGTTATTATCCGATTTGTAGACAAATGCCGCGAAGGAATAAAGTCGGGGGGAGTTAGGGCGGCCCGTGCGAACCAGCGCTCCCGTTTCGGGCATGGTCGCCGCAACGGAGCGCGCAACGGGCGCGGGAGCGGCGGCTGAGGCAGCACGCCAAGTTTCAAAATCGGAAGTCGCGAAGACTCTGCCGGAGGAAGTGCGAGCGAAGAGTTGAGAGCCGTCCGCGGAGTACCAAACGCGGTCGACCGGGCCGGTGGCGAGGCCGGCGAGAGAGCGGTCGATGAGTGTGTTCCCAATCTTTCGCCAGTCGGGCGTGGTTTGGGCGGAAAGACCCATTGCCGCCAAAACTGTGGCGGCAACTGTGGCAACCCGCACCCTACCTGTGGCCGTTTTATACATCCAACCCGTCCATTGTACCCTTTCCTATCGGCGGTTTAACCTCGAAACTACTGATTCCAGTGCGTCCAAGAACAAATTTCTCTCTTAGGTTGAACACTTGCTTGCAATTTTAGTGTTAGACTGTATGTTCGCTGCGGCTCCGGGCGTCCGGAGCCGATAGTAAGAGTGTACCTATGCTCGGTCGGAGACGCGCAATAACGGCGAAGTTGTCGCTGCTGTTGGCAGCCACGGTCGCAGTGTGTCTGGCGCAGTTTCCACCTCCCTCCGACTCCGGCCAGTATGCCGCTAAAGTTTTGACGATGAGCGGTCAGGTGTCGGTACTAAAAGATATGAGGCCCATCGCGCTCAGCGAGGGCAGCCTGGTGCAGGTGCAGGAAATGATCGTCACCGGACCGGATGGCCACGCCGTGTTTCAGGTGTCGGACGGCAGCACGTTCGAGGTGTATCCGAACACCAACCTGGTTTTCCGCAAGAATGCCTGGAACGTGAAGGACATGATCGACCTACTCGTCGGGCGCATTCGCGTGCACATCGAGCATTGGGGCAATGTCCCGAATCCGAACCGCATCCTGACGCCGACCGCGGTCATTTCAGTGCGCGGCACCACGTTCGACGTCACGGTCGACGATAACGACGAGACGACGCTGGTGGAAGTGGAAGAAGGACTGGTGGAAGTCCGCCACGCGCTGCTGCCTTCGGACAGCCCCAAGATGCTGGGGCCGGGCGATTCGATTAAAGTGTACAAGTCGCAGCCGATTGCCGGAGGCCGGATCGACAAGGGAACAATTCTGCGCTACGCGGTGAACGCGATCAAGGACGCGGCGAACCTGATGGCGATGCGCGCCAACCGCGGCATCGGCGCAAGCACGGGCGGCGGCGGTTCGACCGGCGTGGGCGATTCGGGCAAGGGGCAAGCTCCTCCGCCTCCTCCTCCTCCGCCCCCACCCCCGGGGCATTTTGCGGACGGTCAAACGGACCCTCAGCCGAAACATCATAATAGCTTCGGCCATGCGATGGAGGCGACCGCGAAGTACTCGCTCGGATGGCTGGAGAGGCTGGCTGGGTTTACGGCTCCGGCGTTCGACCCTCTAAAGGCTCACCGGATTTACTAGCGGGCTCCAAAAAAAGCGACTTCGCCCTCTCCCCGCGACGCCCAATGTTTTGTCCTTATACGAAAGGACAAGAAATGTCATTAACCGTCGAAACCAACCGAGCCAACGCCCCCCGCCACGGACTCACCGAAAGACAAAGTGCCATACGTCATGTAAATATATGAAACTAAAGTAGAAATATACGACCACTCCGAAGATGGCTTCGTTTTTACGAAGGCCCAAATCAACCAGGCCAGCCTACGACGAAGCCCCTGGAAGCCGCCGACTCGCCCGATGAATCAGCGTATCGGAACCGCCATGCGTCAGCATGCGGACAGACGCGAAAGAAACCCGATGAACAAGAGTCTGCGTATTTGTGGCGCACGCCCATGGCGTGCCGCGTCGAGACTCTTCTCGACGCCTGTTCCGGCCCCGCCACAAGCATCGACAAAGCGTCCACGCGGCCCGCCAAGCGCATGGGGTTCCCAAAAGCGCTGCTCGAAGTTTTTGGAGCCGCAACCGTCGGGAGTCCGACAGCGCCTTCTGGAAGCAGGCTAGCTCTTTTTCACACCCACTCTTACGGGCCCCGGCCGCAGCCTGCATCACTGCTAGACCGCCAGGCGTTCTCGGGCTGGAGTTTGTTCGGTCTCCTCCAGGCTGCCGATTTCGATCTGCCGGTCGGCTATAAGCCTGAGGAAGACTTTCGCTGCCACCGGATCGAACATGCGGCCGGCGTTCCTTTCGATCTCATGCATCGCCGAGCGCAAAGATAGCGCCGGGCGGTAGGATCGCGTCGTCGTCATGGCATCGAATGAATCGGCCACGTGGACGATGCGGGCGGCGATCGGCACCCGATACCCGGCTAGTCCGTAGGGATAGCCGGTGCCATCGTGATTTTCGTGGTGCAGTTCCACCACCGCCAGCAGCCTTTCGAACCGTCCCACTTTTTCGAGAATTTTCCGGCCTATCTGCGGATGCAGCTTGATGAGCCCGTACTCTTCCGGCGTCAGCAGGCCGGGTTTTTGCAGTACCGCGTCGGGAATCCCGATTTTCCCGATATCGTGAAGCTGTGCCGCGATGCGGATGGTTTCCGCGTCCTCCTCGGGAAGCCCCATCGCTTGCGCCAGCGCATGGGAATAGGCGGCGACCCGCAAGCTGTGGCCGGCGGTGTAAGGATCGCGTGCGTCCAGCGCCTGCGCCATCGTCTCGACGAATTGCAGATAGGCCCTGTCGAGGTCCATCTGGGAACGGGCAATGGACCGAGCCGCTCCGTTGAGCGCCTCCGAGAGTCGATTCACTTCCGCTAAAGACGAGTTCAGCGGAAAATCGGGCGTGAAGCTGCCGGAACGCTCGCCTTCGCGTACCGCGTTCATCAGGTCACGCCACGCCGATGTCCGCAGGTGCGAAACTGCCCGCGCCAGGCCGATGGAGAGGACGAGCGCGGCAGCGGCGGCCTGCACCGGACTGGTATATAGGATCCCGGTCGCCTGTGCGATCGCCAGCAGCAGGCCAGTGGAGACCCAGATCAGGAGAAAGGTCCGACCTGTCAGATTTAGGAACCGCGTCATGGCCTGTCTCTTGACCACATCGGCCCGGCCCAGGATGGCTTGAGAAAATTAGTCTAAGTGGTGACATTATTTCCGCGGCAATATCTCCCGCTTATTCAATGGAATAAACGATTCGACCGTAGGAAGGTGCGCAACACGCGGCTTACTGTAAGCACGTAGCTGACACGCGAAGAGGGAGCCGCTCGCATCCACTTATCCGCCTGAGTAACCTCGATTCATCCCGCCTCATGAACCCACCCGCTCATTAGGAGCGAACTTCCAAATGGCAGCGGCTTCCCTCTTAAGCCCCTCCACACTTTCGGAGGCTGTTTCGTCTATCGTCAGAAGATGCAGTCGATGACGGTTCGAAAAATTGTTCTGACCATCCATCTGTGCCTGGGCCTCGCCAGCGGTATTTTCCTGGCGATTCTCGGAGTCACCGGCAGCATCATGGCGTTCGAAGCCGATATCGACCATTGGCTGCATCCGGACCTGTGGTACGTCACCCCCGGGAGCCAACCACTGCCCGAAAACGACATGGTTTCGATCGCGCAGAACCGTTTTCATTCGCGCGTGTTGGCCATTCAGTTTCCGCGGGCGGCGAATCTGGCCCAGATGATGCCGATGGGCGACGGGACCACCGTGTATTTGAATCCGTACGACGGAAGCGTTCTCGGCAGCAAAATAGGGCAGTCCAACAGCGACCGCGCCCTCGCCTACATCCACCAGATTCACCTGCGCCTGGTGCCGGACCCCCAATCGATGCCCGACCTGGCCGCGAAAGGGAAGATCGTGGTCAGCTGCGCCGGGCTTGTCCTGCTGCTGATGGTTCCCACCGGCGTGATTCTGTGGTGGCGAGCGAAGCGCCTGACCGTGCAATTCAAGGCGACCAACTTCAGGATTCCCTGGCATCGCTTGTTTCACGACGCTCACCAGGTCATCGGGATTTACGCGGCGTTGTTTCTCACGATCTCCTCGCTCACGGGAATTCTGATCGGCTTCGGCTTCGGAGAGAAGTTTTTTTACGCCGTCACCAGATCTTCTCCGCCGGAGCGGGTGCGATCCGTAGCGTCGACGGTGGTGCCGGGAGCGTTGCCGATCATGGCGGACCAGGTGCTCGACATCGCGCGCCGGACCATGCCCAAAGCTGTCCCCGCGGTCATGGTGAGGCCCATGCGTGCTACCGGGGCGTACGCCGTGCTGATGCGCGTGCCGGAGGAGACATCCGAGGCCGTGCACAGCTCGATCGCCATCGATCAATATAGCGGCAAAGTGCTGGCGGTGCACAATTTCGAGAACGAATCGCAGGGATACCGCTGGATCCGCTTCAACCGGTCGATCCACACGGGAGACATTTTCGGGCTGGCGTCGCATATTGTGGTATCGATTTCCAGCCTGGCGTTGGCGGCGATGGTGATGACGGGGTTGGTGATCTGGTGGAAGAAGCTGGCGGAATAAATGGCCACTGCTCCCTATGGCCGCGGCTCGGTAGGGCTCCTACTGCTGGCGGCTGCCCTTCGAGGAGGCGTCGTGCAGGGGACGGTGCAGGAGTTCGCCAGCGGATATTCCCTCTCGCGGACCTCCGTGCGGCTGGTTCCGGTGCCGCGCGCCGACAACATCGATCTGAAGCAGATGCAGATGCGCACGGGCCCCGCCGGGCAGTTCGTGTTTTTCAGTGTGCCGGACGGATATTACTTCTTGATCGCGACGCGCAACGGTTATTTCCCCGGCGCCTATGGCCAGCGCCGTCCGAACGGGCAGGGAACGCCGATTCTGGTGACCAAGGATTCCGACCTGTTCGCACAACTGCGCATGCATCGAAAAGGCGCCATCACCGGACGTGTGCTGGACGAGAACGGCGTCGGCATCGAGGGCGTGCCGGTGGTCGCGTATCGCGCACATCTACCTCTGCGGGTGGTAGCGCAAGGGACGTCGGACGATCGCGGCGTGTACCGCATCCATGGCTTGGACACAGGGAAATACTGGGTGCGCACGACCGCGCACACGCTGGAGGACGGGTCCGGAATGCTGCCGACGTTCGGTCCTCAGTCGCGCGAAGTGAGAGAAGCGCGAGCCCACGACGTGAGGCTGGACGAGGACACGCCCGACGCCGACGTGCATCCGGAATTCGGTTCGCTGTTCCAGCTCGGCGGCGAGTTGCAGTGTTTTTCCGCGGAAACGATCAAGGTCACGCTGACCTCGGAAACCATGCAAAGGACCACGCAGGGGCATTGCGGAGGCACGTATCACTTCGTGAGTCTGTCACCCGCGGTTTATGAAGTCACCGCCGAGTTTCTCAACGGACAGGAATCGGGATATATCGAACTGTTTGCAGACAAGAGCAATCTGTCGGCCGCAGTGAAGCTCCAGCCTCCGCCGACGGTGGAATTCGATATCCGCCGAGCCGGATCGTCCAGTCCGATGGATTTTCCCGTCACCGTCACAGGGCGCAGGCAGGACCTGTACGACGCCGGGGCAGAACAGCAGCTCACCACGCCGCGCGCGACCATGCTGGCCGGACATTGGGAGCTGACCGCGCAGGCCGGCGCGGACAAGTACGTCGAATCGATCGCGAATTTCCAGGGGCAGGTGCGCCGGGAGCTGCAAATCGAGAAATCGGTGGAGTGGTTCGATGTCTTCCTGGACATGCGCAGCCTGGCGCGGGTGCGGATCACGGTAGCCGATAAAGCGGCGCAGATCGGCGGCAGCGTGACGAAGGAAGGCAAACCGGTGCCCGGAGCGCCGGTGTTCCTGTGGCCGTTGGCGGAATCCGCCAAGCGTTCGCTAAGAGGATACCGGATGACGATCGCGGATACCGATGGAAATTACCACTTCGAAGGCCTGCCGCCGGGCGATTACCGGATGCTGGCGACCTACGATTTCACCGAGATCGACGAAGCGGCGCTCGACGAAGGCCTGGCCGTGACCATCCACGCCGAGGCGTCGCAAAAAACTACGGCGGATCTGCCGCTGTGGGTGTCGCCGTAGCTAAACACGGCGTCATAATTATTTGCGCCTGTCCGCATGCTGACCAGGCTGCGGAAAAACTTTTTTGCAGGGCATGGCCCCCGCGCCACAGTCGGACGCAATCTGTCGTTGTGGGGCAGGGCCATGCCCTGCCAAGTCGGCGGTCTGTGTTTAAAAAGGCGGCACCGCCAACACTTCCAGCAGGTCGAAATCATCGTCGTCGGAGGATCGGGTGAACTTTATTCTGGCTTTGATTCGCCCGCTGAGCGACAGGCGGTCGAAGGTCGCCGCGGGCTTGCTGGCCAGAAAGTTTCGAAGGGTGTCAAAACCCTTGATCGGAGCTTTTGGAAAATAGGTAACGCTGATTAGACGCCTGGGACGGGTGTGCGGAGGATAGGTTGGCAAGCGCGCCAGATCTATGCCCAGGTTATGACACATCGAGACGTTGCGGTTCGTTGTTCGGATGCAGTAATCGATGGTGCTGCACTGTTGGGCTGTTTTTCCAAGACAGTATTTTTGCAGCGGCGGAGGGATCCACAAAACATGTGCGCCGCCTTCCGCTCCCTTGGTAAGCGGGTTCAGGACGAAGAGAAACTCCTCCAGTTCAAGAGTGGTTCTCGGAGAGGTGTTTTGAATCGGAGCGCCGCACGCGAGCAGACCGGCAACGGCCAGCACGGCAAGCCATTTCGACAGCATGCGCTTCTGCGGACGCTACTTTCGCGCGCCGCGCCGCGGGTGCTTCAGCTGCGACTGGCGGCGCTTGGCCGCCTTGCGCTTCGGCTTGCTGATGATGAACGTGCCGCTACCCATGTATTCGGCTTTGTAGAGTTTGTCTTCTGCCATGTAGATTTCAGTTTAGCGTAACCGGAATGTTACTGTGAAGGTGAATGTTGGTTCGTCTCGTTCTGCTGGCCCTGTTGGCCGTTCCAGCGCCGGCCGGGCAGAAACCCTCCAGTCTGTTTCAGGAAGTCGACGAAATGACGTCGGCGCTTTCCGATATCACCGGCTGGCCTGTCCGGCGCAAGGTCCCCGCGAAAATCATCACCAAGGACGAATTCCGCCGCCAGGTGGAATCGCGCATGAAGGGCTCCTCCAACAACAAAGAGGTTCACGCCGAGGAACTGACGCTCAAAATGTTCGGGTTCATCCCGCAGGATTTCGATCTCGCCAAGGAAACCGTGGACCTGGTGAGCGAGCAGGCCGCGGCGTTTTACGATTATTCGAAAAAGCGCCTCTTCGTGCTCGATTCGACGTCCGAAGGAACGGAACAGCGCGTCGCTCTGGTGCATGAGCTGGCGCACGCTTTGGCCGATCAGCAGCACCCTTTGGGAAAATACCTGAAAAAAGGCTCGCCCGACGACGACGCGTCCACGGCGCGCGAGGCCGTGATGGAGGGCCAGGCGACGTGGCTCACCTGGGCCTATGTTTCCAGGCGCAACGGCGGCAAAGCCGAAGTTTCCCAGGAAATGATCGAAAAGCTGACCGACAACTCCGGCGCCGGCGGCTCCGATTTTCCTGTGTTTTCCAAGGAGCCTCTGTACCTCCGTGAATCGCTGGTGTTTCCTTACGACGAGGGGATGAAATTCCAGGACGCGATTTATCATCAGATGGGGGGAAGAAGCTTCGACCAACCTTTTAACCGCCCGCCGCTGAGTACGCAGCAGATCTTGCATCCCAAGGCGTATTTGGAGGATGAAAAGCCGGTCGACGTCGACCCTCCGGCGCTGGACAAAGCGGTTCAGAAGGAATTTCGCGTGCTGAACGACGGCAGTGTGGGCGAGCTCGATCATTCCATGCTGCTGCGGCAGTGGGTAGGCGACAAAGAAGGGCGCGCGGCGGCCAGCCAGTGGCGCGGCGGAGCATTCCGGTTATTTGAACATAAGCGCGAAAAGTATCCCGTGCTGACCTACGCGTCGCAATGGTCGACGCCCGAAGCGGCTCGGCACTTCTTCGAGCTCTATCAGCGCGTCATGAAAGGGAAATGGAAGCAAATGCTGATGTCGGAGCGCGCGGCCGATCACGTTTACGGCTCCGGCGACTCCGGTAAGTTCGAGCTGCGGGTATCCGGTACCGGCGTTACGTCCATCGAAGGTCTGCGGTAAGATCGGATTATGCGGATTTCGTCGCTTCTTCTGGTTCTCTCTCTTGTTTCGTGGTCGCTTTTGGCGCAGCCGCCGACGCCTCGTAAAGCGCCCGAGCTCACGATCCTCGAGCCGTCCGGCAAGCAGACCCTTCTTTCAAGCTACCGCGGGAAAGTGGTCGCGCTGGTGTTCATCCTGACCACGTGCCCGCACTGCCAGGCGGAATGCGGCGTGCTCACGAAACTGCACGAGGAGCTGGGAGCAAAAGGCTTTCAGCCGGTGGCGGTGGCGATCAACGACACTAACGGATCGCTGGTGACCAGCTTCATACAGAATTTCCATCCCAGCTTCCCGGTCGGCTATTTGCCGCAGCGCCAAACGGTCCTCGATTATCTGCAAGTAAGCGATAAGAATCCCTGGATGGTGCCTCAAGTTCTCCTGATCGACAGAAAAGGCATGATCGTCGAACAGAGCTCTCCCCAAGGCACCGAAGCCTTGCAGGAGGAAGGTTCTCTGCGCCAGAAAATCACCGATCTGCTTAAGGGCGGCAAGCCGATGGGAACAAAGGGATTGTAATGCGCCGGATCTGTGCCTTCTTTTTATTCGCAGCGATCGCGCTGGCGATTCCGCCTCTGCCGCGCAAATCGCCGGAGCTCACGATTGTCGAGCCGGGCGGGAAGCAAAGCCTGCTCACCGGTTATCGCGGCAAGGTCGTGCTGCTGGGATTTTTCGCCACCACCTGCCCGCACTGCCAGAATACTGCTAGAGTTTTCACGGCATTGCAGGGAGCGTTCGGCTCCGAAGGACTGCAAGCGATCGGTATCGCGTTCAATCCGGAAGCGAAAAACGACGCTGTCGTCCGCGAGTTCGCTCGCCTCTACGCGCCGACGATTCCCATTGGACGGAGCACTCCGGACAGCGTTCTCGGCTACTTAGGGATTTCTGTGATGGAGCGGTGGGTGTACCCGCAAGTGGTGCTGATCGATCGCCATGGCATGATCCGCGCGCAAAGCGACGTGAAGGGCACGCCGGAATTGCAGGAAATGATCGGCTTGCGTCCGCAAATCGAAAAACTGCTCAAAGAGCGCTGATCGCCTCAGCGATGATCTTGCCGTGAAAGCGGCCGTTTTCAATGAAAATTTCGTTGGTGTGCATTCCCGCCACCAGTACACCTGCCAGATAGATCCCCTTGCGGTCGCTTTCTAGTGTTTCCGGATTCGTGTACGGGCGCTGCGTTTCGGGGTCGAGGCGGATGCCGTGGGCGGCTAAAAACGTCAAATCGGGGCGATATCCGGTCATGGCGAACACGAAGTCGTTTTTGAGCGTTTTCTCGCCGTCGGGAGTGTCTATTGTGACACTAAGTTCGTCAATTCTAACCACTTTTGAGCGAAAATAGGCGTTGATTTCTCCGCTCTTAATACGGTTCTCGATGTTCGGCTTGATCCAGTACTTGACGTTCTGATGGATACCCGGACCGCGATGCACCATTGTGACACGAGCGCCGGACCACAACAGTTCCAACGCGCCGATGGCCGCGGAGTTCTTGGCCCCCACGACGATAACGTCATGATTGTAATAAGGATGTGCTTCCTTGTAATAGTGGATCACCTTGGGCAGATGCTCGCCCGGGACGTTCAACATGTTGGGAACGTCGTAATAGCCGGTGGAAAAAACGACCTTTTTCGACCCATATTCGTGCGGACAGCCGTGAGAATCGGTGGAATGGGTGATGAACGCTCCATCATCTCCTGAGACGTGGCTGACGTGCTGATATTGGCGGATATCGAGCTTATAATGCTCGGCAACTTTGCGGTAATATTTCAGCGCTTCGGTGCGGACAGGCTTGTCGTTTAGCGATGTCATGGGGATGTCGCCGATTTCCAGAAGCTCTGGCGTGGTGAAAAACACCATGTTGGTCGGGTAGTTGTAAAGCGAATTGACGACGCAGCCTTTATCGATGAGGACGGCACCGACGCCGCGGCGCTTCAGTTCGATGCCGCAGGCCAGACCGGTAGGGCCCGCTCCCGCAATCACGACATCAAAGTGTTCCATTTACAGCATCGCCTCGACGGAGTTGTAAACTTGCGCCAAGGCGCCGGGCAACGCGGATGCGTCCTTACCTCCGGCTTCGGCCATGTCGGGCCGTCCGCCACCTTTTCCGCCGACGGCTTGCGCGACCGATCCCGCCAGTTTTCCAGCGTGGACTTTCTGCGTCAAGTCTTTCGTGACGCCGCTGACGATCGCTACGTTGCCATCTTCGATGGAGGACAGGACAACCACCGCAGTCTTCCATTTATTGCGGAGCGAATCGACCAGCGTGCGGAGTTGCGCGCGGTCGAAACCGTTGACTTGCGCAGCGAGAACCTTGACGCCCTTAATCTCGCGAGGCTCGAGCATGTCTGCCTCGGCCTGTGCGGCTTTGTTTTTCAGCTGAGCCAGTTGGTGTTCGAGCGATTTTTCCTTGGCGACTAGTTTTTCGACATGCGCAGCCGCCTCCGCCTGCTTATCTTGAAAGTAGCGCAGCACTGCTTCGCCTGTGATGGCTTCAATACGTCGGACTCCGGCGGATATGGAGCCCTCGTAGACGATCTTGCAGATGCCGATATCGCCCGTGCGGGTGACGTGCGTGCCGCCGCAGAGTTCCTTGCTGAAATCGGCGATGGAGACGACACGCACTTTGTCGCCGTATTTTTCGCCAAACAAAGCCATCGCGCCGGTCGAAAGGGCCTGGTCTAGATCCATGACGTTGGTGGTCACTTCGCGATTGAGCAGAATCTGTTCGTTCATGAGGCGCTCGACTTCGGCGAGTTCGTCGGCGTCCATGGCGGTGTAATGCGTAAAATCGAAGCGCAGGCGCGATGGCTCGACAACGCTGCCGGCCTGTTTGACGTGAGTTCCGAGCACGGTACGCAGGGCAGCGTGCAGCAGGTGGGTCGCGGTGTGGTTGCGCATGGTCGCGCGGCGGGCCTGGGGATCGACGTGGGCGATGACTTTTTCGCCTTCCTTCACCAGGCCGACGAGTTTTACTTTATGAACGCTCTTGCCGGGGGCGGCGGAGCGGGTGGTTTCGACGATGGCTACGGGCTCTCCTGTTTCCCTCGAGAGCAGCACGCCGGTGTCGCCGACCTGGCCGCCGGCTTCGGCGTAGAAAGGAGTTTTGTCGAGGGCGATTTCGCCATCGAGAACAGCAGTGACCGTGGCGGGGGCTTCCAGCGTTTCACGGCCGATAAATTCGGTGCGAGGCAGGGCCTGATAGACGGGATTTACCTGCGCTTTATCGGCTCCCTTCCAGGACGCGCGGGCGCGGGTGCGCTGCTTTTCCATCTCGACCGAAAAGCCTTCGCGGTCGATGGTGACGCCGGCTTCGCGGGCCATCTCTTCCTGCTCGTCGAGCGCCAGGCCGTACGTATCGTACAGCTTGAACGACGCCGCGCCGGGGAGAATGCCCCCGACGGACGCTTTTGCCTCGTCGTGAAACACTTTCTCCGCCACTTGGAACGTGGTCGCGTAGCGATGCTCTTCATCCTTGACGACGCGGGCGACGCGGGGGATGCTTTCGATCATTTCCGGGTAGGCGTCGCGCATGTGCTCGGCGACAAAGCCGGTGAGCTTGTAGAGATACGGATCGACCGTGCCCAGCATGCGGGCGTTGCGCATTGCCCGCCGCATGATTTTTCTCAGGACATAACCGCGTCCTTCGTTCGAGGCCACGACGCCGTCGTTGATGAGGAACGCGGTGGAGCGGGCGTGGTCGGCGTTGATGCGCAGGACGGTGTCGGCACGGGAATCGTCACCATACATCTTGCCGAGCAACTCGCCTGCGCGGTCGATGATGGGGCGGACGAGATCCGTATCGTAGACGGAAAGGACGCCCTGCATAACCGCGGAGAATCGGTCCAGGCCCATGCCGGTGTCGATGGACGGCTTCGGCAGCGGGGTCATCCTGCCGGTTGCGTCGCGATCGAACTGCATGAAGACGAGGTTCCAGACTTCGACGAAGCGCTCGCCTGGATCGTGCGGAAATTCGCCAGGACCGGCGATGTCGCCAAAATCGTAGAAAATCTCCGAGCATGGACCACAAGGCCCGGTCTCGCCCATCTGCCAGAAATTGTCCTTCTCATCGAGGCGGAAAATGCGGCTTTTCGGAATGCCGGTGACTTCCTGCCAGAGATTCTCGGCATCGTCATCCTCGCGAAACACGGTGACGTAGAGCTTGTCCTTCGGGAGTGCGTATTCCCTGGTGACCAGTTCCCAGGCAAAGTCGATGGCTTCGCGCTTGAAGTAATCGCCGAAGGAGAAGTTGCCGAGCATCTCGAAAAATGTGAGATGGCGGCGGGTGTAGCCGACATTATCGAGATCGTTATGCTTGCCGCCGGCGCGGACGCACTTCTGGGAGGTAACGGCGCGCGAATAATCGCGTTTTTCCTGGCCCAGGAAAACGTCTTTGAACTGGTTCATTCCCGCGTTGGTGAACAGCAGCGTGGGGTCGTTCGCCGGGACGAGCGAAGAGCTTCGCACTACGCGGTGGCCGCGGGCAGCAAAATAATCTAGAAATTTCTGGCGGGTATCGGATCCGGTCATTAGGTATTGATCTTATTGTGGCAAAAGCGCAGTGTGGGTGTATATGGACGCACGAACGCGCCGAAGGGTTACAATTCTCACGATCTAGTTACAATTCCATGTTGACGAACGCTGCTGAATCTGCTATCACATTTAGAACACACACCGAGTTCGTGTTACCGCCTGTAGCGGCAAGTTGGAACAGTTTGGGGCACCTGTAGCAAGACTTGTTTAGAAAAGGGGAGTCGCATGCGAACTTTGCTGTTAGTCGTCGTGTTTTCACTTTTAACCGTTTTTGCGTTCGGTCAATCGGGATCGTCGCTGAGCGGCGTGGTTTCCGATCCGACTGGGGCGGTGATTCCAGCCGCTACCTTAACTCTGACGAACATCGCGACGGGCGGCGAGCAGACGACTCGCGCCGACAGCGGGGGCCGATACAACTATCCCGCGGTGACGCCGGGCCACTACCGGCTGACTGCGAAGCATCCCGGCTTCTCGGACGTGGTCGTCAACAATATCGAACTGCTGGTGAGCACCGCGACGACGGTGAATGTCACGTTCGAAAAGGTCGGCTCGACCACGACTACCATCGCCGTGGAAGCCAGCGCGGTGCAGGTGAACACGCAGGACGCGACGCTCGGCAATGCGATCAACACGCAGCAGATTCTCGACCTGCCCTCCTACGGACGAAATGTCGCGGCGCTTCTGATGTTCCAGCCGGGCGTGACGCCGGGCACGCAAAACGCCGACGGCTCGATTTCAGGCGGCGGAAACGTGAACGGCGGCAAATCCGACCAGGGGAATGCGACGCTGGATGGAATCGACGTGAACAACCAGAATACGCGCGCGGCGTTTACCTCCGTTCTGCGCGTGACGCTCGATTCGACGCAGGAATTCCGCACCACGACGACCAACGGCAACGCGGACGAAGGCCGAAGTTCCGGCGCGCAGATCGCGCTGGTGACCAAGAGCGGAACGAACGAATTGCATGGATCGCTATACGAGTATCGCCGCGGCACGGAGACGGCGGCAAACCAGTTCTTCTTTAACCGCACAGGGGTACCGAGACCGGCGCTTCTGATCAACATCTTCGGCGGCTCGGCGGGCGGCCCGATCAAGAAAAACAAATTGTTCGGCTTCATCAATTATGAAGGCCGGCGCGACGCGAGCGCGGGATCACCTTCCTCAGTCCCCACAGTCCCTTCCGCGCTAATGCGATCCGGCATTCTGCAATACGTGACAACCTCAGGGACTGTCACGCAGGTGGACGCGGCCGGACTGAAGGCGCAGGACCCGGCCGGCATCGGAATCAATCAGGCTGCCCTGGCTTTGCTCAAGCAATATCCGGCCGGCAACGACGCCACCTTGGGCGACAATTACAACTTCATCGGCCTGCGGTTTACCGCCCCTCAGCATGCCAATCAAAACACCTACATCTCCCGATTCGACTGGAACGTCGATTCGGCCGGCAAGCACATGGTGTTCATCCGTGGCCAATTGCAGAACGACAGCCAGGACGGCCTCCCACAGTTCCCCGGGCAGGCTCCGTCGTCGGTAACCCTGACCAACGCAAAAGGAATTGCGGTGGGCTACACCGCTACGCTGAAGCCGAACCTGGTGAACACCGCCCGCTACGGGATCACCCGCTGGGCCAACGAGACGACGGGCGTCCTCTCCGGCAACTATGCTCAGTTCCGCGGTCTGACGACCATCAACCCGACGACTACAGGAACCGCGCGCATCATCCCGGTCCACCAGGTCGCCGATGATGTGGCTTGGACCAAAGGCGCTCACGATATCCGCATTGGTGGGGTGTTCCGGTTTGTCTCGAACCAGTCGATCAGTTATTCGCACTCTTACAGCAACACGAGTTCGAATCCGTCCTGGCTGATCGGCACGGGCAAAGACCTGCAACCCGCCGACCTTTCGGGCGGTTTCCGCACCAACTACACCTATGCCGCCGCAACGCTACTGGGGATCCAGGCGCAGGGCAGCGAAAACATCAACTACCTGGTAAATGGCACGACCCTGCCGCTGGGAGCTCCCGTACTGCGAGACTTCCGGAACAAGGAATTTGAATGGTACGCACAGGATACCTGGAAGGTCACACGCGCCTTGACGGTGACTTACGGAATCCGGCACTCCATCATGCCTCCGATTTACGAGGCGAACGGCCAGCAGACGTCGACCAATCAGTCGATCGGCGACTGGTTCTATGAGCGCGGCGATCTGGCTTCGGTCGGCGCTCCGCAGGGCCTGGCGGGGTTGATTACCTACATCGCCCCGACTGCGCCCGGAGCGCGGAGTCTTTATCCAAATCACTTGACCAATTTCGCGCCTCGCTTCTCCGTTGCGTACTCGCCGCAGGGGACAAGCGGTATTTCGAAGTTCCTGTTCGGCGGACCTGGCAAATCGTCGATCCGAGCCGGCTGGGGCATGTACTACGATCTGGTCGGCCAGCCGCTGGCGCAGACCTATTCGGCTTCGGCGTTCGGACTTTCGACGTCGCTGACGAACCCGTCGAGTTCGCTCACCTCGGCAACCGCGCCCCGCTATACGGGCTTCTATTCGCCGCCGGCGAGCCTGTTCCCGACTCCGCCCGCGGCGGGCTTTCCGGCGACCTATCCGAACCTGTTTGCGATCACCAATAGTATTGACGATACGCTGAAGGCGCCGTACACCATGAACACCGATTTGAGCATCGGACGCGAGTTCGGGCACGGATGGTTTATTCAGGGCGCGTACGTGATGCGTCAATCGCGGCGGTCGCTGGTGAACAAGGATCTGGCGCAACCGACTAACCTGAAGGATCCGAAATCGGGCCAGACGTATTATCAGGCGGCGCAGATATTGGCTGCGCAGTATAACGACGGAGTAAACCCGGTGGCGGTCGCGAATATCGCGAAGCAGCCGTTCTGGGAGGATATGTACCCCGGTCTGGCGGGTAACGGATTGACGGCTACGCAGCAAGCCTATAAGCAGTTCGGAGCCGGCTACTCGCCCGACTATACGTCGGCGTTGCAGGCCATCGACATCAATTGCAGCCCGGCCTGCGGCATCTACGGTCCGGGAATGATTTTCAACGAGCAATTCTCGGCGCTGTCGGCCTGGAGCTCGGTGGGCCGAGGCGATTACTTCGCGATGCAGTGGACGGCCCGCAAGAGATTCAGCAGCGGGTTGACGTTGAACTTCAACTATACGCTGGGCAGTTCCCGCGATCTGGCATCAAGCTCGGAAAACGGTGGATCGTTCAGCGGCGTGCTGCAGAACGATTGGGTTTCGCAACAAAGCTGGGGCTATTCGAACTATGACGCGCGCCACACCCTGAACACATTCGTCGTTTACCAGTTGCCGTTCGGCAAAGATCGCAAATTCCTGGCGAATTCGGGCCGCGCGGTGGACGCGATTCTCGGCGGGTGGCAGTTGGTGCCCACGGCGCAGTGGGAGAGCGTTACGCCTGTGAGCGTCGGTGACGGCAGCAACTGGGCGACGAACTGGGAAATCACCGCGAACGCAACCCAGATCGGACCGGTGACGACTACAGTCGACAAGAGTGCTCCTGCGCCGGTAGCCGGCGGAAAGGGAGCTCCGAACCTGTTCACCAATCCGGCGGCGGCGTTCCAACAGTTCACGTTTACACTTCCCGGGAACAGCGGCGATCGCAACGTCCTGCGCGTGCCCGGAGCGTTCGCGATCAACCTGTCCCTGTCGAAGGAGTTTTACCTCTACACGATTCGCGACAATCCGCACAAGCTGCAACTTCGCTGGGAGACGTTCAACCTGACCAATACGGCGGTGATGAGCGGCGTGTCGCTGAGCGTGGGGTCGATCAGCAGTTTCGGCCAGTTCACCAGCCAGCTCGGCTCGCCTAGGGTGATGCAGTTCGCGCTGCGCTACTACTTCTAACGGGGGCCTTCGTCATTTCCGCAGTAGCTTGAAGGCGTGATTCCACGTGCCTGTGCGCATTCCGTAACCGACCCACAGGATGCACAATGGCTCCAGCAGGCGCGACCCTTCGATGCCGCCCACATCGATGGTTGCCCAGCCGAAATCCGTCAAGATCCCGGTGACAGTCTGCTTCGCCGCCGGGTCGTTGCCCGCGATGAACATGTCCGGAGGACCGCAGGGGAAATCGGGCTTGAACATGTGCGCGTGGCCGACGCTGTTGAACGCTTTGACCACGCGCGCGGCGGGCAGCCATCGCTGCACCTGCTCGCCCGCCGAATCGGTATGGCCGATCGCGAGCGCGAGAGGCTTTCCGGGCTCGAAAACCAGCGGATTGATCGCGTCAATCACCACCTTGCCCGCGAAATTCTCCGGTCCGGCGAGCTTCAACGCGTTCTCCGCGCCGCTCCACAGCAGCGCCAGCACGATGACATCGCCGAAGTTTGCTGCGTCGGCGAACGTGCCTGTTGACGCGTTGATTCCCGAGGTCGAGGCCCATTCGACGGCCTTTTGATTGCGCGCGTCGCGTGAGCCCATCTTGACTTCATGGCCGAGGGCGATGAACGCGTTACCCAGCGCCCGCCCGACGTCGCCGGTTCCGAGGATTCCGATTTTCAAGTTCCCTCCTTATCGATTGGTGGCGCGAGCTTCAGCTTGCAGCATCGGCTTTAGCCGATGAAACACACCAGCGTTTATGCCGCCTTCGCCGGTGTGTATGCCAAGGTCGGCAGCATCACCCGCAACACGTCCTCGACGCGATCGGCGAAGACGAACTCCATCTCCTTGCGGACCTCATCGGGCAGATCGCGCAGGTCTTTTTGATTGCCTCGCGGAACGATGACGCGCTTCAAACCCGCGCGCCGCGCCGCCAGCACTTTTTCTTTCAATCCGCCGATGGGCAGAACCAGGCCGGTGAGCGTGATTTCTCCCGTCATCGCCGTATCCTGCCGCGCCGGGACGCCCGAATAAATGGACGCCAGCGCCGTCGTCATCGTCACGCCGGCCGAGGGCCCATCCTTCGGAATCGCACCCGCGGGGACGTGAATGTGCAGTCCTGAATTCAGGAACAATTCCGGGTTGATGCCCAGTTCCCCGGCATGGGACCACACGAAACTGCGCGCCGTCTTCGCCGATTCCTGCATCACTTCGCCCAACTGGCCGGTGATGGTCAGATCCTTCCCGTTGGGTAGCAGCGTCGCTTCAATGTATAGAACGTCGCCGCCGGTTTCGGTCCACGCCAGGCCTGTGGCCACGCCCGCCGGCAGTTCGCGGCGCGCCTGTTCCGGAGTAATCGGCTCCGGCCCCAGCATTTCGGCGACGTCGTCGACTTTCACTGTAACTGCAGTCGTCACGCCTTCGGCGAACTTCAGCGCCACCTTGCGAATCACGCGCCCTAGCGTCTGCTCCAGGCGCCGCACGCCAGCTTCGCGGGTATACGAACTGATGATCTTGAGCAGAGCTTCCTCAGTGATGTTGCACTGCTCCGCCGTCAAGCCGGCATGACTAAGCTGCCGCGGCAACAGGTAGCGGCGCGCGATCTGCGCCTTCTCCTCTTCGCTATAACCGGAAAGGCGCAGGATCTCCATACGATCGAGCAAAGGCGCCGGAATCGTATCCAGCGAATTCGCCGTTGTAACGAACAACACCTTCGACAAATCGAACGGCAGATCCAGGTAGTTATCGCGGAACGCTTTGTTCTGCTCCGGGTCCAGCACTTCGAGCAGCGCGGCGGCCGGATCCCCCCGGAAATCGCGTCCCAGTTTGTCGATTTCGTCGAGCATCAGCACGGGATTGTTCGCCCCCGCGCGCCGCATGGCCTGAATCAGGCGGCCGGGCATCGCGCCGATGTACGTCCGCCGATGGCCGCGTAGTTCGGCCTCGTCATGCAGGCCGCCAAGGCTCATGCGTTCGAACTTGCGCCCGATGGCCCGCGCGATCGATTGCCCCAGCGACGTTTTACCCACGCCAGGAGCGCCGACAAAGCACAAAATCGGAGCCTTCGCCTCCGGATTCAGCTTCAGCACCGCGAGCTGTTCCAGAATGCGCTCCTTCACCTTGGTGATGCCGAAGTGATCCTCGTCCAGCACCTGCCGCGCCCGCGCGATATCCAGGTTGTCCTCGCTACGCGTCTTCCACGGCAGTTCCACCACGTATTCGAGCCACGTGCGGATCACGTTGTGCTCCGGCTGCTGCGGATTCATCTTCTCCAAACGGCCGAGCTCCCGCTCTGCCTCCTTACGAACATCCTCGGGGAGATCGGCCTTCTTCAGCTTCTCGCGCAGCTCCTCGACGTCCCCCTGCTCGTTCTTCTCGCCGAGCTCTTTTTCGATGGCGCTCTTCTGCTGCCGGAGAATGTAATCGCGCTGCTCTTTCGACATTTCGCCGCGCGCTTCTTCCGTGATTTTGTTGCGGAGATTCAGCACCTCCACTTCATGCGATAGCCAGCCGTGCACCAGGCGCAAGGCCTCGACCCGCGTGGGCGATTCCAGCAGGCTCTGCTCCTGCGTCCCCTCCAGGTTCATGATCGACGCGACCATGTAAGCCAGCCGCAAAGGGTCCTCGTGCATGGTGAACATGCGCGCCATTTCCTGCGGATTGAGGCGGTCGTTCTGGATCAGACCGACGAATTTCGATCCCATCTCGACAATGGCCAGCGTCAGCGCCTCCGTCTCCCGGCTGGAATCGTCGGGCATGGGCAACGCTCGAACGCGCGCGGTCATGAAGCCTTCGCCGTCGTCCACTTTCACAATGACCACGCGCTCCATCCCCAGCACCAGAACTTCGATCTGCGAAGCGTTCGGGCGGGAGACTTTCTTAATGACCGCCCTGGTGCCGAGAGTAAACAGATCCTCGGCGCGAGGAGAATCGGCAGAAGGATCGCGCTGCGCGACGATCACGATCTCCTTGTCCTCCGTGGCCAAGGCTTTCTCCACCGCCCCCACCGAGGCCGCGCGGCCCACCGACAGAGGCATCATCAGGCCCGGAAACAACACCGAGTTTTTCAGCGGCAGCAGCGGTAGTGTGCGAAGATTATTTTCCATTTCCATGCCCTCTTATCCTTTAGATGCCTCGGCGTGCGCCGCCGATTCCACCTGTATTGTCATTTCCCGATCGTGTTCGTCCACAACCACTTTCTGGCCGTCGCGGATCTCGCCCGCCACCAGCTTCCTGGCCAGCGGCGTCTCGATCTCCTTCTGAATGGCGCGCTTCAGAGGCCTCGCGCCGAATGCCGGATCGTAGCCGACCTTCACCACCCTGTCGCGCGCCGCATCGGTCAACACCAGTTCGATATGACGTTCGGCCAATCTCGCGCGTAAACCGGCCAGTTGAATATCGACGATCTTTTTCAATTGCGGCTCCGTCAGCCGGTGGAACGTGATCATCTCGTCCACGCGATTGAGGAATTCGGGCCGGAAAAGCTGGGTCAGAGCGTCTTTGGGCGCGTTCGACGTCATCACGATGATGGTGTTCTTAAAATCGACCGTCCTACCCTGCCCGTCGGTCAGGCGCCCGTCGTCCAGCACCTGCAACAGCACGTGAAACACGTCGCTGTGCGCCTTTTCGATTTCGTCCAGCAGGACGACGGAATAAGGCCGGCGCCGCACGGCCTCGGTCAACTGGCCTCCTTCGTCGTAGCCGACGTAGCCCGGAGGCGCGCCCACCAGGCGCGAAACGGTGTGCTTTTCCTGATATTCCGACATGTCGATGCGGATCAGCGCCCTCTCGTCGTCGAACAAATACTGCGCCAGAGCCCTCGCCAGTTCGGTTTTGCCGACGCCTGTCGGGCCGAGGAAAAGAAAACTGCCGATCGGGCCGCTTCGGATCCTTCAATCCGCCGCGCGCGCGCATGACGGCGTCGGCTACGGCGTCAACCGCCTCATCCTGCCCGATGACCCGCTTATGCAGTTCATCGGAGAGATGCAGCAGTTTTTGGATTTCTCCCTCCAGCAGCTTCGACAACGGAATCCCGGTCCAGCGGCTGACCACCTGTGCGATGTCCTCCTCGGTCACCTCTTCTTTCAGCAGCGTCGTTTCATGTTTCGCCGCTTCGAGCTGTTTTTCCAGTCCAGTCAATTTCCCGTACTTCAGTTCGGCCGCTTTGTTGAGGTCGTAGGCGCGCTCCGCAACCTCAATCTCCTGCTTGACACCTTCAATTTGCGCGCGCAAATCGCGTTGCTTACGCAATACTTCCTGGTCGGCCGACCACTGCGCCTTCAAGGCCGACGAACTGGTCTTGATCTCGGCCAGTTCCTTTTCGATTTTCTTCAAGCGACCTTTCGATGCCGCGTCCGATTCCTTTTTCAGCGCCTCGCGCTCGATTTCGAGCTGCATCTGCCGGCGCAGCGTTTCATCCAGTTCGGCCGGCATCGAGTCGATCTCCGTCCGCAGCTTCGCCGCCGCCTCGTCCACCAGATCGATCGCCTTATCGGGCAGGAAGCGATCGGAAATATAGCGCTGGCTCAGCACCGCCGCCGCCACCAGGCTCGAATCCTTGATCCTGACTCCATGGTGCAGTTCGTAGCGTTCGCGCAGTCCGCGCAGAATGGAAATAGTGTCGTCTACCGTTGGCTGATCCACCAGCACGGTCTGGAAACGACGCTCCAGCGCCGCGTCTTTTTCGATGTACTTCCGGTATTCGTCCAAAGTCGTGGCGCCAATGCAATGCAGTTCGCCTCGCGCCAGCATCGGCTTCAGCAGATTGCCGGCGTCCATCGAACCCTCGGCCGCGCCCGCGCCGACGACCGTGTGCAACTCGTCTATAAACAGGATGATCCCGCCCTCGGCGGACTGCACTTCCTTGAGGACGGCCTTCAGGCGCTCCTCGAACTCGCCCCTGAACTTCGCACCGGCGATCAGCGCACCCATGTCAAGGGACACGACTTTCTTGTCTTTTAGTCCCTCCGGCACGTCGCCTCTGACGATCCTTCCAGCAAGCCCTTCGACGATCGCCGTTTTCCCCACGCCCGGCTCGCCGATCAGCACCGGGTTGTTTTTCGTGCGTCGCGACAGCACCGTGATCACCCGCCGAATCTCGTCGTCGCGCCCGATGACGGGGTCAAGTTTACCTGCGGCGGCAAGTTTTGTCAGGTCCCGGCCATATTTTTCCAACGCTTCGTAGGTCGACTCGGGATTCTGAGAAGTGACGCGCTGGCTGCCCCGGACTTCCTGGAGGGTTTTCATCAGGTGTTCTCGGGTCAGCCCGATGTCTTTAAAGGATTTTTCCTCGGTAGCCGCCAGGAGAATATGCTCGACTGAGATGTACTCATCCTTGAGTCTTTTCGCTTCGCGTTCCGCCCCGCTCAAAAGAGCTTGCAGGCGCGGTGTAACGTAAATCTGGTCGATTCCGGTAGCCGTGCCGGAAACACGCGGCATTTTGTCCAGATCCTGCATCAAACGGCGGTGCAGATTCTCAGGATTAACCTCCGCTTTCAATAGGATAGACGGAGCAAGCCCGCCCTGCTGTTCGAGCAGGGCAATCAGAAGATGCTCGACATCGAGCTGCTGCTGGCCTTTACGGCTGGCGAGCGATTGGGCGGCGTGCACCGCTTCTTGTAGTTTCTCTGTAAATCGGTTGAAGTCCATATTCAGCGACCTTTTCAGCAAGAGTATAGCATATTAGTGGAATACAGTTCAATAATCTTAGTCTTTGTTAGTCATATAATGGACGACTGACTGCCCCGTTCGGATTCAGCTCTTTTCGTGATACCATACAGTTAGGTATGACGATCCCTTCGACATCCCGTCCTTCCCTGTTCGGCTCCGACTGAGATTGCCTTCTCATCGGCCTTAGCCCCAGTTCCAATCCAGAAGGAGCGTCCTTATGAAAATAGAGTCCGAAGTCCGCCCGGACTTTCCTCATCTCATCACTAGCTTGCCCGGCCCGAAGGCGCAAGCGCTGGTCACTCGCGATCAGGCAGTTTTATCGCCGTCCTACACCCGCAGTTACCCCTTGGTAGCCGCCCGCGGCGAGGGCGCAATGGTGGAGGATGTCGACGGCAATCGCTTCCTCGACTGCAATGCAGGAATCGCGGTGGTTGCCACGGGCCATTGCCACCCGAAGATCGTCGCGGCGATCCGGGAGCAGGCGGGCAAGCTGATCCACATGTCGGGCACCGATTTTTACTACGAAAATATGGTGCAGCTTGCAGAAAAGCTCGCGTCACTGGTCCCTGGGGATTCGCGAAAGCGCGTTTATTTCGGCAATTCCGGCACGGAGGCCATGGAAGCAGCGATCAAGATGGCTCGATATCATACCGGGCGGGGGCAGTTTGTGGCGTTCTTCGGCGCCTTTCACGGCCGCACCATGGGATCGTTGGCCCTGACGGGGTCAAAGGCCATTCAAAAGAAGGGCTTTTTCCCCATCATGCAAGGCGCGCATCATGTGCCGTACGCCTATTGCTACCGCTGTGCTTATGGCAAAACACCCGACTCCTGTTCGGTCGAATGCGTGAAGGCGATTGAGGACACCCTGTTCCGCCAGACCCTGCCGGCCGAAGAAGTGGCGGCCATCGTGGTCGAACCGGTCCAGGGCGAGGGAGGCTACGTCGTGCCTCCGCAGAAGTTTTTCGACGAACTGCGCCGGGTCGCCGAAAGGCACGGTATTTTGCTGATTCTAGACGAGATTCAGAGTGGCATGGGACGCACCGGAAAGATGTTCGCAGCCGAGCACTTCGGCGTCAAGCCCGACATTGTGACTATCGCAAAAGGCATCGCCAGCGGGATGCCTCTGGGTGCGACCGTCGCCCGAGCCGAAGTCATGAACTGGAAGCCGGGCGCCCACGCGTCGACTTTCGGAGGCAATCCGGTGTGCGTGGCGTCGGCGCTGGCGACCATTGAGCTGCTGGAGCAGGAGCTGATCGACAACGCGGCCACGGTCGGCGGGCATATGAAAGCGCGCCTCGACGAACTGCCGAAGCGGTTTCCCAGCGTCGGCGACGTGCGGGGTTTAGGGCTGATGATCGGCATCGAAATGGTGCGCGATCAATCGACCAGGGAGCGCGCGCCGGAATTGCGCGACGTTCTCGTCCAAATGTGTTTCGAACGGGGCGTGCTGGTGCTGGGCGCCGGCCCGAACACCATCCGCATCTGTCCGCCTCTGGTGATCACGAGGGATCAGGCCGATTTCGCGGTGGATACGATTGAGCAATGTTTACGCGTGATAAAGTAAGTCATGAGGAAGCCGGTCATCGTCGATACTCCGTATCCGACCGTTTGGGAAACGGCGAAGCTGATGGGCGTTTCGCGCAAACGCACGCTGGAGCTGATCAAGATGGTGGATGAGTCTATCGCCCGCCGGGATGAGAAGCAAAAAGCCGAACGGGCGGCCGCTCGGAAGAAACGACTAAAGACCGGGTAAGATGCCTGGAGCCCGGCGGGACAGCGCCTTCTTGAACATTCCTTACGACCTTGCTTATGAGGATCATTTTCTTGCCTACATTGCCGGCGTTGCGGCGTTTGGGCTGAATCCTCGAGCCACTCTTGAATTGACGAGCGGTGATCGCAGACTGGACCGGATCTTTCAGCTCATCTCGGCCTGCCGTTATTCCTTTCATGACTTATCCTTAGTGGAACTCGATCGAACGCCTCCGGCAACACCGCGATTTAATATGCCCTTTGAATTAGGATTAGTTGTTGGATGGCAGTATGCCGTTCCCTCCGGGCACGACTGGTTTGTTTTCGAGTCGTCGCGGCACCGGCTCCAGAAGTCCTTGAGCGACTTGAACGGTACGGACCCCTTCATCTATGGATCAACGGTGGACGGAATTCTTCGTGAGATTCGCAATGCCCTTTCGCGGCATGGCGTTCAGCCGACAGCAGCTCAAATGCGAAAGATTCTCGATGACCTGATTGAAAATGCGGCCCCTACAATTCTTCGACAAACGGGAGCGTCGTCCGTGTTTGAAGCTCGCCCGTTTGCCGAGCTTGTCGTCGCGGCGCGCAGATCGGCGGAGGTCCGGGTTCCTGGCCTGTCAAGGTCCTAAACCATGCGAATCCTCGATGTCGGCTGCGGTATCAACAAGCTTCCGGGGTCCATCGGCATCGACCGCAATCCGGCCAGCCGCGCCGACGTGATTTGCGAGCTTGACCAGTTTCCTTACCCATTCCGCGACTCCTCGTTCGACGCGCTACAGGCCGTTCACGTGATCGAACACGTCGGCGACGTCATGAAAACGATGGAGGAGTTTCACCGCCTGGTGCGCGCGGGAGGCGAAGTGTTCATCGTCACGCCGCACTACACCGACTTCAGCTCCTTCTGCGATCCTACCCACCGTTGGCACCTGAACAGTTTTTCGCTGCGCTATTTCGGCGAGGATAACGCCGGCTACGGATATTACTCGAACGTCCGATTTGAGGAGATTTCGGTCCGCGTAAAGCTACTAGCGTTGTGGAGGTGGCTTGGATTCGAATTTCTCGTCAACGCTTTCCCGCGCTACCGGCGATTCTGGGAGCATTATCTCTGTTACGTCGTTCGCGGGAAAGTGATCGAGTGGCGGCTCCGGGCAATTAAGAATTGATCCTGGAATTTTTCGACCGGCTGCGGCATCTCGCACGCCGCCGCAAATGGACCCCTGCGCAGGCGCTCGGCCGGCGCGGCGAAGACCTGGCGCATCGATTCCTGAGGGCCAAAGGATTCATTGTCGTGGCGCGCAATTACCGCCTATCTTCGGGCGACGCGGAAGCGGATCTGATTGCGTGGGACGGGCTAACGCTGGTTTTCGTCGAGGTAAAGTCGCGCGAAACGGCCGACTTCGGCCCTCCGGAGCGCGCCATCGGCGAGGAAAAACGGGCGCATCTGCTTCGTATCGCCCGCGAATATACCCGCAAGACCGAAACTCCCTGGGACCGGATCCGGTTTGACATCGTCACGGTAGTATTTACCAAGCCACCGAAGATTGATCTGATTCGTAACGCCCTGCCAACGAGGATCAGCCGCGCAAGCGCATAATTGATTCGTGGACGCTGAAAAAACCAGGCTTCTCGACGCTTCCAGCCGCGCGCAGCACTGGCGGCGATGGGGACCTTTCTTATCGGACCGCGAATGGGGCACCGTCCGGGAGGACTACAGCGCGGACGGCACGGCGTGGGAATATTTTCCATTCGAACACGCGCACCTTCGCGCCTACCGGTGGGGCGAGGACGGAATCGGGGGCATCAGCGACAACCATCAGCGCCTGTGTTTCGCGCCGGCCTTCTGGAATGGCCGCGACCCGATTCTGAAGGAACGGTTCTACGGCCTCACCGGCAACCAGGGCAACCATGGCGAGGACGTCAAGGAGACCTATTATTACCTCGATGCCACCCCGACGCACTCCTACTTGAAGTGCCTATACAAATATCCGCAAGCCGAATTTCCCTACGCGCAACTGTACGGCGAGAACCGCCGCCGCACACGCCTCGACCCGGAATTCGAGCTGATCGACACCGGTGTCTTCGATGACGATCGTTACTTCGACATCCAGATCGAGTACGCCAAGGCCAGCGTCGACGACATTCTGATCCGGATCAGCGCGACCAATCGCGGATCGGAACGGGCCACGCTGCATCTACTGCCGACGCTGTGGTTTCGCAATACGTGGGCCTGGAAGCAGGGCGCACCGCGTCCCTCGATGAAGCGGTCCAGCGATACGATGATCGACATTGGGCACGAATCCCTGGGCGTGTATCAACTCACGCTGGACAGTTCGCGTCCAATGCTGTTCACGGAGAACGAATCGAACGCCAAGGCTCTGTGGGGCATGGAAAACAATCCGCCCTACGTCAAGGACGCCTTCCACCGCCGCGTGATCCATAACGAGCTGGACGCAGTCAATCCGGCGCAGACTGGGACCAAGGCTTGTGCCTGGTATCAGCTTGACATTGCTCCCGGACAGACGGAAATCATCCGGATGCGGCTGGCCGAACAATCCCAGCCATCAACGTTGGTACACGACATCGACGGCATCTTCGCGCGCCGCATTGCCGAGGCCGACGAGTTTTATTGCTTCTGTCCGGCCACTCTCTCAGAAGACGGAAAAAGAGTCCAGCGGCAGGCGTTCGCCGGGCTTCTCTGGTCCAAACAGTATTATCATTTCGTGGTCAACGAGTGGCTGAAGGGCGACCCTACGCAGCCCGTTCCGCCGCGCGAGCGTTTGAATGGACGTGACTCGCAGTGGATCCATTTATTTAACGAAGATGTCATTTCCATGCCCGACACCTGGGAATATCCGTGGTATGCGGCCTGGGATTTATCGTTTCACATGATCGCCATGGCGCTGGTGGATCCGGATTACGCCAAGAGCCAGTTGAAACTGTTCCTCCGCGAATGGTACATGCATCCGAACGGGCAGATTCCGGCCTATGAATGGGCCTTTGGCGACGTGAATCCTCCGGTGCATTCGTGGGCCTGCTGGCGCGTTTTCCAGATCGATCGGAAGCTCGCCGGCCGTCCGGATTACGCGTTCCTCGAGACGATTTTTCACAAATTGCTGTTGAATTTCACCTGGTGGGTGAACCGTAAAGACTCCGAGGGCAGCAACATTTTCGAAGGAGGATTTCTCGGCCTCGATAATATCGGCGTATTCGACCGCTCCGCGCCCTTGCCCACCGGCGGACACATCGAACAGTCCGACGGCACCAGTTGGATGGCGATGTACTGCCTCAGCATGATGAAGATTGCGATTGAACTGGCCACCAAGGTCGATCCGCTTTATGAAGACGTCGCCAGCAAGTTTTTCGAACACTTCCTCTACATCGCGCACGCCATGAACGAGATGGGCGACGGCGGGTTATGGGACGACGAGGACGGCTTCTTTTACGATTCCCTGCACCTGCCCGACGGCACGTTAATGCGAATGCGTGTCCGGTCGATGGTGGGCCTGATTCCTCTGTTTGCGACAGACACAATGGAGCAGGAAAACATCGATAAGCTGCCCGGATTCCGCCGCCGCATGGAGTGGTTCACGACGCACCGCCCGGACCTGTGCGGCAACCTGGCGTCGCTCGCGCGCCAGGGCGTCGAACAGAGGAGGCTGCTCAGCGTGGTGACGCGCGCGCGGCTGGTGCGGATCATCGAACGCATGCTCTCCGAAGCCGAGTTTTTGTCGCCTCACGGAATACGCTCGCTCTCGAAATTCCACGACGCGAACCCGTACCGGATGCATGTCAACGGGCAGGAATACCGCGTCGACTATGAACCCGCCGAGTCGCGCACGGGCCTGTTCGGAGGCAACTCCAACTGGCGCGGCCCGGTTTGGTTCCCCCTGAACTTTCTTCTCATTGAAAGCCTCCAGAAGTTCCACTATTATTTCGGCGACGACCTGAAAGTGGAGTTTCCCACCGGCTCCGGCAGTCAGGTGAATTTGAGCGTAGTGGCGACGCTGCTGTCCAAGCGCCTGTCGCGTCTGTTTCTGCGCGATGGCGACGGCCGCCGGCCCGTCTTCGGCGGATCGCAAAAATTCCAGGAGGATCCGCATTTCAAGGACAACATCCTGTTCTACGAATATTTCCACGGCGATAATGGCGCGGGCATCGGCGCCAATCATCAGACAGGATGGACGGCGTTAGTGGCGAAGCTGCTGCAACAGAGCGGCGAGTAACGCTATTCTGATGTTTTGACCCCGTCCACTCCACAACAGAAACGCCGTTCCGTGTTTCTGATCATACTGTTTACATTCCTGGCGGCGACGGCGCAGGTGCTGTGGAAGTACGCCATCATCGGCCTCGGCGAACATCCCACTCCGCTGGCGATCGCCACCAACATTCAACTGATCGCGGGCCTGGCGGTCTACGGGGTCGGCGCGGTGATCATGATCGTGGCCTTGCAGCACGGCGAACTTTCGGTGCTCTATCCGTTGATCTCGCTGAATTACGTGTGGGTGGCGATTGTCGCGGTGCTGTTGTTCAACGAGTCGATGAACCCGGCGAAAATCGCGGGAATTGTCGTCATCATGGCGGGCGTCGCGATCCTGGGCAAAGGAGCGCACCGGTGAACACACCCTTTTCGTCCATCGTTTGGGTTTCCGTCGGAGCCGTCATCGGCAGCCTCGGCGCGGCGGGGTTGAAAGCGGGCGCGAACAATCTCCAGTTCAACGTCCGTGCTCTGCTGATGAACTGGAAATTGGCGCTGGGACTTGCGCTCTACCTGATTTCCACGGTGTTTTACGTAAAAGGAATCTCGCACGGCGAAATCAGCGTGCTGTTCCCGCTGGTGTCGCTCGGCTATGTCTGGACAGCGATCTGGTCGAAGGTATTCTTCGGCGAATCGATGACGCCGGCAAAATACGCCGGACTCGCGTCTGATTCTGATTGGCTGTGTGCTGCTCGGGCTCGGCAAGCGTTAGGCACGAGCTTCCCGGTTGCGGAAATGCCCTTTTGGGCGTTCGAGCCCCATGCGTTACGCCAGGGGTTATAACCCCGTCCCGTCAGGGCGCGGACTCGGCGAACGGTCCGCATGCTCAGTTTGGGGCTTTTTCTGTCACCGGAAATAGCCCCAAGCTGACGAGCCTGTGTGAAAATGCGACGTTGACCGCTCCCTGTGGTCGCGATTCTCCCGATCCCGATGAATCCTCAGGGCTCGAAAAAGAACCGCGACCACCGGGAGCGGTCCGCGTGGCAGTTCTCACACAGACTCTGACGCCTGGGGCTCCCTGACACTACATATGCTCTCAGCTTGCAGCATCGGCTTTAGCCGATGTCCGCGCAACGATGTCAGTTCGACGGCGGACTTAGCCGCACCAGATCTTCTACCGACATATTTCCGCCGCAAAAGACCAGCACCACATGCTGTTCCGGCGTGAATTTCATGTGCAGGCGGTCGGCTGCGGCCAGGGTGCAGGCTGCCGCGGGCTCGGTCATTACTTTGAGCCGTTCCAGGATGAAGCGGAGCGCGTCCATCGCTTCGCGATCGGAAACCACGGTCACGCCCTCAAACAACTCCTTGGCCATCGCGAACGTGGTCTCGCTGGGAGCGGGCGCGCCCAGCGTCCGCGCGATGGATGTGATCGCGTCGAGCGTCACGATGCGGCCCTCGGCGAGCGATTTCGACATGCAATCGGCGCCTTCCGTCTCGACGCCCCAGATCCTCACGCCCGGCTTCAACGCCTTGATGGCCGTGGCGACTCCCGCCGCGAAGCCCCCGCCGCCGACGCTGATCACCACGTCGGTCACCTGCGGCACGTCCTCCAGAATTTCGAGGCCCACCGTGCCCTGTCCCGCCATCACCAGCATGTCGTCAAACGGATGCACGTAGGCCCATCCGTCGCGCTCGAACTCCGCCACTTCGGCGAACGCCGCGGCAGCCGTGGCGGCGAATTTCACTTCCGCGCCGTAGCCCCTGGTGGCTTCGACGTAATTGCGCGGCGTCGACTCCGGCATCAGCACCAGCGACCGCAGGCCCAGCGCGCGCGCGACATACGCCACCGCCTGCGCGTGATTGCCGCCGCTCACCGCGACGATCCCCCGCCCGCGCTCCTCCGGCTTCAGACTCAGCGTTTTGTTGAAGGCGCCGCGGACTTTGAACGATCCGGTTTTCTGAAACAGCTCCAGCTTCACGTAGACGTTCGATTTCAGACGCTCGCTCAGCGTGACGCTGGTCGACAGGGGCGTCCGGCGGACGCAGGGGGCAATGCGCTTGCGCGCCGTCTGAATGTGCGATAGCGATAGCGTTTCGGCCATGAACTATTTAGTGTAGAACGCCCGGGTACCATGAATATATGAAGGACACGAAAGCCACCGTCCGCTACGCCGGCGACGATTTCTTTGTTGCAGTTCCTCCGAGCGGACACGCGCTGACGCTCGATATCAACGGCGAACGGTCCAGCGCGCCCAGCCCGATGGAACTCCTGCTGGTCGCGCTTGGTGGATGCACCGGCGCCGATGTTGTCGATATTCTGCGCAAGAAGCGCGAGCAGGTGACCGAGTATCGCGTGGAAGTTCATGGCGAGCGCCGCGAGGAACATCCGAAAAGCTTCCGCCGCATCGAGGTTCGGCACATCCTGCAAGGCCGCGGCCTGACCGAAAAATCGGTGGCCCATGCCGTCCAGTTGTCCGACGAAAAATATTGCGGCGTGGCGGCGACGCTGCGTCCAACGGCGGAAATCGTCACCAGCTACGAAATTCACGAACAGGTTTAGGCGGTCACGTTCACAACGATGGATCGAGCCCTTGGGGATTCATCGAGATAAATAGAGCCGCGACCACCGGGAGCGGTCAGCACGGGAGTTTTCACACAGACTCTGACGCATGGGGCTTTAAGAGTAGAGGATGCATAATTCACCGGTTACTTGCGTAACCAATCCCCTCCAGCCCCGTATGTAACAGGAGGGAGGCTCCCGTGCCTGCTTTCTTCAAGAACCTTCGCTACGCCGCGCGGATGCTCGCGAAAAGCCCTGGCTTCACCGCGGCCGCGGTCATTTGCCTGGCTCTCGGCATCGGAGCCACCAGCGCGATTTTCAGCGTGGTGCACGCGGTGCTGCTGCGTCCTCTCGGCTATCGCGACCCCGGGCGCCTGATTCGCCTCTACACCGAATTTCCGAAATTCCCGAACGGCGGACTGCGCCGCTTCTGGACCTCGCCGCCGGAATATGACGAGCTGAAACACGACCTCCAGTCCTGGGAATCGCTCGACGCCTGGGTCACCGGCGGCGTGAACCTCGGCGGCGCGGCTGAGCCGATTCGCGTCACCGCCGCTTCGATCACCGGGGGCCTGCTTCCGTCGCTCGGCGTCTCGCCCGAGCTCGGGCGCGCGATTACTCCCTCGGACGACGTGCCGGGCGCTCCCCTGGTCGCGGTCATTTCGCACGACCTGTGGCAACGCGCCTTCGCGGGCAATCGGGGCATTATCGGCCGCGTGATCCAGGTCGACGGCGTGAACGCGAACATCGTCGGCGTGATGCCGCAGACATTTTCCTTCCCTCCCGGCCAGCTCGATCCGCCCGAAATCTGGGCACCCATTCAACTCGGTCCTCCCAATCCGCAGCGGCGCGGCAGCCATTTTCTTTACCTCGTGGGACGGTTGAAGGCCGGCGTGCCGCTCAAGCAGGCGCAGGACGAAATCGCCCGCCACGTGCAGCAATCCGCCGACCGAATCGGCCAGAAGAACCATCCCTTCAGCCCCGACGCTCATCCCATCGTGGCGTACGGTTTGCAGGATGAAGTGGTGCGAACCATCCGTCCGGCGCTCTGGACGCTGATGGGCGCGGTGGCGTTCGTGCTGCTGATCGCCTGCGTGAACGTCGCGAATCTTTTGCTGGCGAGGGCCGAAGCGCGGCAGCGCGAAATCGCCGTCCGCAAGGCGCTGGGCGCGAGCACGGGCCAACTGATCGCGCAGTTCACCACCGAGGGGTTGCTACTATCGCTCGGCGGCGCGGCTCTCGGCCTGGTGCTCGCCATGGCCGGACTGAAAGTGCTCGTCGCCACCGGCAAAGCGAGCATTCCTCGCGCCTCCGAAGTCAGTATCGACCCGACGGTGCTCGCCGTCACTATCGCTGTGTCTTTGTTGACTGCGCTGTTTTTCGGTCTCGCACCGCTGGCCCAGATCGCCGGCGGAACCCTGCATGATGCGCTAAAGGCCGCCGCCGGACGCGGCACCGCCGGTTCCGTCGCGTCGAATCGTTTCCGTTCCGCGCTGGTATCGAGCGAGCTGGCCCTGGCGCTGGTGCTGCTGATCGGCACCGGCCTCATGATCCGGGCGTTTTGGAAATTGAGCGAAGTTAATCCCGGCTTCCGGCCCGAAGGCATTCTCACGGTACGTGTGAATCTGCCCACCGCGACGTATCCGCAGACGGCGAATCAGACGCGGTTCTGGCAGGCGATCCAGGAAAAGATCAGCGCGATTCCGGGAGTGACGTCGGCAACGGCCATGGGCGGCCTGCCCCCGGAACGGCCCATCAATGCCAACGATACGCAGATCGAAAATTTCACGCCTGTCCCCGGAGGCCCCGGCAATAATATCGATTACTACCAGTTCGCCGGCGACCGCTTCTTCGAAACCATGGGCATCCGGCTTCTCGACGGGAGGCTCTTCGATGCGCGCGACGTGGAGAGCGCGGCCCCCACCATCATCGTCAACCAAACCATGGCGCGTACTTATTACGGCAACGAAAGCGCCGTGGGACACCGCATTCGCCCCGGTTTCCAGGACCCCTGGCGCACCATTATCGGCGTGGTCGAGGACGTGAAGAACGCCGGACTCGACAAGCCCGCAGGTACCGAGATTTTCCTTCCCGCACATCAGGGACTGCCGCGCCTCACGATTTATCTGGCGGTGCACACAGCGGGCGACCCGCACTCGTTCATCGGCGCAGTCCGTGCGGCCGTGCGCGACATCGACCCGTCTCTGCCCGTCGCGCAGGTTCGCACCATGGACGAAGTGCTGGCCGGAGCGCGCTCGCGACCGCGATTTCTCACGACGCTCCTCGGACTTTTTTCGTTCACTGCGCTGCTGCTGGCGGCGGTCGGATTATACGGCGTGATCTCGTACTCCGTTACCCGGCGCATGACCGAGTTCGGCGTCCGCATGGCGATGGGCGCAAAGTCTAGCGACGTTCTCAGCCTGGTTCTTTCGCAGGGGCTGAAGCTCGCCGCGGCCGGAGTGGCGGCCGGAGCCCTCGGCGCGCTCGCTCTTTCGCGCTTGATCCGCGGGCTGCTCTATGACGTCAGTTCCTTCGATCCGATGACATTCTGTGCCATGGCGCTGCTGCTGGGCGCGGTCACCGTAGCCGCCTGCATCGTCCCCGCCCGCCGGGCGACCAAGGTCGATCCGCTGATTGCGCTACGTTATGAATAGGGCGTAGAGAAGAAAAGCTGGAAGGCGGAACCGCCTGCCCCACCACAGCAAACCAAGCACTTAAAGCAAGGTGGGACAGGCGATTTCGCCTGTCGGCATCGTCGAAGCCCCATTGCTGCGCCCTCTGCCTTATCGCGGCGGACCGCGCCGCGCGACGAGTAACCGCGGTATCATGAACAACTATGCCGAACGTCCGGCCTCAGTATGCGCCGCTGTCCGAGGCCGTGACCAACTCGATCCGCGTCGAAGTGATGGCGAAATACTCGCCTGAAAACTCCCGCCCGCTGCAAGACGTCTGGGTATTCGAGTACACCGTCCGCATCACCAATCAGGGCCTGGAAACAGTGCAGCTCATCAGCCGCCACTGGATCATCACCGACGCTCTGGATCACGTCGAAGAAGTGCAAGGTCCCGGCGTGGTCGGCGAGCAGCCTGTGCTCGCGCCCGGCGAGTCGTTCAAATATTCGTCCTGGTGCCCTCTCAAGACCCCCACCGGCATGATGCGAGGAACCTATCAAATGGCCCGTGTCGGCGGAGTCGAGTTCGATATCGAAATCGCCCCGTTCGCCCTAAAAGCGCGGTACATGGTGAATTGAGTGGCTCAAAACCACCAATTGCGGTGATTTTCGGCCATTTTCGACTCATTCGGCAACGCAGATCTCCTGAATTTACTCCATTTTGGAAGTTGGCGAAACGCGTGCAACGCCATCACCGTCCACTGTGATGAAGGTGCCTTTTATGTCTAAAAAAATACTTGCCAGCGCAATCGACGTTGGGACTTTTCGCCGCTCCCGTTTTTGCGCAGGAGCGTCCAACCGTTCAGCAGGTCCAGCAGGAACTGGCCGACGGCGCTGCCACGCCCGCGAATCAGCAGCCCGACATGCAGCCGGTCCCACCGAAGCTCACAATCAAAGCCGGCACCTACGTGACCGTGCGCATGAATGAAATTCTTTCGTCCGACCGCAGCATGGTGGGGGACGCGTTCACCGCGACGTTGACCAAACCCATCGTGGTCGATGGCGTCGTGGTCGCGCAGCGCGGCCAGTACGTCACCGGACGCGTGACGGAGGCCAAGAAAGCCGGACGCGTCGCCGGCACGTCACGCCTCGGCGTCCAGTTGATCGAACTGCCCGTGGTCGACGGCCAGCAACTACCGATTCAATCCGAGTTGTTGACGCGCAACGGCACCACCTCGACCGGACGTGACGCGGGCGCGATTGCCGCGACTACGGGTGTGGGCGCGGCCATCGGAGCCGGCGTGAATGGAGGAGTCGGCGCGGGAGTCGGCGCGGGAGCCGGACTAGTGGTCGGCCTGGCAGGAGTGCTCCTGACGCGCGGGCATCCCACGGTGATTTTTCCCGAAACGATGCTGACCTTCCGTGTGAATCAGGACGTGGCGGTCTCGACCGAGCACAGCACGCAGGCGTTCCGTTATGTCCAGCCATCCGATTACGATCAACCCGCCCCGGCGCTGGCCCGGCGTCCGATGCCCCCGCGTTCAGCCTATGGCTTCGCGCCCTACGGGTACCCGTACGGATATCCATACTATGGCTATCCGTATTGGGGCCCCGGCCTCTATTTCGGAGGTCCTCGGTTCTTCTACGGACGCCGCTGGTAACGAAAAGGCCGGCTGGAGCAGCTCGCTGCCCCGGCCGGCTTGTCGCAGGCGCTGCTGCCTGCGATCCTCCGCTGTGTGGTAGCGCGCAATCCGGGGGAAAACGGGGTCAGGAAATCGGAACTTTTTTTCGCAGAGCGTCCAATTTTTTGCTGGCGGCCCCGGAAGCGATTGATTTTTCAGCGAGTTTCACGCCGTCCCGCAGATCCGTCGCCAGGCCCGCCGCCACCAGCCCCGCCGCCGCGTTCACCAGGACGATATCCTTCATCGGCCCCTCTTCGCCATTCAGAATCTCCCTCAGGATCTGCGCATTACGCACCGCATCGCCGCCGAGCAGGTCCTCGCCGAAAGCCCTTTTCACGCCGAAATCGGATGGCATCCACAGGTGCTTCTGCACGCGGCCTGTCCACACCTCATAAACATCCGTCGGACCAGTGGTAGTGACCTCGTCGAGGCCATCGTGGCCGTGGACGATGAACGAATGGTCGGTGCCCAGAGCAGCCAGCGCCTCCGCCATCAACTCCGCCGCTTCGGGCGAAGGAGCGCCGATCAGTTGCCTCCTGGCCCCGGCCGGATTCGCCAGAGGGCCGATCAGGTTGAACACGGTCCGCATTTTCAACTCGCGGCGCACCGGAGCGGCGTGCTTCATAGCCGGGTGCAGATTCGGCGCGAACAAAAACCCGATGCCGATCTCGCGGATCGCCGACGCAGCTTCCTCAGGAGTTATGGAAATGCGCACGCCTAGGGCTTCGAGAACATCCGCGCTGCCGGTGAGGCTCGACGCCGAGCGTCCTCCATGCTTGGCGACGCGCGCGCCGGCGCCGGCCATCACAAACGCGGCGACCGTGGATATATTGAACGTCCCCGATAAGTCCCCGCCGGTGCCGCAGGTGTCGATCAGGTCGTCGCCGGCGTCGACCGCGATCATATGCTCGCGCAAAGCCCTGGCGAATCCGGTCAACTCCGCCGCGTTCTCGCCCCTCATCTTGATCGCGACGGCAAACGCGGCGATCTGCGCTTGTGTCGCGTCGCCGGAAAGCAGCGCGTTCATGGCCGCCTGCGCGGCGTCCGCATCAAGATGCTCGCCCGCGGCCACGCGGTGCAGATAGGAGAGGAAGGGCGGCATGTTATATTGGGAATTCTTTGGCCGCACAGAGGCGCGCGGCTGCCTCTTCTATAATAGAGAAATCGCCGCGCGCGTTCGTTGTGCGGCCGGCAGTCAAGAGCTTATAGCAAATTGCCCCATAAATCATGAAGATTCACGAGTATCAGGCCAAGGCCCTCCTTCGCCGCCACGGCGTTCCCGTGCCGCGAGGGGAAGTGGCAAGCACCCCGGAAGAAGCAGAAGCAGCGGCGAAAAAGCTCGGCGGCAGCGTTGTCGTCAAAGCGCAGATCCACGCCGGTGGACGAGGCAAAGGAGGCGGCGTCAAGGTCGCCAAAGATGCCGCGGAGGCTGGAGTCATCGCCGGGAAAATTCTCGGCATGACGCTGATCACGCATCAGACCGGGCCCGAAGGCCGCGTCGTCAAGAAGGTGCTCGTCGAAGAGACTCTGCCGATCGACCGCGAACTGTATCTGGGCATCGTGCTCGACCGCGCCATCGGCAAGAACGTTTTCATGGCGTCGTCGGAAGGCGGCATGGATATTGAAGAGGTCGCGCACAAGACGCCGGAGCGCATCATCAAGGAGGCTCTGGAACCCGGCCTCGGCCTGCTGCCGTTTCAGGCGACGAAAGCTGGCTTTTGCGATCGGCATCACGGGTCCGGCAGTGAACCTCGCCGCGGCGGACGCGATGATCGCCCTCTCAAAGGCGGTGCAGGACTTCGATGCGTCGCTGGCCGAGATCAATCCGTTCATCCTGACCAGGGACGGAAAAGTTTTCGCGCTCGACGCCAAGATGAACATCGACGATAACGCGATGTTCCGCCACAAGGATCTGGCTGAACTGCGCGACCTGAACGAGGAAGATCCGCTGGAAGTGGAGGCCTCGAAGTTCGGCCTCAACTACATCAAGCTGGACGGCAGCGTGGCGTGCATGGTGAACGGCGCGGGGCTGGCCATGGCGACCATGGACATCATCCAATACGCCGGTGGAAGCCCTGCCAATTTCCTCGATGTCGGCGGCGGCGCCAGCGCGGAGCAGGTGAAAAATGCCTTCCGCATTCTGCTTTCGGACCCGGCCGTGAAGGCGGTGCTGATTAACATCTTCGGCGGCATCCTGCGCTGCGACACGCTGGCCACGGGAGTGGTGGCGGCTGCGCGCGAGCTGGCGATCAAAGTTCCGATCGTGGTGCGCATGGAAGGGACCAACGTCGAATTGGGACAGAAAATCTTGATGGAATCCGGATTCAATTTCACCGTAGCCGACGGCATGCTGGACGCGGCGCAGAAAGTCGTAGGTCTCGCCCGATGAGCGTCCTGGTGAACGAAAACACACGCGTGCTGGTGCAGGGCTTCACCGGCAAGGAAGCGACATTTCACGCGACGCAATCGCTGGCCTATGGAACGAAAGTGGTCGGTGGCGTGACGCCCGGCAAGGGCGGGCAGACCCATCTCGACCTGCCAGTGTTTAATACCGTCGCCGACGGCGTCGCCGCGACCGGCGCTAACGCATCGGTCATTTTCGTGCCTCCGCCGTTCGCCGCCGACGCAATTATGGAAGCTGCCGACGCGGGGATCGCGCTGGTCGTCTGCATCACCGAGGGCATCCCGATCGAGGACATGGTCAAGGCCTGGGCGTAC
Source organism: Bryobacterales bacterium (assembly GCA_963749245.1). Classification (GTDB taxonomy): domain Bacteria; phylum Acidobacteriota; class Terriglobia; order Bryobacterales; family Bryobacteraceae; genus Palsa-187. Next base: position 67,916 of record CAVVNE010000159.1, read on the forward strand.
CTGAAGAATCATCCCGCGACGCGGCTGATCGGCCCGAATTGTCCAGGCATCATCAGTCCAGGCAAGTGCAAAATCGGCATCATGCCCGCGCACATTCATAAGGAAGGCAACGTCGGCGTCGTGTCGCGGTCGGGCACGCTGACATATGAAGCGGTCGGCCAGTTGACCAGGCTCGGCATTGGACAATCGACGTGCATCGGGATTGGAGGCGATCCGATCATCGGCACCAGCTTCACCGATGCGATTCGCTTCTTCAATGATGACCCGGACACGCACGCCATCGTCATGATCGGCGAAATCGGGGGGACGGCGGAAGAAACTGCCGCCGCGTATGTCAAGGCGAACGTGAAGAAGCCGGTGGTCGGGTTCATCGCCGGCCAGACCGCTCCTCCGGGACGCCGTATGGGTCACGCCGGGGCGATCATTTCCGGAGGCAGCGGCAAGGCGGAAGACAAAATCGCGGCGATGAAAGACGCCGGCATCACGGTGTGCCCGACGCCGGCCACCATCGGCGCGACGATCAAAACAAGACTATAAACATGGAACGAACATTCGCAATCATTAAACCAGACGCAGTCGCGGCCAACCAGACAGGCGCCATTCTCGCCGTGATTCAGAAAGCAGACTTCCGCATCGCCGGAATGAAGATGAAACGCCTCAGCCAGATTGAGGCCGAGAATTTTTACGCCGTTCACAAAGAGAGGCCGTTTTACGGGTCGCTGGTGAAGTTCATGACCGAAGGACCGGTGGTGGTGCTGGTTTTAGAAGCCGCTGACGCCATCAAGAAGTGGCGCGACACGATGGGCGCGACGAATCCAGCCAACGCGGCCGAGGGGACCATCCGCAAGATGTTCGCGACCAGCATCGAACGGAACTGCGTCCACGGGTCGGATGCGCCGGAGACGGCAGCGGTGGAGATCCCGTTCTTCTTCGCATCGTCCGAACTGCTGTAATCAGAACCGTGGGGCAGCGCCGTGCGCTGCAGTGACGACCTATTTTGAGGTAGGGCGATGCCCTTCCGGAGAGAGATGTGATCGAACAGGCGAAACGTGCAGTTTAAGCCCCTCGACTGACACCACCCGCACCTGCGTTCCCTTGTCCACCGGCGCCTCCGACTCCGCATTCCAATATTCGCCCTGCAAAAACACGGTCCCCGAAGGCGACAGCGCAGTCCGCGCCTCTGCAATCTGGTCGACGAGGGTATCACTTCCCATCACCGCTTTGTTCTTGCGGGCCCGAATCACCAACGTGACCAGGAACATCGTGATCAACGCGAACGGAATGGTTACGGAGAGCGCGGTCGACAAGTGAATCCGCATCTCGGGCGGACCGTTGATCAGCAGCATCGCGCCCAACACCATCGCGACGGTTCCGCCGATTCCCAAAATTCCGTGCGAAGCGATCTTCGCCTCCAGCACGAACAACGAGACGCCCAGCACCAGCAGCGCCGCGCCCGCCCAGTTGATGGGCAGCACCGCGAGCGACGAAAGTCCGAGCAGCGCCAGGATGCCTCCCGCCACTCCCGGAAAAATTAACCCGGGCGAAGTAAACTCGACATACACTCCCAGCGCCCCCAGCACCAGCAGAATAAATCCGATGTTCGGATCGGCGATCGCCTGGACGATTCTCTCGCGCAGCGTCGGCTGGTAATCCACCACCTCCGCGCCGCCCGTATGCAGAACTTCTTCCTGCCCGTTGAACCGTTTGATGGACACGCCATTGAGCTGCGCCAGCAGCGTCTTTTCATCCGGCGCGATCCGGTCGATCAGGTGATTGTCCAGCGCTTCTTTGTCGGTGAACGATTTCGCCGAGCGGATCGTCGTCTCCGCCAGTTCCACGTTGCGGCCGCGCTTCAACACAATGCTGCGCAGCCACGCCGCCGTGTCGTTCTCCACCTTCTGCCGCATCACCGCGTCCATCTGCCCCTCCATCAGCACTGGGGACGAAGCGCCGGTGTTGGTCCCGGGCGCCATGGCCGCCACGTCTGCAGCCTCCAGCAGAAAGAAGCCGGCCGACGCCGCGCGTCCTCCGCTGGGCGTCACGTAAGCAATCACCGGCACGCGCGAGGCGACCATTTCCTCCGTGATCTCGCGGCTCGCGTCGATCAGCCCGCCCGGCGTGTTCAGGCGCAATAAAACGGCTGCCGCGTTATCGCGCGACGCCTCATCAATCGCGTGGCCGATAATCTCCACGGTCACAGGATGAACGATGCCGCCGACGTTCACCGCAATCACTTTTTGCGCCTCCGCGCAAACGGCCAGACAGAGCAGCAGCGCGATCCTCATGATCTAAGCGTACAGCTAAGCTAGTAAGTAAGTGTCCTATCGCAAGATCCTGGTGCGCGCCACCAACTGGGTGGGCGACGCAGTGATGTCGCTTCCCGCTCTGCGCGCCCTTCATGAAAAATTTCCCGGCGCGGAAATCTCTATCCTCGCCAGGCCCTGGGTAGCCGACCTGTACGGCCGCGAACCATTTTGCCATCGTGTGATCCCTTACACGCCGGCGAATCTAACCTCGAAGTGGCAAGCGAGCCGAGCCCTCCGCTCCGAAAACTTCGACGTCGCGATCCTGCTTCAAAACGCCTTTGAAGCCGCGGCCGTGGCCTTCGCAGCGGGCATTCCCGAGCGCATCGGCTATGCCCGCGACGGCCGCGGCCCGCTGCTCACCCGAGCGATCGCGGTTCCCAAGCCCGGTGAAATTCCGCGTCACGAGCGTTTTTACTATCTCGAACTTCTTCGCCGCGCCGGCATTCTCGAGAAACTTCCCGAGTCCGAGATGATTCGCCTCGAAGGAGCGCCGGCGGCGCGCCTCGCCGGCCTCGATCGGTTCCGCGCCCTCGGCTTGGGCGAAACCGTCGTGGGCGTCAGCCCGGGAGCTGCCTATGGAACCGCCAAACGGTGGCTCCCCGACCGCTTCGCATCGGCCGCCAGCCGCGTCGCCAATGACCTCGGCGCAAGAGTCGCCATCTTCGGATCGCAGTCCGAACGCGAACTCTGCGACGAAGTAGAAAACGCCTGCACCGCACCGGCAAAAAACCTCGCCGGCCATACGACGCTCGCCGAATTCATCGACATGGCCGCCGCATGCCGTGTCTATCTGACCAACGACTCCGGAGCCATGCACATTGCCTCCGCGCTCGGCGTACCGACGGTCACGGTCTTCGGAGCGACGGACGATGTCGGCACGGGGCCCACTGGTCCTCTCACCCGCATCGTTCGCGAACCGGTGGAATGCAGCCCTTGCCTCAAGCGTGAATGCCCCATAGACCACCGCTGCATGACGCGCGTCGAAGCCGACCGGGTAGCGCAAGCCGCCCTGGACCTGTTGAAATAGAACGTTGGAGCCATTTGGACACTCGAACGAAAATCATCGACGCTGCGAAAGCAGCCAGCATCGCGGCCGGTGGCGCAACCGTGGTAAGCGGATATTTTGACCCCCTGGTCGCGTCCCACGCCGACAGGCTCGCGTCGCTGAAGACCACCGGCGCAAAACTGCTGGTGTTGATCGCCACTCCCGAAAACGCGATTCT
>CAVVNE010000160.1:0-3563 GCA_963749245.1 Bryobacterales bacterium
CGCCCGATATGCATGAGAAGGTGCTGGAAGCCGTGAAAAAGTCCGGAATTACGCCCGAATCGGCGGAAATCGCCATGGTGCCAAAAAACCTGCTGAAGCTCGAAGGCAAGAACGCCAGCGGCATGCTGAAGCTGACCGAATTGCTGGAGGAAAACGAAGACGTGCAGAACGTTTATTCCAACTTCGACATCGACGAAAAAGAGCTGGAGGCCATGGCGTAGCCGCCACGGACGAATGTGCGCGTTCTGGGCATCGATTGCGGCACGGAGCGCACCGGCTGGGGCGTCATCGACAGCGACGGCCGCAGACACACCGTGGTCGCGCACGGCGTGATTCGCCTGAGCCTTCGCGATCCCCTGGAAACGCGCCTCGCGGCCATCGCCTGTAAGCTGCGCGCCGTCCTGGCCGAACATTCTCCGAACGCCGCGGCGGTCGAGGAAGTCTTTTATTCGATGAACGTCAAGACCGCTCTGAAACTGGCGCACGTGCGCGGCGTCGCACTGCTGGCCGTCGCCGAAGCGGGCATCGCTCTCGGCGAATATTCGCCGCTCGAAGTGAAAATCAGCGTCGTCGGCTACGGCCGCGCTGAAAAGCGCCAGGTGCAATTGATGGTCCGCTCGATTACGGGCCTTGGCGAAGCCATCGAATCGGAGGACGCGGCCGACGCCTTGGCCGTCGCGATCTGTCACGCGACCACTTCATCGCACCCCATGGGAGCCGCCCGATGAAGCTCGTTCCCCTGTTATTGTGCATCGCGGCGCCAGCCGCGTTGTCCGGTCAACGCATCGTATATACGAAGTCCTTTCCCGGCTCCTCCCCCGCCTACGTTTCCATCACCCTCGAGCGCAACGGCGAAGTTTCCTACAAGGAAGCCGAGGACGACGATCCCGAAAAATTTCAGCTCGAACCCTCCGCCACCGACGCCATGTTCGATCTCGCGGCGCAGCTCGATCATTTCAAGAGGCCCCTGGAATCGGGGCTCAAGGTCGCCAATATGGGCGTAAAAACCTTCCGCTGGGAGGATGGCGCCACGTCCAGCGAGCAGAAATTCAATTATTCGCTCGATGAGAGCGCCAAGGCGCTGCACGACTGGTTTGAGGCGATCACCGAGAGTGAGCGGCTCTTCGCCGAACTGAAGCGTTCCGCCCGCCACGACAAATTGGGCGTCCACGATGCGCTGATCCATATCGAAGCCGCGTGGATGCAGAGACGATTGACCGGCGCCGCCCAGTTTCTCCCCCTGCTCGACCAGATTGCGCAGAGCGAAATCTATTTGCACATGGCGCGCCAGCGCGCGGCCATGCTGGGAGAGGCGATTCGCGCGGCCAAGGAAAAGCGTTAAATGAAATTGCAGTCACTCCTGCTGCTCGCGGCCCTCGGCTGCTGCGCGCAAACGCCTCCGCCCAATCCAAATCAGCAACAGCAGGACTTGCAGCAGGCGGTGAATGAAGCCGGATCCAGTTCCATCGACCTGACTCGTTCCCTCGAAGCGTTTCTGAAAAAATATCCCGACGCGACGCAGATGAAGGAAATCGAGCGGGCGCTCGCGAAAGCGGCGATCGATAATAAGGACGACCGTCGCACGGTGCTTTACGGCGAGCGTGTGCTGGCCTCGACGCCCGACGATATGCTGGTGCTCGACCGCGTTTCGCGCGCCGAGATCGCATTCGGCGGAAAAGAGAACGCCGAAAAAGCGCTCGCCCACGCGCGCCGGTTTCAGGAAATCGTCGAAAAACTCCCTGAGGCGACCGGCCTCGGCGCAGCCAAAATGCGTGAGGAGCGCGACCGCGGCATCGCTCGCGCGTTGCTCTATCAATCCCGGGCCCGGTTCGTGCTGGGCGATTTCAACGAAGCGTCAAAGCTCGCGGCGCAGTCATTTTCGAAATATCCGTGCGAGGAGTCGGCCCGCGAATGGGGCGCCGCGCTGGCTTCACTCGGTTTCGATGAACAAGCGATCGCCCACTACGCCGACGCCTTCATGATCCCCGATATCCGCGCCCTGGACTCCGATCGCGCGGAGGATCGCAAGCGCCTGGCGGAGATTTACCGCAAGACCCACAAGTCCGAAAAAGGCCTGGGCGACGTGATTCTGGACGCTTATGACCGAACTTCCACGTTGATCGAGGGCCGCCAGAGGCGGCTGAGCGGTCTCGATCCGAACGCCGGCGTCTCCGATCCGATGAACTTCACGATTTCCGGCCTCGACGGCCAGAGATTAAAACTCGGCAGCTTGAAGGGCAAGGTCGTGATCCTCGATTTCTGGGCCACCTGGTGCAACCCGTGCCGCATCCAGCATCCCATGTACGACCAGGTGCAGCAGCGGTTCAAGGGCAGCGACGACGTGGTGCTCCTCTCGATCGATACCGACGAAGATCACAGTATTGTCGCGCCGTTTCTCGAAAGACAAAAGTGGAACAAGGCGCAGGTGTACTTCGAAGACGGCCTCCAAAAACTGCTCCAGGTGAACGACATTCCCACTACCATCGTTTTCGATAAGCAGGGCCGCGTCGCCAGCCGCATGAACGGATTCCTGCCGGATCGTTTCGTGGACCAACTCTCCGAACGTATCCAAACCGCGCTCACTGAACAATGAAATTTCGAAGAGTCATCTGGATTGTGCTCGACAGCGTCGGCATCGGCGAGATGCCGGACGCCGCTAAATATGGGGACGTGGGCAGCGACACGCTCGGCAACATCGCCCGCCAGCGGCCGCTGCATCTCCCCAATTTCTGCTCACTCGGGTTAGCGAACATCAAGCCCTTGACAGGCCTCGCGCCGGCGGCGGAGCCATCCGGAGCTTACGGAAAATGTGCCCTCGCTTCGCCCGGCAAGGATACCACCACGGGCCATTGGGAAATGGTCGGCATCCATCTCGAAAAGCCGTTCCCTCTGTTCCCGCACGGTTTCCCACCCGAAGTGATGGACCCATTCGAACGCCGCATCGGCCGCCGCGCCATCGGCAACAAGGCGGCCTCCGGCACCGAAATCATCAAGGAACTGGGCGAGGAGCACATACGCACCGGATCGCCGATCGTCTACACCTCGGCCGACAGCGTCTTCCAGGTGGCCGCGCATGAGGAAGTGATTCCTCTGTTCGAGCTCTACAAAATCTGCGAAACAGCGCGGGAAATTCTGCGCGGCCCCTATGAAGTCGGCCGCGTCATCGCGCGTCCATTCATCGGAGAACCAGGCGCTTTCACCCGCACGCCGAACCGTCACGATTACGCCGTTCCTCCGCCCAAAGGCATGCTCCTCGATCAGCTCGCCGCCCGCGACATCGACGTTTACAGCATCGGCAAAATCTTCGATGTGTTTTTAGGTCGGGGCATCCGCGAGTACGAGAAAACGAAAAGCAACACCGACGGCCTGGTGAAAACGATAAATGCCATGGACGCGGTCGACCGCGGCATGATCTTCGTCAACCTGGTCGATTTCGACCAGCAGTACGGTCATCGCAACGACGTCGAAGGCTACGCCCGCGCGTTAGAAGAAGTCGACCGCTGGCTCCCGTCCTTCAACGCGAAACTCCGCACCGACGATCTGGCCATCCTCACCGCGGACCA
>CAVVNE010000161.1:0-18272 GCA_963749245.1 Bryobacterales bacterium
GAAAATATCGCATGCCAGTTTCTTTTGCTCCCGGAACGTGCGCGCGTAATCGTCGGCGATTTGCGGATATTTTTTGTTCCCGATCAGGATCGTGCCGGGGTTAATGGTACCCATATTCGCAATCAGAACGTGATAATTCCGCCCGTTTTCCGCGATGGTGAGCCCGTAGCTGACGCTGCCGCGGGTGTGGCCCGGATGGGAGTACACGGTCAACTCCGTTCCGCCAAGCGAGATTTTCTGCCGGTCCTTGAGCCGGCCGTCGACCTTCACCGGCTCGAAACGAAACTTCAGGTCGGTGAACAGAGGGTCGCTCTTACCGCCATCCTCGAACACCGGTGCGTCGGCTTCCGAGGCGAGGAACTTCGCGCCAGTGATGCGCTTCAATTCGGCCATGGCGGCGGTGTGATCGTAGTGGGCATGAGTGGCGAGGAGGATTTTCGTATCTTTCAGATTGAATCCCAGCGACTCCACGCTGGCCTTGATCAGGAGGGCTGATCCCTCCAGGCCTGTGTTGATCAGAAGATTGCCTTGAGGCGTCGTAATGAGGTAGCAGGCGAGGTCGTAAGTGCCAACGTAATAGACGTTTCCGATGATGCGATGGGCGGGAAACGGGCGGGTCCATTCGGGGTTGGGCTGGGCTATGGCGCAGGTGGCGACAGCGAAAATAGCAAGAGTACGAATCATTGAAACAATCGTAGCGCGACCCCTGCTAAAATAGAAAGGAACGCACACCGCTTTCTTTCTTGGCGCGTTCTTTCTTAAGGAGCACAAGCCTTGGCAGACCCACAGGACCCGACCACTCCGCCTCCCGGCGGCCAATTGCCGCTTGGTGGCGACGGAGGCGGCAAAAACCTGATTCCGATCAATATCGAAGACGAGATGAAGCGGTCGTATCTCGACTATTCGATGAGTGTGATCATCGGCCGCGCGCTACCCGACGTGCGCGACGGATTGAAGCCGGTGCACCGGCGCATCCTGTTCGGAATGCATGAGCTGGGGCTGCATTACAACCGGCCGACGCGCAAGTGCGCGAAGATCGCCGGCGAAGTGCTGGGCAAGTATCACCCGCACGGCGATATCCCGGTTTATGATGCGTTGGTGCGCATGGCGCAGCCGTTTTCGCTGCGGTATCCGCTGGTGGACGGGCAGGGGAATTTCGGATCGGTCGATGGCGATCCGCCGGCGGCGATGCGATACACCGAGGCGCGTTTGTCGCGCATCGCGGCGTCGATGCTGGAGGATATCGACAAGGAAACCGTCGATTTCCGGCCAAATTACGACGAAAGCGAAGTGGAGCCCGAGGTTCTTCCGGCGCGTGTTCCGAACCTGCTGATCAACGGCAGCGAGGGTATCGCGGTAGGCATGGCGAGCAAAATTCCGCCGCACAACCTGACCGAAATCATCGAAGCGTGCATCATGCTGGTGAATAATCCGGCGACGCCCTTGGCGAAAATTATCGAAGTGGTGCAGGGCCCCGATTTTCCCACGGGCGGCCTGATTCTGGGGCGCGAAGGGATTTACGATTATTTCACCAAGGGCCGGGGATCGGTGAAAATCCGCGCCAAGGCGGCGACGGAAAAATTCGGCAAGGATCGCGAAGCGATTGTGGTGACGGAGCTTCCCTACCAGGTGAACAAGGCGCGGCTGATCGAATACGCGGCCAGCCTGGTGAACGACAAGAAACTGGAGGGTATTTCCAATATTCGCGACGAGAGCGATCGCGACGGCATGCGCGTCGTGTTCGAGCTGAAGCGCGACGAGCAGGCCGAGGTTGTGCTGAATAACCTCTACAAACAAACGCAGATGCAGATCAGCTTCGGCGTGATTATGCTGGCCATCGTCAACCTCCAGCCCAAGGAAATGGGGCTGGTGGAGGTGATGAAGCGGTTCCTCGAGCATCGCGCCGACGTGGTGCGGCGCCGGACCGATTATTTACTGCGGAAGGCGCGAGAGCGCGAGCATCTTTTGCTCGGGTTCAAGAAGGCTCTCGACAATCTGGACGCGGTCATCCAGTTGATCCGCGCCGCGAAAACTCCGAAGGAAGCCCGCGAAGGGCTGATTACGCGGTTCGAATTCACCGAGCGCCAGGCGCAGGCGATCATCGAACTGCAACTCCAGCGCCTGACGGGCATGGAGCAGCAGAAGATCATCGAAGAATTAGCCGATATTCAGGTGAAAATCGGCGAATATATGGAGATTTTAGGGTCTGAGAAGGTTTTAAAGGGCGTCATCATCAAAGAACTGCGCGAGGTCCAGAAGGATTTCGGCGATGAGCGGCGCACCCAGATCATCGAGGATACGGGCGAGATCAAACTCGAAGATCTCGTGCAGATGGAAGACGTCGCGGTGACTGTAACGCGCGGCGGCTATCTGAAGCGGACGGCGGTGGATACGTACCGGCGGCAAACACGCGGTGGCAAGGGCCGCATCGGGATGTCGACGCGGGCGGAGGATGTGGTCGAGCACTTGATTGTTGCGTCGACGCATGCTTATTTGCTGATTTTCACGAATAAAGGACGTGTTTATTGGTTGAAAATTTACAATATTCCGGATGCCACGACCGTAGGGAAAGGGAAGCACGCTTCCGGATTGATCGCGTTGCAGCCGGACGAGTCAGCAACGGCGTTTTTGCCGGTGAAGGAGTTCGTGCCCGGCAAGTTCATCGTAATGGTGACCAAGCAGGGCGTCATCAAGAAATGCGAGCTGACGGAGTTCGATAATCCGATGTCGCGGGGCATTATCGCGCTGGGGTTGGATGAGGGCGACGAACTGCTCGCGGCTCGGCTGACCACGGGTGAAGAATATATGTTCCTCGGCACGCACGAAGGGATGGCGTGCCGGTTCAAGGAAAGCGACGTTCGTCCGATGGGGCGTCCGGCGAGAGGCGTTCGCGGGATGGAGCTTCAGGCGGGCGATTACCTGGTAGGGGCGGAAGTGGTTCCGGCAGAGGGGTTGATGCTGTCGATTTCCGAAAACGGATTCGGCAAGCGCACGCCGCTTGAGGATTACCGGCTGACGGCGCGCGGGCGCAAGGGCGTCATCAATATGAAGACGACGCCGCGCGTGGGTAAAGTGGTCGGCATCCTTTCGGTGAAGGAAGATTCCGAACTGATGATCATCACCAAGCAGGGGCAGATCATCCGCATCGATTCGAGCGAGATCCGGAAGGCGGGGCGGTCGACGCAGGGTGTGAGGCTGGTGAACGTCGAGGCGGGCGATCAGGTGGCTGCGGCAAGTCTGATTCCGGACACGGTGGAGCCAGTGGCTGACGGGCAGGAAGACCTGCCGCTACAATAAAGCTATGAATACGGTGGAGGTCAAGGAGCAAAAGCTCCTGGCTTCGCTTGAGGAAATGTCGAGCGTGATCGTCGCCTATTCGGGCGGCGCAGATTCGGCGTATCTTGCCTGGGCCGCGCATGGTGTGTTGGGCGATAATGCGGTCGCGATCACTGCGGATTCGGCGTCGCTGCCCGATTCGCACAAAGCCGACGCCGAGGAGTTTGCGCGTGAGCACGGATTCCGCCACGAGTACATCGCGACTTACGAATTCGACAATCCGGATTACGTGAAGAACGATCGCGACCGGTGTTTCCACTGCAAGGACGAGTTGTTTACGAGGCTTGACGAATTGGCGCGGGACCGGGGAATCGCGTACGTGATTTACGGTGTGAATGTCGACGATCTGGGCGATTACCGGCCGGGACAGCGGGCGGCGAAACTGCATCAGGTGAAGGCTCCTCTCGTGGAGGCCGGGCTGACCAAGGCGGAGATTCGGGAACTATCCAAACGCGGCGGATTGAAGACGTGGGACAGGCCGGCGTCAGCGTGCTTGAGCTCGCGGATTCCCTACGGGACGCCGGTGACCATTCAGAATGTCAAGACAGTCGACCGGGGAGAGGACGCGATTCGAGCGCTCGGGTTCAGGCAGTTTCGCGTGAGGTTCCATGGCGACGTGGTGCGAATCGAGATCGCGCCGGAGGAGTTGGAACGGGCGATGACGCTCGAGATGTCGCGGGCGTTTACCTCGATCTTCAAGAAGCTCGGGTTTCATTACGTGACGCTGGATCTGGAGGGCTATCGGCAGGGGTCGTTGAACGCGGTGTTGAGTTAGTTGGGTGCTGGCAAGGCGGTGGCTGAAGCTCGCGCCGCCCTGAATCAGGCTGATTTTCTCTCGATTCTTGAAAGAGCCAGCGCGACGGCGATCACGACTAGCGAGCCGATCACGTTGTACCAGAGGAATTTTATGGATGTGAACCTCGCCGTGGCGAAGATGGCGAGTTCGCCGGCGATGACGCCGTAGAATGCCGCGGTGCCTCCGACTTTTTTCGCGAAGAAAGCAAGGACGAAGACGCCCAACAGCCCTCCGTAGAATAGCGATCCTACCTGGTTCACGGCTTCGATCAGCGCGCCGAAGTTGTAGGCGAAGGTGGCGAAGATCGTCGCGAATGCGCCCCAAAATACAGTCGCGGCGCGGGAGGCTATTAAATAATGATGGTCGGTGGCGCCGGGGTGGAGGTGGCGTTTATAGATGTCGATCACGGTGACGGTGGCGAGCGAATTGATCTCGCCCGAAATTGAAGACATGGCAGCGGTGAAGATGACGGCGAGGACCAGGCCGACGATTCCCGCGGGCAGGTAGCGCATGACGAAGGTCAGGAAGATATAGTTGGTATCGTTTTCCTTCGAGAGCTTCAGTGCATCGGTGCGGACTGCGTCGAGGTCTTTTTGTGCGGCTTGGAATTTCTTCGTGGCCGTGTCTGGCGCACCTTTGTATTCAAGGGCGGCGGCGCGGCGCTGGTTGAAGGCTTTGTCGTAACGGGATGCGATGGCAGGATATTGCGGAGTCTTTTGAAGGCGCGCCATTTCCACGGGGTGGAACAGAAGTGGCGGCTTATCGAATATAAAGAAGACGAAGACCATCGCGCCGGTGTAGAGGATGAAGAACTGCATCGGAACCTTGGCCATGGCGTTGAACAGCAGGCTGAGGCGGCTTTGGCCGATGGATTTTCCGGTCAGGTAACGCTGCACCTGGCTTTGATCGGCGCCGAAATAGGCCAGGGCGAGGAAGGTCCCGCCGATGACGCCGCTCCAGAGGTTGTAGCGGTCTTTCCAATCGAAGTGCAGAACGACGGCGTTCAGTTTGCCGGCCGCGCCTGCTAGTTTTGCAGCGTCGAAGAATGAGACGCCCGGAGGCAGCAGGCGGATGGCGATGCACAAGGCGAGAATGAGAGCGGCGAGAATCACGCACATCTGCGGGACGTCGGCCCAGGTGATGGCCTTGATGCCACCCATTGTGGTGAAGACGATCACGACGACGCCCATGATGATCGTGGTCCAGGCGAAGGGGAGTTGGAGAATCGCGCTGAGAACGATGCCGGGCGCGGCGAGGGCGATGCCGGCGCTGAGGCCTCGCTCGATCAGGAAAATCATGGAGACGAGTGCGCGGGTTTTCGCGTCGAAGCGCTGTTCCAGGTATTCGTAAGCCGTGTAGACTTTCGCGCGATGGAAGATGGGGACGACCGTCGCCGAGAGGATCACCATCGCGATGGGTAGGCCGAAATAGAACTGCACGAAGCGCATGCCGTCGACGTAGGCCTGGCCGGGCGTGGAGATGAAGGTGATCGCACCGGCCTGCGTGGCCATGATGGAGAGTCCCATCGCGTACCAGGGCATGGTTTTTCCGGCGAGCAGAAACTGGTTGACGGTATTCGAGCCGCGGCCTCGCCACAGGCCGTAGGAGATGAGCAGGACGAGCCACGAGACCAGGACAACCCAATCGAGAGTTCTCATGGCGCGAAGTGAACAGTGAAGAGGTAAAAGGCGAAGATGACCAGCGCGAGCTCGCAGAGGATCAGCGCGTAGACGCGAGGCCAGGTGCCGAGGACCGGAGGTGGTTCGTCTTTTATTTCTTCGGGCATTTTTGAGAGCCGCCTCTAAAGGCGGCTGCAGGCTGGATAACCCGCCCTACAAGACGCGCAGTTTGTCGCGACGGCGGTTTCATTGGGCTTTGGATGCGCTTAGCATGTTTGTGAAGATGCGGAATGCGCCGGGGACTCCCGAGGGAAGTTCGCGGAACCAGGAGTAGGCGGAGAAAATGTAAACGCCTTTTCCATATTTCGTGTAGAGCATGCCGCCGGGCATCGGCTGTTCGCCGGGGTCGTGCGATTCGAGCACGCTTTGATATTGCGGGTCCCATTCGTTGGCGAAGTAGAGGCCGCGCTCCTGCACCCAGCCGTCGAAGTCGCGTTCGGTGATTTCGTTGGGTGTATGCAAGAGGGGATTTTGTGGATTGGGAAAAGTCACGGGCGCCTCTTCGACGGTGACGCGGTCGCGGCTGACTTTGATGGGATACGGGCCGACGTGGTCGAGCAAGGCGGGATTTCCGCCGAAGGGTCCGCCTTCCATCACGTTGTACTGGACGACGACGGTTCCGCCGTTTTGTGCGTAGTCAAACAGGCGCTGATAGTTGGCGCGGAGGTCGGGGCGGGTGTTGAAGGAGCGGACACCGGTGACGATGGCGTCGTATTTCGAAAGATCGGCGCGGACGAGGTCGTCGGGCGAGAGCAGCGTCACTTCGCAGCCGATCTGGCGAAGGGCCGAGGGGACTTCATCACCGGCGCCGGCGATGTAGCCTATGTTTTTCGCCAACGTGAGGATGCTCGCACGGACCAGTTTGGCCTGGGAGGCGGGGAAGAGCGTCTGGGTAGGGATGTGGGGATAATCGATGATTTCGGTACTGGAAGAAATCTTGCGTCCACCGACGGTGGCGATAGCGCGGAGTTCGCCTCGTGCGTCAGACGAGGGAGGAGTAATCGTGAAGCTGGCGGCGGTTTGCTCGTCGACCGAGGCGAGTTCGAAGCGGAGCGTGGCGGGCTCGACCTGCCAGCCGGAAGGCGCGTCGAGATAGACTTCGCCCGATGCTTGCGCGGTGTTCGCTTTCACGAAGACGTCGATTTTGCGGGGCTCGGCGGTCGGGAAGATGAGCGCCTGCCCGGGGATGGTGACGCCGACGGGAGGGACAATCGCCAGGGGACGGAGCTTCTCGCCGTAGATGTGGTCTATATAGCGATGCTCGACCGGGCGAGTGATTTCGATTTCGGCGCCGGCGATCCGCACGCGGAAATGCGCTTCGAGTGCAGGAGCATTTTCGGGGATGCCGATCATGCGCGGGTCGCGGACCGTGTAGAGTGCACCGTCCTTGGGTTCGACCAGCCAGTAGGGCTGTGAATACGATTCAGATTGCGGAGCTGGAACGGTCAGCGAGTAGCGGCTCGGCTCATTCGAGACCAGCGTGGCGGGGGCGAGGTCGAGTTGGGGGATTCCTTCCATCCCGGTGAGCTTCACGGCGAGGAGGGTCGCTTGCACGGGAACGCGGGCCATTGCAGTGATGGCGATTTTGATGGGAGTGCCGGGCGTGGCGGCGTACCTGTCAGAATTGGCGTCGAGCCAGAGACCGGACAGCAGAGCGATGGTCTCGTCGAGTTCGTGGAGTTTGCGCGCGGCGAGAGGATCTTTAATGGCCGAGACCTTGACGCGGGCTTCGACAAGAAGAGGCAATAATGTTTCGGCCCGGCGACCGGTGAACGTTTTACGCGCTTTTTCGATGATGGGCGCGATTTCGGCGCCCCCCGGCACTCTCGACCACGACGTGTCGATGCCTTCGAACACGCTCTTCGTCGCGCGATCGCCGGCGATGGTGACGAGGTAATTCTTCGTCGATCCTTTGGGCTCTGGCGCGCCCATGCCTTGCGAGCGGTGCTGGCTGCGGCTCATGCCCGCGATTTCGCTGTAGGAGTAGCCGAGTTCGGGCGAATATTCGCCGAGGTCGACCGCAAGTTTGTCCTTGATGGCGGCCTCTTCCTTCTGCTGAGCGGCGGTGAAGGCGAAGGTATTCCACATCAGGCGCTTGGCCTGCCAGGGCCGAACCCATTGCAACTGCTCGGGAAATCTTGAGGGATCGGCAGCGGCCGAGAAAGCTTCCTTGCCGAGGATCGCCGAGGCCTGGTGCTGGCCATGGCCGTCCCGAGGGGTGCCGGAGAAGCGGAGCACGATCACGTCGGGGCGGAAGCGGCGGATGTTCCAGACGACGTCGCCGAGGACCTTTTCACGAGGCCACTTGGTGAACGTTTCGTCGGCGGTTTTCGAGAATCCGAAGTCGATGGCGCGGGTGAAGAACTGCTCGGCGCCGTCGATTTTGCGGGCGGCCGACAGTTCCTGGGTGCGGATGATGCCAAGTTCGTCACCCTGCTCGCTGCCGATGAGGTTCTGGCCGCCCTCGCCGCGGGTGAGCGACAGATAGGCCGTGCGCATATGCAATCCGCGCGAAAAATAGGCCAAAAGAGCCGTATTTTCGTCGTCCGGATGGGCGCCGATCATCATGACGCTGCCCAGGGTGTCGAGCTTTTCGAGAGCCTGGCGGATTTCGACCTCACCCGCGATGTTCCTCTGGGACTGAAGTGGACTAAGTAAGACTGCCGAGAGAAAAACAGGCGAAAACATGACCCGCGCGGCGAGCTTCGGTGTCGATAGAGAGTAGGAGGACCGGACGCTGGATCGAAGCTTCACAGTTGAACCTTTAATATAGCAGCCGGAATTGCGATGATCACTTTTATTCCGAACGGTACGCGGATCGGGCTGGCGCTGGGTGGTGGATTCACCCGGGCGATCGCCCATGCCGGCGTTTTGCGCGTGTTTGAGCGCGAAGGGATTCCGATTCACGCGGTCTCGGGAGTCAGCTCGGGGGCGATTGCGGCGGCGGCGTTCGCCTCGGGCTGCTCCAGTATAGAGATCGAGTCGGCGGCGCGGGCGATGCAATTTTCGAGCGTGGAGAGCCTGAGCTCGCTCGCGATCGGCGATTTTTTGCACGGGCTGCTGAAGAAGTGCAGTTTTGAAGAGATGCGGATTCCGTTGGCAGTCGTCGCCAGCGATTTGACGGCCGGGGCGCCCGTGGTTTTTAAAGATAAGGGCGACGTGCTGATGCCGATTGAGGCGAGTTGCGCTTATCCTGGCCTGTTTCCGCCTGTTCGATATATGGATCACTGCCTGGTGGACGGCATGGTGGCCATGGACGTTCCGGCCGCGCCTCTGCGGCGGATGGGCGCGACGCACGTGATCAGCGTGATGCTTCCAACGCCGGCGGAAAAGATCGATCCGGGGAATATGCAGAGCGTAGTGCGGCGCAGTTTCCAGATCATGATGGAGCGGAATGGCTTGCACTGGAGGCGGGCGTCGGACGTGGTGATTACGCCCGACGTCAAGGATTCGTTCGGCAGCGCGCGTGAGATGATCGAGGCGGGCGAGCGCGCGGCTGAGGCGGTGCTGCCGCAGATTTTGAAGTGGCTGCATTCGGTACTAGCGGCGTAAGCGGATTATCATGAAGACTGCATGCGGCAGGTCTTCACGGAGCGCGACATCCCCCTTGGCGGTGAGCTCCGCATCCCGGCCGGTTCGATTCTAACGCCGTCGGCGCGCGACCTGGCGAAGGATCGTGGCGTCACGATTGTCGAATTGAAGAAGGGCGAGACGTTGCCGCCAGCGTCTCCAGCCGATACCGTCGCCATCGGGAGCGATCATGGCGGATTTGAGATGAAACAGAAACTGCTCCCGATGTTTGGGGAGCTGGGGCTGGCTGTTCACGACGTGGGCGTCGGTTTGAGCCAAGGTGACGCGAAGACGGCCGACTATCCCGACATTGCACGCCAGGTTGCCGAGCTAGTGGCGGGCGGTGCGGCGGCGCGAGGAGTGATTATCGACGGCGCGGGAATCGGTTCCGCGATGGTGGCGAACAAGTTTCCGGGAGTTCGCGCGGCCCTGTGTTATGATAGAGCTACCGCCCGAAACAGCAGAGAGCACAACGACGCCAACGTCCTGACGCTGGGCGGGCGTCTGCTGAGCATCACCCAGGCCGAGGACGTGCTGCGCACGTGGCTTTCAACGCCGTTCGGGGGCGGGCGTCACGCCGCGCGCGTCGACAAGATCAAGGAAATCGATAAGGCGAACCTGAAGTGGACTCCTCCCAACAAGACGCGCTAGACCGGCTTGTCGCCGAAATCGGCGAGGAGATTCTGGCGCGGTACGCGGTCGCGAAACCGGCTTCGCCCGAGGCGAATCACGGGCAGATTTTCGCTGCAGGGGCGTGCAGGGTTTCGGCGTGCGAGCCGTTGGCGGGGATCGATTCGTCGCTCGCGTCGCAGATCGATCACACGCTGTTGAAGGCCGATGCGACCGCGGAGGACATCAAGAAAATCTGTTGCGAAGCGCGTAAATACGGCTTTGCCAGCGTATGTGTGAATCCTTACTGGGTGCCTCTGGCGGCGGCGGAGTTGTCTGGATCGGCGGTGAAGGTGTGCACCGTGGTCGGATTTCCGTTGGGCGCGACGGCCACTGAGGGAAAAGTGGCCGAAACCGAGAATGCGATCCGTCACGGGGCGACGGAGATCGATATGGTGATCAACGTGGGCGAGTTGAAGGGCGGCAATTACGACGCGGTGCGGCGGGATATCGAAGCCGTCGCGCGGGCGGCGCACCGGGGCGGAGCGATTCTCAAAGTGATTCTCGAAACGGCGTTGCTCGACGACAATCAGAAGGTGGTGGCCAGCACTCTTTCAAAGGTTGCGGGCGCGGAGTTTGTGAAAACGTCGACTGGCTTCTCTACCGGGGGTGCGACGGTGCACGATGTGGCATTGATGCGCCAGGTAGTCGGCGAGGAGATGGGCGTGAAGGCGTCGGGAGGCATCCGCACGCTGGAGGATTTGAAAAGCATGGCCGCGGCCGGGGCGACCCGCATCGGCGCCAGCGCCAGTGTCAAGATCATGGAAACGGCGCAGGGGAAGGCTCTCACAGCGCCCGCCGTGCAAGGCAGCTACTGAGGTAGCCCCATGGCCGTCCCACGTAAAGCATCCGTGCGGTTTCGCGAGCGTGTCGAACTGCTCGACTTTCTGCTCGAAGTGTCGCGCGTCACCTCCGAGACGCTCGACCTCGACAAGCTGCTGGCGAACGTCGCGGAGATCGTGAAGACCGTTCTGTCCTACGATTTGTTCGCCATTCTTCTGTATAGCGAGCGAGAGAAGGGGTTGAGCATCCGTTACTCGATCGGGCATCGGGAAGAAGTCGTGCGCAGTTTGATCGTCAAACTGGACGAAGGAGTGACCGGGGCTGCGGCGGCCACGCGGTCGGCGGTAATGGTGGACGACGTTCGCCAGGATCCCCGTTATTTGAACGCACTGGACGCGGTGCGCAGCGAACTGGCGGTGCCGATGCTGGCACGCGGCAAGCTGGTGGGCGTGATCGACGCGCAGTCGACGCGGGTGAAAGCGTACTCCGAGCAGGACCGGGCGATGCTGCGTCTGATCGCGGGGCGGGTCGCGTTTGCGATCGAGAATGCGCGTCTGTACCGCCGGGTAGAACGCCAGAACCGGACGCTGCGCACGCTCACCAGCCTGTCGCAGGAGTTCAGCTCCATTCTGGATCTGGACGAGCTGCTGAGCAAAATCGCCGCGACCATACGCACGCTGATCAATTACGATGCGTTCAGCATTTACCTGGTCGATGCCGAAAAACGATTGCTGCGGAGCCGCTTCAGCGTGCGTTTCGACCAACGCGTGACGGTGGACAATATTCCTATCGGGAAGGGCATTACGGGCACGGCGGCGGATACTCGCGAGGCGATCCGGGTGGTGAACACGTCGCTCGACCCTCGTTATATCGAAGCGTACGCCGACGTTCGTTCGGAGCTGGCGACACCGCTCATCGTCCAAGACCGCGTGGTCGGCGTGCTGGACGTAGAAAGCGAAAGGCTCGGGTTCTTCACCGAGGATCATCAGCGGACGCTCTCGCTGCTGGCGCCGCAGATCGCCAGTTCGGTGGAAAACGCGCGCCTGTATGAGGAAATCGCGCAGCGCGAGCAGCGCATGGATCAGGATCTGAAGGCTGCTCGCAAGCTGCAGCACGTGTTGCAGCCGCGCGTGGCGCCGGAAATTCACGGCCTCGAAATCGCCATCCGTTCGCGACCGGCGCGCGAAATTTCGGGCGACGTGTACGATTTTTTCGAAAACGGCGACGAGTATGCCGTCATCGCATTCGGCGATGTGAGCGGAAAAGGCGCGGCGGCCGCGCTCTACGGCGCGCTGGTTAGCGGCCTGCTTCGGATTCTGGCGCCGCGCAAGCGAAGTCCGGCAATGTTGATGAAGTCGCTGAATGAAACGCTGCTGGAGCGCAAAGTGGACGCCCAGTATGCGACGCTGACCCTGGCTTTATGGGAGCCGCGCGCGCGCCAATTCAAGATTTGCAACGCGGGTGCGGAGCCGCCTCTGATTTATCGCAACGGCCAGATTATCAAGCCGCATACGGAGGGCGTGCCGATCGGCTTGCTGGAGGATCAGGAATACGACGAAGCACTGCATCAGGCGGAAGCGGGCGATTTGATGCTGTTTTTCTCCGACGGTGTCGAGGATCAGCTCAATGCAAAGGAGGAGGATTTTACGCGCGGACGTGTGACGAGGCTGTTAAAGAAGCACGGGACGGAGTCTCCCAAGGCGCTGGCGGACGCGATTTTCGCGGAGATCGATGCGTTCCGGGACGATATGTCGATTACCGACGATCAATCGGTCGTGGTGATCAAGGTCCACTGATTACTTACATGAACCCTATCGCCTATCGCGACCGAGCGCTTTTTTGCGACGATGTGCCCCTGGCCGACATCGCGGCGAGGGCCGGCACGCCTTGCTATGTGTACTCGGCGCGCACGATTCTGGAGAACTTTCGCGCCTACGAGGCGGCGTTCGGCGCACAGCCGCATACTGTGTGCTATGCGGTAAAGGCCAATGGCAATCTGGCAATTTTGAAGCTGCTGGCGCAGGCGGGCGCGGGTTTCGACATCGTTTCGGGGGGCGAGTTATATCGCGTCCTGAAAGCCGGCGGGGATCCGAAGAAAGTTGTCTTCTCCGGTGTCGGGAAAACGGCGCCTGAGATCGACGCGGCACTGGCGGCGGGGATTTACGTTTTCAATTGCGAGTCGGAGCCGGAACTGGCGTTGATTGACGCGCTGGCGCACCGGCGGGGCATCCAGGCTCGGGTGGCGATGCGCGTGAATCCGGATGTGGACGCGGCGACGCACCATTACATTTCCACGGGACGGCTGGCGCACAAGTTCGGAGTCGATATTTCGGAGGCCGAAGGGGTCTACGACCGCGCTCGTCAGCACGAGAATCTGCTGATCGAAGGGGTGAGCTGCCACATCGGATCGCAATTGATGAATCCCGCACCGGTGATGGAGGCCGTCGATCGCGTGTTGAACTTGATTGACCGGCTGCGCATGAAAGGCTTTGATATCCGCCACGCCGATTTGGGCGGAGGGCTCGGCGTGGCGTATAAACCGGAGGACGCGACGCCCGCGATTTGTAGCTTCATCGCGCAAATGTGCGAGCGGTTGAAGGGTCGAGGCTTGCACGCGATGATCGAGCCCGGCCGATCCATCGTCGGGGCCGCGGGCGTGCTTCTGTCGCGGGTCCTCTATCGGAAAACCACGGGCGAAAAGCAGTTCGTGGTCATCGATGCCGCGATGAATGACCTGATCCGGCCCGCGTTGTATAGCGCTTATCACGAAATTCTCCCGGTCCGCGAAATGAACGCGCCGAAATCGAAGGTCGACGTCGTCGGGCCGGTGTGCGAGACGGGAGATTTTCTGGCCAAAGATCGGGAACTGGCGGAAGTGATGCCGGGGGACATGGTCGCGATCTGCACGGCGGGAGCCTACGGATTCGTACAGTCGTCCAACTACAACTCGCGTCCTAGGGCGGCTGAGGTGCTGGTGGAAGGAGACTCGTGGCGAGTCGTCCGTACGCGGGAGACGTACGAGGATTTAGTGCGGGGAGAGGTAGAATAGCGGACATGAAGGCTCCGGTGCTCGTTCCAGTTGAAGAGTATCTGCGCACCACGTATCGCCCGGACTGCGATTACGTGGACGGGGAGGTGCTGGAAAGGAACGTGGGCGAACACGATCATAGCGATTTGCAAAGCGAGCTGGTGCACTACTTCCGCTCTCGTCGCAAGCGATGGCGGCTTCATGCCGTAGTGGAGCAACGAGTACAAGTCGCGCCCAACCGATTTCGGATTCCCGACGTGTGCGTCCTAAAAGGCGGCGGGCCATATCCCTCAATTTTCCGGGAGCCGCCGTTTATATGCATTGAAGTTCTTTCGAAAGACGATACCCTGCGTAGCGTGCAGCGCCGGATCGACGACTATCTAAAACTCGGCGTCCCACACGTGTGGGTTTTCGATCCCTCGGACCGCCGCGTTTGGACGTATAGCATCGAAGGGAGCCGCGAATTGAAGGACGGCGTCCTGCGGACCGAGAATCCTGCTATCGAAGTCTCACTTGCTGAAGTCTTCGCCGGTCTCGATGACGCCCGGGCTTGAAACAGAGAACGACCCGACATACGCGCTGCGCTTGCCCGGATAGCTCCACGTCGTGTTGAGTCCTTTACCCTGATACGACTGCTCCACTGTGTAGGCCGCCATCGCATGGTCCAACTGTGTGAGCGGTTTGTACCAGACTTCTTCGTTGTGGCAGATCTTGTCGGTGTTCTCGAGCGCCCGCGTCTCGACCTTCGCCAGTTCGCCCGCGACCATTTTTGCCTGCCGCGATTGCATATCCCCGACCGTGAATGTGATCGGTCGCGCGTCGGTGCGGACGACGTTCTTTAACAGCTCGCCGCCCATTTGTTTGGCGAATTGGCCGAGGGCGATGCGCTGCTCCGGCGTGGCGCGTTCATCGACGATGACCACGGCGCGCGCGTCCACTGCATCGGGATGCATGAAATCGCCGAGCGTCGATTCGGCATGGACCACGCCCATCACGGATAATCCGTCAAGCGTAACTCCTTGCCAGGCGCCTTTTTCGATCTTCCAGCCGAGCACGGCGAGGTTGCCCGTCAGCTCGACTTCGGAGTTGGCGAAGCAGGGTCCGGTGTAAATATCGGCCGTGCGGGCTTCGACGTACTGACCATGAATGTCAGCTGCCACACCCAGTCCGGCAATCGAGAGAGCGAGGGCGATGGTTTTCATACCTTCAAATTACCACGTTCATCCGATGCCCAGGAGTTCAATCTCGAAAATGAGGGTCGCGCCGCCGGGAATGTCGGGCGGGCTGCCGCGCTGGCCATAGGCGATACTTGCCGGGCAGACCAGTTCCGCTTTTCCGCCGACCTTCATTTTCTGGACGCCCTCGGTCCAGCAGGGAATCACCTGGTTCAGCGGAAACTTGATGCCGTCGTTGCTATCGAACTTCTTGCCGTCGATGAGCGTGCCCTTATAGTTCACTTTGACGGTATCGGTGGCGACGGGCGAAGTGCCGGTACCGGCGCGCAATTCGCGATAAATGAGACCGCTGGGTGTGCGGACGGCGCCCGGCTCGGCGGCGGCTTTCTCGAGATAGGCTTTGTTCGCAGCTTCATCGGGAGGCGCGGAAGACGAGGAACACGAGACCAGAGCGATCGATAAGAGCGGCAGCAGGGAGCGGTTCATTAGCCCTATTTTAGCAGCAGCGAAAAAACAAACTTAGCACCGGGCCGCGGCGGCGATGCCGGCCGCCGGATGCGTGCATCCCCGATATCCGCTAGAATGGCTGAAATTCGTGCATTCTCGCGATCTGGATGGGCGGAGTCATCTTCTTGTTGATCTGGGCGTTTGTTCCTTATACGGTGGCGGACGGGCGGCTGGAGGGATTTGACTTCGACACGGCGCAATCGAAGCGCGAACTGGCGGAGGCGTTTCGAGAATTGAATCTGGCGTGGGTGTGGCAGCCGATGATTGCTTCAAATGTCGCGGCGGTGCTCGCGCAAGTCGCGTGCGAAGAATCGATCGTTTTGAATTTGTGCGACGGAATCGAAGAGAGGGGAACGCCGGGGCCGTGCGTGGTGCGGGCGCTGGAGGCCGCCGGGATTCGATTTACCGGTGCGGATTCGGAGTTCTATCGGATCTCGAGTTCGAAGCTGGCATCGAAGAAAATGTTGATCGAGGCCGGCGTTCCGACGCCCGCGTTTGAGGAGCTTTCGGAATCCGTGAGCGGCGTGTGCGCGCGCGTGGGAGCGCCGCTACTGGTGAAGCCCGATGTGTCGGCGGCGAGCGGGGGAGTGTTTTTGCGGTCGAAGGTGAGCCGCGATCAGGACGTGGCCGCGTTGCGCGATGATTTGTCCAGTTCGCCGATGCCTCGATTCTGCGACGCTGGGCGGTTGTTCGCAGAACGGTTTATCGACGGACCGGAGTTCACCGTTTTTGTAATGGGGAACTGGCGCGACTCGTCGTCGGTACAATGCCTGCCGCCGGCCGAGCGCGTGTTCAACGCGAGCATCCCGGATGGGGAGAGATTTCTGAGTTACGAACGCTATTGGGGCTTATATCGCGAGGAATCGCCGCCGCCGGACGGGGGCGCTTTCTATGGGTATGAAGCGTGCGACCCGCGGCTGGCGCCGGGGATCGAGGAGGTTTCGAGGCGGGCGTACAGCGCGGTTCACGGCAAAGGCTACGCGCGGGTGGATCTGCGAAGGGATCGCGCGACCGGGGAGTTGTTCGTGCTGGAGGTGAACGCGAACTGCGGCTTGTCGGAGGACGACCAGACTTCGACAGGCTGCGTCTTGAAGCTGGCGGGATTGACGCTTGCGGATTTGCTGAGAATGATTTTGCAGGATGCGTTGTGAAGGTCTGCGTCCTGCAGCCGGATTATCGCGACTCGACGGTGGACTACCGGCACTACGATCCGCCGAGGGATTTATCGCCGCTGCTG
This sequence comes from Bryobacterales bacterium, assembly GCA_963749245.1. Taxonomy (GTDB): domain Bacteria; phylum Acidobacteriota; class Terriglobia; order Bryobacterales; family Bryobacteraceae; genus Palsa-187. The sequence goes on from CAVVNE010000161.1 coordinate 16,781, forward strand.
CCGGGCGACCGGGTCGATCATTTATTCCTGCACAAATCGACGGCGTATCGCCAGCTTCGGAACGCGGCGAAGAACGGGTATGACATTTTCGTCAACCTGTGCGAAGGGTATCTCGATTGGGACGTGCCGTCGATCGACGTAATCTGGTCGCTGGAGCGCCTGGAACTGCCGTATACGGGGTCCAGCGCGAGGCTTTACGATCCTTCGAAGGAGCTCATGAAATACGTCGCGCATACGCAGCGGCGTGTGTATCCGAGGTTCGCCTGCGAGATCGAGGAGGCGATTACGCGGCTCCGGTTCCCGTTGTTTGTGAAGCCCGCGAATGCGGGAGACAGTCTGGGGATCGATGACGATTCGTTGTGCCGGACGGCGGACGAGGTTCGTGCGAAGGCCGGCGCGATAGAACGCGAGTACGGCCGCGCGATGATCGAGGAGTTTATCGAGGGCCGCGAGTTTACGGTGCTGGTGGCGGAGAATCCGGAGAATCGATTTGAGCCGGTGGCGTATCCTCCGATCGAGTTTCTGTTTCCGGAAGGGGCGCCGTTCAAGACTTACCGTCTGAAGGTGCAGTCGCATCATCCGGAGTGCAATGTTCCGTAGGGGATGCGTATCTGGCGCATCGGTTGCGCGACGCGGCGCGGACCATGTTCGCAGGCTTTGAAGGCGAAGGGTATGCTCGGCTGGACTTTCGGTTGGATGCGGAGGGGCTGTGGTTTCTCGACATCAACTTCGCATGTTCGGTTTTTTATCCGCCGGGATATGAAGGGTCGGCCGATTACATCCTGCGTCAGGACGTCGGCGGGCACAGCGGGTTTCTGCGCAGGATCATCGATGCGGCGGGATTGGCGCGGCACCGGCGCAGGCGGCGGCGTTACCGCGCGGTGCGAACGGGATTGCGGGCTTCGGCATTTACGCCACCGTCGATCTGAAGCGCGGGGATATCGTCTTTCGCGGCGAAGAGCGGAGCTGCGAGGCTGGTAACCAGTCGCATGTATGTCGTCGTGGCCGGCGGAGCAGGTCGAAGTGTTCCGGCAATATGCGATGGCCGTGGGCAACGGGGTGTTCACGCTGTGGGACGAGGAGCACGGCGGCGAATGGGCGCCGCAGAATCACTCGTGCGAGCCGAACACCCGGCGTATTCGGGGTTGAATGTCATTGCGTTGCGCGATATCTGGACCGGCGAGGAGTTGACGGTCGACTACGGGACGTTTGCCAATCCGGAACGCCTCCGTTTCGCTGCGCGTGCGGGGCGGAAAACTGCCGGGGGACCATTCGCGGCGTTCTTGACTTCTTCGATACGTCCCGATTAGTCGCCCTCCCGGGCTGTGCTGTATCATAAATGAAGGTTCCGCCGAAGAGACAACCGCATTGTTAACAATTAGTTACAAGACAACTGCGCACCGAAGGGCAGGTTCGCTGGTGGGGCTCATGCTGATCGCCTGCGCTTACAACCGAGCTCAATCGCCTTCGCCTGCTGATCCGGCCCCTCCGG
>CAVVNE010000162.1:0-5445 GCA_963749245.1 Bryobacterales bacterium
TCCTGGAGGCAGTCGCCGCGGCTCTTCCGAATCATTCCTTTGAGCCGTTAAAGGCGCAAGGGAACACTTATCAACTGGAAACGGCCGGATTGTTGACGTTCCAGCCGTCGAACCGAGTCTCGAATTCCACCGCCAACGGCACTCGGGAGCGTCGACTGGAGGTGCGTGACTTTGTTCGCACGACGCCGGTCCTGGAAATCGACCTGAGCCCGGCAGGTGAAACGGGATTGGAGACTTCGAGCGAAGCCATGGATATTCTCATCATTCCTCAACCGCCGCAAGGACCGCCGATCCTCTGGCAGGAACCGCCACTGGGGTTCGCCGGGGCCGGAACGGAGCTCGGGGACCTGGCCCGTCTCTCGTTCAGCACCACTGGTTTCTCCGGTCAGGACGAGTCCCGCGATTCGGACAGCCACGGCGGCGTCTCCGTGGCGGAGCAACCCGCCATCGAGGTTGCATCGCAATCTCACCCCGACGTTGTCGTCGAACCGGTGGTAGAAGCCGTTCTCGAAGCCACGCCGAAGCCGGTCCTCGCGCAGAACGCCGTCCCGGTGATGGCGGAAGAAATCGCACCGCCCGCGGAACCGCCGTTAGAACGGAAAGTCGAGCAGCCCGCACCCACTCCCGACCTGGTCACCCGGCCTCTTCCTCTGTCGCTTCACGCCACTGCACCTGGCAAGGGAAAAACAGTGCAAGTTTTTTCCTCGGCTTCGAACGCGGTCGGCGTCCAGGTTCCACGCTCGAGCTCTCTGCCTCTGCGCGCCGCGATGACCTTCGGTCCGGCGCCGGTGAAGATGGAGGTCAAAACCGACGTCAAGCCCGAGGTGAAGGTGGAGCCGAAAAAGCCCGCTCCCGTTCCCCCGGTGGTTCGCCTGGATCCGCGCGCCGCCGGCGGGAAGACTCCGCCTGAGGCTCAGGATGTCAAGAAAGCCGCGCTGAAGCCCCCCGCGCCGGAGCCGCCGAAGCAGGCCGCGAAACCGGATATCAAGAAGCCGGAGGTGAAAGAGAGCGCAAAAGCGAAAGAAGAAGTAAAACCCCAGAAGGCGAGCGGGCCCCTGGCGCCGGCGACGCTGGCCGCTCCTTATTCGGGGTCGAGCGACCTCGGATTGCCTCAATTGAAGCTCCAGCCGTCCTCCGGGTTCCTAGGACAGATTCCGATGGCGGCGAAGATCGGCATCGTGGTCGTGCTGCTGGCAGGAATCGGTGTCCTGATCGCTGTGTCGTCGAAAAGCGGCGGCGCGGCGCCCGTTTCGAACAGTTCCCCAACGGTGGTCGCGGGATCCGCTTTGCCGTCGGGCGACGCGGGATGGATCACGGACTGGGGCGCCGAACCGGGGGTGCGCCGTTCGCGTCAGATTTCGATCCTGCGTTCGTCGCAGACCCTTACCGACTACCGGATTGAAATGGAGGGCCAGATTGAAGCCAAGGCCATCGGCTGGATCTTCCGCGCGGCGGATCCGAAGAATTACTACGTCACGAAACTGGAGATCGTGAAGCCGGGGTTGGAACCCACCATCGCGCTGGTGCGTTTCGCGATGATCAACGGCGAGGAGCAGATTCACGCGCAGCTTCCTCTGCCGATGCAGTTCCGCCGCGACGCTATGTTCAAGATCCGGTTCGACGCCGTCGGGAATCGTTTCACGACCTATGTGCAGGATCAGAAAGTCGACGAATGGACCGACGATCGGGTTAAAACCGGTGGTGTGGGATTGTACAGCGAACGCGGCGAAGCCGCCACGCTGAAGGGCAGCATGAGCGTGGTGCCCCTCGTCATCAGGAAATGAAAAAAGGAGATTCTATGCCGGAGAACAACGAGACCGTATTCTTCATCGACGACGAGCTGGTGGAAAGGCTGATGCGTGGCGATACCGCGCCCGCCGATCCCAGCAAGAAGAAGCGTCCCGCCGAGGCCGGCGCGCTCGCCACCGCGGTGAAGCTCGCCTCCGACGGTAAACTGGACGACGCGGTGAAGGAACTGGAACGCGCCGCCGGTAAGGGCGAGAATCCCGTGGAAATCGAGACCGGCCTCGGCCATCTCCGCTTCGAACAGCAGAAGTGGGACGACGCCGCCCGCAGCTACGCGAAGGTCATCGAGCTGGACCCCAAGAATCATACCGCGCATTACAACCTGGGCCTGGTGCGGGAGCGCCAGGGCAAGTTCGCCGACGCGGCCAAGTCGTTTGAAGCCGCTCTGGGCGTCGATCCCAAGCGGTGGCAGGCGCGCCTCGGCCTCGGGCTCTGCCAATTGCAGCTCGGCAAGACCGCGGAGGCTCTCGAAAGCTTCCAGGAGAGTCTTAAGGAAAGCCCCAATCAGGACCGCGCCCTATTCGGTAAAGCGGTCGCCCTGCACCAACTCGGCAAACTCGAGGACGCCGGCGACCTCTATCGCAAGCTGCTGCCCGCCAACTCCAATTCGGCGGAGCTTCTGGTCAACCTGATCGCGCTGTCGAGCGCGCGCAAGGAAGACAGCAAAGTGAAGGAGTTCGCCGAACGCCTGCTCAAGGTTCGGCCCCAATCGCCGCAGGCTCTTGAAGGACTCGCCTCCGTCGCGCTCTCCCGCGGCGATTACAGTTCCGCCGTGCAGCATTGTTCGCAACTGGTCAAAGCCGCCGCCGATTCCTATGAAGGGTGGTTCAACCTGGGCGTCGCCTATCAGAAGACGGGACGCCTGGAACAGGCCGGCAACGCGTATCGCGAAGCCGCGCGCCTGCGTCCCGACGCTCCGGAACCCGCCGCCAATCTCGGCGTCATCCTCCAGGAGCGAGGCGACCTCTCCGGCGCCCGCGGCGCGTACACCCGCGTGCTGGCCCAGCAGCCCGATCTGCCGGGCGCGTTGTGGAACCTCGCGCTGCTGGCCGAACGGGAAGGCAAAGCCGAGGAAGCGGAAAAGTATTTCGAAAAACTGGTGGCGCTGAAACCCGATTGGGAGGACGCGGCATTCCGGCTGGGTTTTCTGCAATTGCAGCGCGCCGAATATGCCAGCGCCGTGGACAGCTTCGAGACCTGCCTCAAAAAGAAAAAGGACTGGGTCGAAGCGCTGCTCAATCTCGGGCTCGCCTGCTGGAAGTTCGAGGATCTAGACGCTGCCGCGGACACGTTCAACCGCGTGCTCCAGCTCCAGCCCAGAAATACCGACGCCATGCGTGCCCTGACCGCCATCGCCATCGAGCGCAAGGATCACAAAAAGGCGCTCGAGCTGCACCAGAAGCTCACCACTTTTGGCGAACGATCGATCGAGCTGTCCTATAACCTCGGCCTCCTGCTGCAATCCGCCGGCGAACACAAAGCGGCCGCCGAATGCTACCAGCAGGCTGTCGATAAGAAGCCGGATTTCACCGATGCCATGCTGAATCTGGGTCACGCTCTGAAAGCGTCGGGCAAGGAAGACGAAGCGAAGCAGGTGTGGAGCAAGGCGGTGACGGTCAATCCCGAACTCGCGGGCAAGTACTTCCACTAGACGTATCGTCCGCATGCCCACGCATGGCGGCTCAGTGCCGCGACCGGGGCGGTCTACGAATAGCCTCTAGGGACCTCCCTAGATAATCCCGCGCCTCAGGCCGCCGATGGATGTGCGTGAGGGTATTTTGACGACAGGTATTCTTCGGGTGAACCTCGATTCGGTCGCCGCTGCTGTTGAACAACTGAGAACGTCATCCGTGGACGCCGTGGTCATTGAGAGCCCCTGCCTGGGCAGTGCTCGTGACTCGACCATTGAAGAACTTCTCGAAGAGCTGGTCCAGATCAATCGCAACATCCCCATCGTCGTCCGCGACGAAGCAGCGACGATCGGCGACGCGGTGCGCTACATCCGTCTCGGCGCGCACGACGTCGTATCCGCCGGCTCGAATGCCGCCGCCGTCATTGAAGCCGCCGCCGAGTTCCGCCGCAGCCAGCGCGCCGCCGATGCATCGAACGAACCGTGGCGCAAATATCTGGTCGGCTCCAGCCGGGCCATCACGCGGACTATCGAGATCATCCGCCTGGTGGGCAGCCGGCGCTCCACCGTTCTCATCACCGGAGAGACCGGGACCGGCAAGGAAATGGTCGCCCGGGCCATTCACCTGGCCAGCCCCCGCGCGCAGCAGCCCATCGTCGCGGTGAACTGCAATGCGCTGCCCGAAAACCTTCTCGAAGCCGAACTGTTCGGCCACGTCAAAGGCGCTTTTACCGGAGCCATCCAGCATCGGGTCGGCCGTTTCGAACAGGCGCACAAAGGCACGCTGTTTCTCGACGAAGTCGGCGACCTTCCGCTCGACATACAAACCAAGCTGCTCCGCTTTTTGCAGGAGCGCGAATTTCAGCGCGTCGGCAGCGGGGAGACCATCCGCGTCGACGTCCGCCTGATCGCGGCGACCAATGTCGACCTGGTCCAGAAAATTCGCGAAGGGAAATTCCGCGAGGATCTTTATTACCGCCTGAATGTGGTGCCCATCGCCGCGCCGCCGTTGCGCGAGCGCTTGGAAGATATTCCGTTGCTCGCGCACCATTTTGTAGAAAAAATCTGCGAGCAGGAGGATATTCCCCTGCGGCGCCTTTCGCCGGAGACGATCGAGCGCCTGAAAAACTGTCCCTGGCCCGGCAACGTGCGGCAGTTGGAAAATGTGGTGGAAATGGCCGTCGCACTCAGCGGAACAAGAGAAGTTCTTTACCCCTCGGACTTCCCTCTGGCCACCGCGCCTCGCATGCCACCAGCGAGCGCCATCGCAACCAGCGACTTCGAACAAACCGTCGGCCGCATCGAACGGCAGATTCTAGAGGAAGCCCTCAAAAAAGCAGGTGGGAATAAGACGGCGGCGGCCGAGATGCTCGGGTTGAAGCGTACGACGCTGGCGGCGAAGCTGAAGAGTCTCGAGGCGGTCGCGTGACCTAACTTAGCTCTGATCGAAAATACTTGGCGAGATCCGAGCGGTTCATCTGATGGGTGGCGATTTTGATCATGACTTCATAGGTCTTCTGCTCGGGTAACCGGCTGCACGAGATGCTACATCCCTCCAGGAACACAAAAGCTGCCTGGATGCCCGTTCTCATGTTGCCGTCAAGATACGCCTGAGATTCGGCGAGATGATACGCGTAGGTGGCCGCAATTTCATAGACGTCACCGCCGCCGTAGTGAATAGACGTTCTCCGCAGCCATGATCGCGGACTCCAAAAGCGTTCTCGTCCCGCACACCATGAAGTCCCCCAAATACACTTATCTGCTCTTCATGGATTGCGTCGACGATCTCGCGGGTAAGGAATTCCGGTTCCCATTCCGGATTCATTTAGCTAGGCGGCGGAACAAACCCTTGTGCTCGTCAGACGTCTTTCGAATGAGCTTTTTTGCCTTCTCAAGGGACATCGAACGAGGTTTAGGCGTTTTCGTAGGGGCACCTTGTGTGTCCCCGTGTTCCGGAGTCGCAGCGATCATCTTGGTGTCTTTTGGCATAAACGCCACTTCCTCTATGC
>CAVVNE010000163.1:0-25054 GCA_963749245.1 Bryobacterales bacterium
TAGTGTCCTGAGCGAGAAATACATTGCATAAGTATGGAACATGCCGCATACTTGGGTATGCGTACCGGGCGTCCCAAGAAACTTCTTGAAATTACGGAACAGGACCGCGAGAAGTTGAGAATGATCGCCAATCGGCCGAAGTCGGCACAGGCCCTGGCGATGCGCGCCAGGATCGTACTGAGCTGCGGCCAAGGCATGAGCAATTCCGAGGTCGCGCGGAAGTTGCACCTCACCGCGCCCACGGTCGGCAAGTGGCGGGAACGCTTCCGACAGTCGGGGCTGGATGGGTTGCTGGACGAACCGCGGGTCGGCGCACCGCGCAAGATCACCGATCGACAAATTGAAGAAGTGGTGACCAAGACGCTGGAATCGATGCCGGCGAACAGCACGCACTGGAGCACGCGCCTGATGGCCGAACAAACGGGTCTCACGCAGAACGCCATCGTGCGCATCTGGCATGCGTTCGGATTGCAGCCGCATCGGGTGGAGAACTTCAAGTTCTCCAAAGATCCGCAATTTGTCGAGAAGGTGCGGGACATCGTGGGCTTGTACCTGAATCCGCCAGATCGCGCCATCATCTTGTGCGTGGACGAAAAGAGCCAGGTGCAGGCGCGGAATCGGACGGAACCAATTCTACCGCTGGCGCCGGGGGTGCCGGCTCGGCAGTCGCATGATTACGAGCGGCATGGAGTCACGTCGCTGTTTGCGGCGATGGATGTCGCCTCCGGCGTGACCATCAGCAATTGCTATCGTCGGCACAGGCATCAAGAGTTCTTGCGGTTTCTCAACGAAATCGAGGACAATCTTCCCGCCAAACTGGACGTGCACCTGGTGATGGACAACTACGGGACGCACAAAGTCGCCAAGGTTCGCAGTTGGTTGGCGCGACACCCCCGCTATCACGTGCACTTCACGCCAACCAGCAGTAGCTGGCTCAACCTGGTAGAGCGACTGTTCGCAGAGGTGACCGAGCGCTGTGTGCGTCGCGGCAGTCACACGGCGGTACGGGCGCTGGAAAAAGCCATGCTCGACTATTTGGACCAGCGCAATGAAAATCCCAAGCCGTTCGTATGGACCGCGGATGCCGATTTGATCCTCGGCAAGGTGGAGCGACTTTGTAAACGCATTTCTCGCTCAGGACACTAGCCCGGCGCCATTTATAATGTGAGCGATGCCCGGTTCGTTGTGTGTCTTTGTCTTGCTGTCGTTGTTCATCATGCAGACCGCCACGGGTGCTACGATTTCCGGAACTATTATAGACACCTCGGGCAAGCCAATCGCCGACGTACGCATCGACCACACCGGCAGAGTAGTCGTGGTGCCGCGCCCTGACATGAAAGTCCCGCCCTCACCGGGTGAAATACGCACCGACGCCAAAGGCCACTTTCGAGCCACTACAGATGCATCAGCGATCGTCGTTCGTAAACCTGGGTACGTAAGCCAGCGGGTTCTCATCAACGGCGACGCCCAAGTCGTGATTTCGTTGCAGCCTATCAAAGATAGGTCCCAATGCAAGCAGTCCGCTGCCCTCAACGTCAAGAGAAAAGAGGCAAGCGACGTGGACTATACCGCCACCTATTACTACATCGAGACGAAAAACGGCCCCCAAGGGATTCTCAGTGGAAGCGGACCGATGTATTCGTGGGGTGCTCCGAGCGATTCTTACGTTCAGGACTCAACGGAATACGCCGAAGTCATGTCGGAGAGCGGAATGATCGACGCCTGGGGCCAATCCAAGGACGGCAAATACTGGCGCTCGCGAAGCATCTTCGGCGCCGCCGCTAGATACGACGGAGTGAACCGAGTGACGGCTGAGCTGCTCGATTGCGTTATGGAACAAGAAAAACTTCCCTGAGGCAGTGGCAACAAGCCTGAAAAATCCACGCGTTCTCCAGTCTGAGTACTGCGCTAAATATTTTTCACTCCACCACTATCCTCGCCGCCTTCTCCGCGATCATTATCACCGGCGCGTTCGTATTCCCCTTCACAATCCTCGGCATCACCGACGCGTCCACCACCCTCAACCCCGGAACCCCATGCACCTGCAACCGGGCGTCCACTACGCTTGACGCATCTTGACCCATTTTGCACGTCCCCACCGGATGATACAGCGTCTCCGCATGCGCCCGGATGAACGGCGCCGGGTCTTCGCGCTCGAATACCGGATCGCCCCGGTACGCGTCGAACGCCTTCGACTCCAGTAATTTCCAGACCAGCTTCAACCCCGCCTCGAGCGGCGCGAGATCTTCCTCGTGCGACAAATACGCCGGGTCCATCGCCGGCGCCTCCCTTGGATCGGCCGACCGCAAATAGATCCGCCCTTCGCTTTTCGGGGTCAGCAGCACCGCGCCCAAACTGAATCCATGTCCCGGCGGGTTCTTGAAGCCATGCTCGACAAAGAAAACCGGCGCGAAGTGCAGTTGCAGATCGCACTCGGCCAGTTCCGGGCGCGACTTCACGAAAGCCCCCGCCTCCGCGATATTCGACGTCAGCGGGCCCGTCTTGCGGAACATGTACTTCAGCAAATTCGGAATGCTTTCCGCGTTGCTGAGCGAAACCGGCTTCGTCGAACGATACGACTGGCCGACGTTCAAGTGGTCCTGCAAATTACCGCCGACGCCCTCCAGTTCCGCGACCACCGGAATCTTGAGGGCCTCCAATTCTCTACGCGGCCCGATCCCCGACAGCAGCAGCAAATGCGGCGACCCGACGGCGCCGGCTGCGAGAATCACTTCCTTCGCAGCGCGAACCTTCAGCCTTTCCGCCGCCTGTTTCAGGAAAAACTCGACGCCCGTCGCGCGCCCCTCTTCCGTCAGAATCCGAGTCACGCGCACATTCGTCCACACCGTCAGGTTGCCGCGCCGCAGCGCCGGTTTTAGATACGCGTCCGCCGCGCTCGCCCGCGCGCCATTTTTCTGCGTGACTTGATAAAGTCCCGCGCCCGCCTGCACCTCGCCGTTGAAATCCGGATTCTTCGCGATTCCCTCCGCTTCGCACGCCTCGAGAAACGCCCGCGTCAGCGGATTCACGCATCGCAAGGCCTCCACATGGAGAGGCCCTCCGGTCGCGTGCTCCGCGGCTTTGAACATCGGTAGAACATTGTCGAAACCCCAACCGGCGTTACCCATGTCGCGCCACGTATCGTAATCCGCGCGCGCGCCGCGAATATAAATCATCGCGTTGATCGAGCTGGACCCGCCCAACGTTTTTCCCCGGGGCCAATACAAACTCCGCCCGTTGAGATGCGCCTGCGGATCGGTCGAAAAATTCCAGTCGACCTCGGTTCGAAACAGTTTGGAAAACGCCGCGGGAATGTGGATCTCACGCTTGCGATCCGGAGGACCGGCTTCGATCAAAAGCACGCTGGTATCGGGCCGCTCCGTAAGCCGAGAGGCCAGCACACATCCGGCACTGCCCGCGCCGACAACAATGTAGTCGAACAACTCTGTTATCCCCGTTCTACAATTGTCAGCAGTCCCCGTGCCGCATTATGCCATAGTTCCAGTGCTGTTCTTCGCACTGGCCGCCGATTGGCCGCAGTTCCGGGGACCCAACGGCGCGGGCGTCGCCGACGGCAGGCCTCTGCCCACAGAATTTTCGCCCGCTAAAAACGTCGTCTGGAAAACGGCGGTCCCTCCCGGCCATTCCTCGCCGGTGCTCACCGAAACACGCATCTTCCTGACCGCGTCCGATCATGAAAAGCTGCTCACGCTCTGCCTCGACCGCGGGACGGGAAAAATTCTCTGGCGCCGCGAAGCTCCCCGCCCGCGAAGGGAGGAGTTTCAACCCACCAATAGCCCCGCATCGCCCTCGCCGGTCACCGACGGCCGGAACGTCTACGTCTTCTTCGGCGACTTCGGCCTCCTCTCCTACTCGGCGGACGGAGCCGAGCGCTGGAAACTCCCCCTGGGTCCTTTCAACAACCAGAACGGCCATGGTTCGTCGCCGATCCTCGCCGGCAAGATGGTGATTCTGATCTGCGATCAGGACACCGATTCCTACCTGCTGGCTGTCGACCAGGTTACCGGCAAGATCCGTTGGAAAACCGCACGGCCCGATTCGACCCGCGGCTACGCCACGCCCGCTCTCTATCAACCGAAAAACGGTCCCACCGAACTGATCGTACCCGGCGCGTTTCAAGTCGTGTCCTATTCGCTCTCCACAGGTGAGCGCCTCTGGCGGATTCGCGGCATGGCCTGGCAGCTCAAATCCGTCCCCGTGATCGACGGCGACATGATCTACGTCAGCGGCTGGGAAACCGGAGGCGATAACGATCCTCCCGAGGTTCTCACCTGGCAGCAGGCGCTCGAAAAATACGACACCAATCATGATGGACGAATTTCGCGCGCCGAAGGGCCGTTTAAAAATGAAGGTTCTTTTCGCGATACCGATCTCGACAGAGACGGCCTGATCGACGAACGCGAATGGAATTTTTACCGCGCCCGCAAGGCGTCGCAGAACAACATCGTCGCCATTCGCGCCGGAGGCGAAGGCGACGTCACCGACACGCATATCGTCTGGCGCTTCCGCAAATCGATTCCCAACGTTCCCTCGCCCCTGCTCTATCGGGGCGTTCTGTTTCTGATCAAGGAGGGCGGCATCCTCACTTCGCTTGATCCAAAAACCGGAGCGGTCTTCAAACAGGCCAGGCTCAACGGCGCGCTCGGCCAATATTGGTCATCGCCGGTGGCCGGCGATGGAAAAATCTACGTCGCCAATCAGGAAGGTAAGGTGACTGTGCTCAAAGCGGCGGCGCAGTGGGAAATTCTCGCCATCAACGACCTCGACGACGAAGTCTTCGCGACGCCTGCCCTCGACCGCGGACGCATCTATTTCCGCACGCGTGGAACGCTCTACTGTTTCGCTGGACTATGATTGGGTATTGGGTGATATACGATCACGCTTTCTGCTGATCCTGACCTACCTCGCGTCCCTCGGGTGCCTGGTCTGGACTCTCCACGACGCCAAGCTCGGTGAACTGCGGGACGACCTCGCCACGCTGGACTGGTGGTGGCTGGGCTTGGCCGTGGTCGCCGACATCGCCGTTTATTGCTGGCAGGCGCTGCGCTGGAGAATGGTGCTGCGCCCGGTCGAGCCGGTGCATTTTCGCCAGGCGGTCAGCGCGATCTACGTCGGCCTGTTTGCGAATGAAGTGCTGCCGTTTCGCGCCGGCGAAATTCTGCGTTGCTACCTGGTCTCGCGCTGGACCAAACTTCCTTTTTCCGTCGCCATCTCCAGCGCCTTGATCGAACGTATCTTCGACGGCATCTGGCTCTGCCTCTGCCTGATCCTTACCGTACGGTTCGTGCGCTTGCCTCATCACCTGCGCTGGCTGGTGGATAGCGGCTACGTTTTGGGAATTGTCGTCTTATCCGGCGCGGCCCTGCTGGCGCTCGCCGTATTTCTGCGTCAGAAAACGCGCGCGCTGCTGTCCGGCGACGGCTGGCAGCGCCATCTCCGCGTTCTGATCGACGATCTGAATCTGATCGGCCACTCGCGTTATCTCTACCTCGCGTTTTTGCAGAGCCTGCCGTATCTGCTGTTGCAGGTCATTCCGATTTACGCATCGTTCCGGGCCTACGGATTCGAGCTGTCGATCGGCGTCGCGTTCGCGCTCATGGTGATCCTGCGCTTAGGCAGCGTGGTTCCACAAGCTCCTGGAAATTTAGGGTTGTTTCAGTTTTTGACGAAGGAAGCGCTGGAAAGGATCTTTAACGTCGTGCCGGCCGAGGCGGCCCGGTTTTCGCTGGTGTTGTGGGGAACGGTCACCATTCCGCTGCTGATCGCCGGTTTTGTGGCGTTGACCGTCACGGAGAAAAAATTATTTGAATTGAAGCGCGAAGCGGAGGATCACGCCGGCGAAATGGCAAAGAATCGGCGCTAGACCTAACGCGCAATTGTCGCAACACCGGGTTTAACCGCTTCCGATGGTCGCGGTTCTGTAAGGGTGGCAACCTCAATCAATTCACCCATAATCCGCCGTCTTTCAGGATTTTTTGCGCTTCCGCGCCGGTCAGGAATTTCAGAAACCGCCGCGCCCCTTCCGCCTGCTGGCTCGATTTCACCACCGCTCCGGTTTGCCGGATCGGCGAATGCCACTCCGCCGGCAGCAGAATTCCTTTTCCGATCAACAACGTCCAGGAAGTGATCACTGCGTCGACGTTGCCGCTTTCGGCGAATTGCAGCGCCTGCCGGACATTTTCTCCATACACGATTTTCGGCTCGACGTCCTTCCAGACACCCTGCGATTCCAGAGCCTGCTTCGCCGCCAGGCCATAGGGAGCATGTTGTGGATTTGGAATCGCTATATGTGTGACGCTGCTTTTCTTGAGGTCGGCAAATGAGGTGACGGAGCCATTGGGCGACCACAACGCGATTCGCCCGATGGCGTAAACCGTTACATCGGTGACCAGGCTGCCGAGGTCTCGCACATATTGTTCGTTGGCGGAGAGAAAAACATCGAACGGGGCGCCATTTTCAATCTGCTGCTTCAACAGCCCACTGGAGGCGAGCGTGAAACGGATTTTTTCCTGGTAGGCTTTCTCAAGTTTCGGCGCGATCGGCGCGAGGTCCGATGCGGCGGCGATCAGCAACTCTTCGGCGCGAACGGAACAGCACAGCAGAAAGACGGCGAGGAGTTTCATGTGATTTCATCGTATACCGCCCAGGTTTTTTCCACGGCCGATTCCCAACTGAATTGTTCGATTCGCTGCAGGCCCCGAAGAGCCAGATCGTCGCGGAGAGATTCGTCGCTGGCGAGTCTCAAGAGCGCGTCGCCCAGGTCGAGGGGGTCGACCAGGAGGGCGGCGTCGCCCGCCACTTCGGGCATCGCCGAGCAGTTGGACGTGAGCACGGGCACCCCATGCGCCATGGCGTCCAGGACCGGCATGCCGAAGCCTTCGTCGAGCGACGGAAATGCAAAAATGCTCGCGCGGCCGTAAAGCGAGTGGAGTTGCTCCGGCGACACGTAGCCCAGAACCTCGATGCGCTCGCGTGCGGGACTTTCCTCGACGGCGCGCAGCTCTTCCGCCGCGCCGTAGCCATCGGCCGCACCGGCCAGGACCAGGCGCCAGCAATCGGGCAGGCTGGCAAAGGCTTTAACCAGCCGCGCGATGTTTTTGCGGCGCTGGATCGCGCCGACCGAGAGAACGATATTTTCCTTTTTCAAGTTGCTTACCGCTGGACGCACGCCGTGGTGGACGACGCGAATGCGCGACGGCTCGGCATTGAGCAGGCTTTCGACCTGCGATGCGGTGAAGCCCGACACGGCGATGATGAGGTCGCTGCGGGCCGCGGCCTCGCGGGCTTGTTGGGTGAAGCGCGTGCGAAATTCGGGCGAGGAGTAATCGCCGGTCATCACGAACAGGTCGTGAAACGTGGAGACAGTGCGTTTCGCCCTGGCGTCGACTCTCTGGTTGAGCGCGTGAAAGACATCTGCCGCCGGCGCCCCTCGCAACAGGCGGCGGGAGGCGTTTTTCGGGAGCGTGTCGTGGAAGGATCGAAGGAAGCGGTGCGGGCGGTAGCAGAACCGGAATTTTTCGTCCGGATGGGCGCGGGCGAGCCCGAAAAGCATTTCGCGCGAATACACTCCGACGCCCGACAGATTTTTCCCCAGGCTATAAGTCGCGTCGAGAGCGATCGTCACTGGCTGCTATTGTAGTGGGTCGCGCGTCGACAAGCGACGCATGGGCTCGGACCGTCACAGTGCTCGGCAGGAGTTTCGTGTGGGGCGGGCTTTTCAGCCGGCAGCCTGCTTCCAGCAGGCTTTTCGTGGTTGCAAAGCAGAGCCGCCCGGAGGGCGGCTGCCGGCTGATAGCCCGCCCCACAGTTCACACGGACTCGGACACGTTTACGTTCGCATGGCCAGAGTATGTGGCGCGAGATCGCTGGCGGCCTGTTCCAACAGGGAGTCGAGCATTGCGGGACGATCGGCTGAGAAGATCGCGGCGCCGCATACGATGCGATGTTCCAGCAGCGCCGAGTGAATGCGCGACCAGGCGGCTTCCACCGATTCAAAGTCGGTATCGAAAACGGCCAGGCCGAAGCGCGTCTCCCCAATGCGCCCGACCAGATCGGCGGGGCCGGCGAGAGCGCGCAAGTGGTCAGCCGCCTCGACCAGCGCGAGATCCCTGCGCTGTTCGCCGTACGCGGTGGCGATTTCGCCCAGGCTTTTCGGCTCGGCGACCATCACCAGCAGGCGGCGTCCCAATCTCTCCGCCAGCTTGCGGTCGTGGTCGGCCGAAGTCACGAATCCGGCGCGATTCAGCAGACCAGTGAGAGTATCGTGCGTGGAGGCGGCGCGCGCGGCCGTCAGCGTGCGATGACGTTCGATGGCGTTGCGCATCGCGTGGGCCAGGGGCGCGCAATCGACCTCTTTTTTCACCAGGAAGTCCTGCGCGCCGTCGCGCACGAGACGCAGCCCGAGCGATTCTTCCTGCCCGCCGACCAGCAGAATCGTCGGAACCCCCGGCGCGGCGCTTTGCGCGCGGCGGAACGTCTCAATGCCCTGGCAATCGGCCAGATCGAGATCGAGAAGCGTTATATCGACCGGTTCATTCGAGAGGATTGCCGACGCCTCCTTCCACGAACCGGCGTGCAGGATCTCGATATTCACCCAATTGGTCCAGTAACGGCCTTCCCCGATCTCCGTCAGGACATCGCGCAGGAAGAGAACGTCTTCCGGCTCGGATTCGATCAACAGTACTCGCATCAGAAGGCGCCAGTGGCCAGTAACGAAATAGTGTGGCGAGATGGAATTTGTCTCACCCCACGAGTTGATATTCCTTCAGTTTGCGATAGAGCGTCGTGCGGCCGATCCCTAAAAGGTGGGCGGCGACGGCCCTGTCGCCCTTGGTGTAATCGAGCGCGTTCATAATCGCGCGGCGCTCCAGCTCCATCAAAGGAATGATGGGGGCGCTCTGCAACGGCGCGGGCGAGGCGTCGGCCGGAGCCGCCGTCGTCGTCCCGGATTCGAGCTCTGCTTCCCTGGCCCCGGGCCAGGCGGTCGCCGCCGCCGTCAGATACTGCGTTTTCTTCTGCAATAGATGATTCTGCAAATTCGAAGGTAGGTCCGCCACGTGCAGCAGAGGTCCGGAGTTGATGGCCACCATGTGCTGGATGCAATTCTCGAGTTCCCGCACATTGCCCGGCCAGTCGTAGGAGAGCATCACTTCCATGGCTTCCGCGGTGAGCGTGTAATTCCCCCCGACGCGCGTCAGGAAGTGGTTGATCAGCTCGGGAATGTCTTCCTTGCGCTCGCGCAGGGGCGCCAGGCGGATGTTGATCACATTGAGGCGGAAGAACAAGTCCCGGCGGAACGTTCCTTTTTCCACCTCTCTGGCCAGATCGCGGTTGGTGGCCGCGATGATGCGAAAATCCGAGCGCCTGGTCATCAGCGATCCAAGCGGGCGGAATTCTTTTTCCTGCAACACCCGGAGCAGCTTCGCCTGAAGGTCCAGCGGCAGCTCGCCGATTTCGTCGAAGAAGGCGGTTCCGCCATTGGCCGCTTCAATGAGGCCGACCTTGGTCGCCGCCGCCCCGGTGAACGCGCCCTTGACGTGGCCGAACAGTTCGCTTTCCATGAGAGGTCCCACCATCGACGAGCAATCGATGGTGACGAAGGGTCCTTGCGGACTAATATTATGGATCAGCCGGGAGACGACCTCCTTTCCCGTGCCGGTTTCCCCCAGCAGCAACGCAGGCCACCGGCAGCGGCCCAGTTTCTCTATCATTCTCAATACTTGCCGCGCCCGGGGCGATTGCCCCACAAGCGCATGTCGGGTTTCGTCGTAGTTCGCAACCATTCTTGTCCCAATCCCGGTTTTGGACGCCGAATTCGCGTCGTCTAAGTAGAGTGCGTTTGCCAAAGATAAACTCTACGGTCGATTTGGAAGTTCCTCAAGCCCCCCGTAGGGAGATAGGGGGTAAGTCAGTTGAGGGTAAGGAGAACCCGCAAAAGGGGGTACCCTGCATTGCGGCGTTTCTATCCTTTATATATGGTCCGGCTTCTTGATCACCTTGATGCGCACGCGGACGATGCCGGCGGCGACCAGATCGATTTCGCGCGCGGCGGCCCGCGAGAGGTCGATGATTCTTCCGTCGACGAACGGGCCGCGGTCGGTGATGCGCACGTCGACGCGTTTGTCGTTGGAGAGATTCGTCACCTCCACCCACGTATCGAACGGAAACGTGCGATGCGCGGCGGTCAACTTTTCCATGTCGTAAATTTCTCCGTTCGCCGAGCGTCGTCCGTTGTAGGGGACTCCGTACCAGCTGGCAATTCCGGTTTGTGTTTCGCCGATACGCGCCGGCTTCACCGGCGGTGGAACGTGCGCGGACGTTTTTCGCGCACAGCCTGTGAAGAGCGAGACGGACGCGGCGAGCAGCAGGGCGAACATCGCCGGACCCGCATGGATAGGCCTCGCAAACACTAAAACAATTCTATCTGATTGCGTTTTTTAAATTTGGCAGCGTTTTCTTCGTTGCGGCTCGATGCGCGTCCGGACCCGCGTGTGCATTTTTTTCTTGACATTGATCTGAAAGAACCTTATAAAGGGGACACAACCGCGATCTCTAAGAGATCGCGCAAATTTGATGTAAGGGAGAATCAATCAATGATGAACGCAACCAAGAAGAAAGCACCTGCCAAGAAAAAGGCTGCTCCGAAAAAGAAGAAGTAGCTAGAGCAGGTCATTCAAGTTCGATTCACCGGCCCCGAGAAATCGGGGCCGTTTCTTTTTGGTGGCGACACAACCCCGTGGCGTAAGCCCGGGGATCACCGGAACAACGCTTCAACGCGCGGCCGCAGCTCGTCGTATGTGATGCCGCCCGGGTGATACATCCTCACGATGCCGTTGCGGTCGATCAGGACGAACGTCGGCGTGGTACTGGCGCCGTATCGGCTGAAGTTTTCTTCACTGATCAGCGTGGGCGCGTCGATCAGCCCTCCATAGTATTGCTGGCGCACCTGCTCGATATAGCGCACTTCGACCGCGGGAGGCGCATCCTCGCCGCCGGCCACGTAGCCGAACTTCTCGGTGGGCGCGATGAAGACCAGTCCTTTGGGAACGAACTCCGCCTTGATGCGCGCCAGGATCGGGATTTCGTATTTGCAATCGCTGCACCAGTGCGCCCAGAAGAACAGCAATACCGGCTTGCCCGCCGGGATGGTGACATGCTCCAGCGCGGGCGCGCGTTTTCCTTCCAGGCTGAGCAGGTTGATATTTTTCTGAATGCGCGGCCGAAGAGGCGTCGCGTAGTAGGCTTTCAACTGCTCGCGCAGATAAGTGACGGCTTCGGCTCGCTGGCCCCGGATGACCAGAACGTTGGCTTCCACCTCGATAGCCGCGCCCAGAGCGATTTGAAGATTCGCGCTACGCAGAAGCGGGTACGTCTTCACCTGGTCGAGCGCCAGACGATAGGTTTCCTGCGCGTCCTTATCCGCCTGCACCAGGTTTTTTTGAGCGAACTCGCTGCGCGCCAGCCAACTGAGTGCTTCGACGACGTCGGGCGTCACGCCCCTCGCCGCGCGGTAGGCGCGAATCATTTCCTGGGCGCGCGGAACATCGTTGCGGGCAAGCGAATCGCGGACGACATCCACCAAAGTTGCGCCGGAGACCGCGATCGGCAGAAGAAAGAACAAAAACTTCATCTACATCGACGATAACAAGTATCCGCCGTCGACCACGAGCGTCTGTCCGGTCATGTACGACGAACGGTCGCTGGCGAGGGTCAGGGCGATTTCGGAAATCTCCACCGGCTGGCCCATGTGTTTGACTGGTTGCGCGCCCAACTGCTTTTCGCGGCGCGTCTCGTCCTTCCAGAAATATTCGCTCAGCACGGTCTGGATCAGCCCAGGCGCGATGGCGTTAACGCGGACTCCCATGGGGCCGAGCTCTACGGCGTAAGACTGCGTCATCATGATGAGCGCGGCCTTGGTCATGCTGTAGAGCAGGCTGTGGAACTGCGGGCGCAGACCGGCGATGGACGCGATGTTGATGATCGACCCGGAGCCGCGCTCGCACATGCCCGGCGCGACCAGCTTCATCAGGCGAAACGTGCTTTTGAGGTTGATCTCCACCATCTTGTCGAACTGGCCTTCGTCCATTTCGAGGCACGGCCCCTGGGCGATGTTCGTGGCCGCGTTATTCACCAGGATGTCGATCCGGCCGAACTCGCGCGTGGTGGTGGCGACCAGGGCCTCAATATCGGCGGCCCTGCCGACGTGGCAGACGACCGGTTTGACGGCTTTTCCCAATGGGGCGCCGATCTCCTTGGCGACGGCGTCGAGCGTCTCCTGCTTGCGGCCGCAGATCACCACTTGCGCGCCCTCGCGCACGAAGACCTCGGCGATGGAACGACCGATGCCGCGGCTGGCTCCGGTTACGATGGCGACTTTATCTTTCAGCATGCTCATACGTTGAGAATGTTCCTTGTAAACGTTAGGCTGGCTTCCAGGTCGGCGCGTTCCCGCGCCAGCGCCGCGTCGCCCTTGAGCGGCGGAAGAGGTTCGCGCGGATGTCCGTTCTCGGCGATTCGCAGAAAGCGCGCGAACTCCCACGCCGGCTGGTTGCGGTACGCGGCCCAGAATTTTTCATCGAGATAAGGAAACACGCGCGCGTTCGTCACGATGATTTCGAGCGTCACCGCCAGATCGGGGCGCAGGTGGCGCAGTTTCGCGACGTATTCCGTGATGCCGACGTTCCCCTCGCCCATGCGCACCCAAGCTACGGCAGCACCCTCGGGGACGCGCCACACCTCGGTATCGCGGCAATGCGTGGTCAGCACGTAGGGGTACAGCGTTTCGAGCGTGAGATGGGGATCCTCGAGCGTCCACAGAGGATTGCCCGAGTCGAGGCAGACGCCAACGTAATCCTTGCCGGCCGCCTCGACCAGGGATTTCAACTCGCGCGCCTGCATGTCGCCGGAGTGATTCTCGATGGCGATTTTCAGGTTCAGATCCATGATTTGCGCGCGCATGCTCTTCAGCAGCTTCGCCATGGCTTCCATCTGCCGCTCGATGCCGCCGCTGGCGGGATCGCGGTCGAGGGATGTCGCCATGAACGTGCGGACGATCGGCGAGCCCGTCGCGTGCGCCGCATGCATCGCGAGGAGCATCTGCTCCTCCGGCGTCCCTTTCTTTGGGTCGAACGATTTCGAGGTAGGACAGAACGTACGCGTGCCCACCTCGATCGCGACGCCGAGTTTGTTCGCGTGCTCACGCACTGCCACGAGATTCGCGTCGTCGAGGCTGCCGAGATATTGCAGCTCGGAAAAATGGACCAGCTTCGCTCCGAGGCGTGCGCAGTAATCGAGCGACTCGAAAGGCGTCCACTTCTGGCTGCGCAGGCTGAACAGGTCGACGCCCAGGCGGGCGCTGTTGTCGGCGGCGTACATCAGAGCTGGCATGGCTAAGAATCCTCGACGGGTCATACGCTTTTTCCTAACAGGCAGGAGGCGGCGAGGCGAATCGCCTCTTCGTCGCCCGCCATCCGGTAATGAAAACGCCCTCCGGTCGCGATGCCGATCTGTTCGAGTTGCGCTTCGGTGGCCGCTGTGAAGCTGAGCATCGCGTTGTGCTGGCGGGCGACGGCGGCAAGATCGGGGCCGGCATCGGGAGGAACGACGACGAACTGGGCCGGCTTGCCGCGCGATTTCATCCATTCGAGCGCGTGCGCGACGTCGCCCGGCGCGGCGATCTCGAAATCGAAAACATGGCCGGCTTTCACCGCGCTGATGCGGTTGTAAATTTCTTCGAGCTGTTCCAAGGTTCCTGCCGCAGAGAATTTAGTGTAATCCGCCGACGCCGGCCCGTTCGACTGGGCATTCCATCCCTCGCGCCAGCCGGCGCGGATCGCCGACCACAGCGCGGCGTCGAAATCTCCGGCGATGGCGGCCAGGTTCAACCCGCTCGACTTGAGAATCGCGCGAAAGGCGCGAAAAGCGGCGGCGAAATCGGGCCCCTCGACGACGATCGCCGACTGAGGGCCTTGGGGGCGTGGCAGGAACGCGCGGTCGACCTGTTCGGCGAACGTGCGGACGCTTTCGCGGTCAGAGGAATGAAACGGCACGGCGTTGATGACGATTTCGCGGCCGCCTCCGGGACGCATGCGGCCGATCAACATCGCGCCGGGAAATAATCCGCTCGCCGGCGACGACGCCAGCGCGATCCGCAGCAGCATCGGCGCGGTTTGCGTGTCGATGGCGATGTAATACGTCGACGGATGAATCGGATCGCGCGCCAGCGATCCTGGATACGGCGTGAACGTCTCAATCGCCAGTTGCGGCAAGCGCCCCGCGAAACGGTTGCGCAGATCCGTGGTGAGCGCCTGTCCCTCCAGTTGCTGGAAAACGAGGTCCGCCAGCGCGGCAGCCTCGTTCGCTTTCAGCGGCAGCACCAGAGGGATCATGGTCATAGAGAAAGCGACTTTAGATATTGCCGGAAGTCCGCGCCCAGGTCGTATCGCTTCAACGCGAACTCCACCGTCGCTTTCAGGAATCCCAGCTTGTCGCCGGCGTCGTAGCGATTCCCTTCGAAGCGATAGCCATAAATCGGACGGCTCCGCAGCATGTGCTTCAGGCCGTCGGTCAATTGAATCTCGCCTCCGCTGCCGGGTTCGATCGCGTTGAGAGAAAGAAACACCTCCGGCGTCAGCACGTAGCGGCCGATAATCGCCAGGTTCGACGGCGCGTCGCCGGCCTTCGGCTTCTCCACCATGTTGCGGATGCGGTACAGGCGGTCGCGTCCGCCGTTGTGCGCCACAGGCTCGGCGTCCACCACGCCGTATTGCGAAATCTGATCCTTCGGCACTTCCATCAGCGCGACCACTGGCGCTCCATAAAATTCGTAGACGTCCAGCAACTGGCGCAGGCAGGGAACCTCGGCATCGATCACGTCGTCGGAGAGGATCACGGCGAAAGGCTCGTTGGCCACCAGCTCCTTCGCGCGCAGCACCGCGTGGCCCAGCCCCAGCGCTTCTTTTTGGCGAACGTAGGAAATGTCGATCAGGTCAGACACGCTGCGGACCGTGGCGAGAAGATCTTTTTTCCCGCGCGTTTCCAGCAGATGCTCCAGCTCGAAGCTGACGTCGAAATGATCCTCGATCGCCACCTTTCCCCGTCCGGTGACGATAATAATGTTCTTCACCCCGGAGTGGATCGCCTCCTCCACGCCGTATTGAATGAGAGGTTTATCCACCAGCGGCAGCATTTCCTTGGGCTGCGCCTTGGTTGCCGGCAAAAATCGGGTGCCGAGCCCTGCCGCGGGAAAAACCGCCTTCCGGACTTTTGCAATCATCGATTTAATTCTAGCGGCTTCCAGTTGAGATAATCGATCCATGCGAAAAATAGGGCTTGTTTTTGCAGTCGCGATGCTGTGCCGCGCCGCCGATTATCCCGCGCCAGTGGAAGGCGACTTGACCATTCGCGATTTTCATTTCCACGACGGCGAAACGCTCCCCGAACTGAAGCTCCACTACACCACCGTCGGCAATCCCGCGAATCCCGCCGTTCTGATCATGCACGGCACTGGAGGAAACGGCCACGGGTTTCTCTCGGCTGGGTTCGCCGGCGAACTTTTCGGCGCCGGCCAGCCCCTTGACGCGGGCAAATACTTCATCGTTTTGCCCGACGCCATCGGCCACGGAAAATCCTCCAAGCCCAGCGACGGCTTGCGCGCCCGCTTTCCTCACTACTGCTACCACGACATGGTGACCGCCGATTATCGCCTGCTCACCGAGCATCTCCACATCCAACATATGCGCCTGATCATGGGCACGTCGATGGGCGCCATGCACTCCTGGGTGTTCGGCGAAATGTACCCGGACTTCATGGACGCGCTGATGCCTCTGGCCAGCGCGCCCGTCGAGATCGCCGGCCGCAACCGCATGCTGCGCCGCATGATAATCGATTCCATCCGCAACGATCCGGAATGGAAGAACGGCGATTACGAAAAACCTCCGCACGGCCTGATCGGCGCGCAATATGCGCTGACCATGATGACTTCGAGTCCCTTGCAAATGCTGAAACAATGGCCCACGCACGCGCAGGCCGACGCCGCGACCGACCGGCTGGCGGATCGAGCCCTGCGCGCCGACGCCAACGACATGCTTTACCAGTTCGAATCGTCCACCGATTACAACCCGCAGCCGGACCTTGAAAAAATCAAAGCCCGCCTGATTGCCATTAACTCCGCCGACGACCAGGTGAATCCGCCGGAGCTGGGAATCCTGGAGCGAGAGATCAAACGCGTTAAAAACGGCCGTTACATCCTGATTCCCATCAGCGACCAGACGCGCGGCCACGGGACCCACTCGGTTGCGAAGTTGTGGAAGCAGTACGTGGTTGAACTCCTGGCGAATTAACTATCATGAGGGCATGCGACTCGTTCTTTTCCTCGTAACGAACCTCGCAATCCCTGGCGGCTTCACCACTTACATCGGCGCCATCTATCCCTATACCGTTTCGGCCGTCGCCACAGACGCCGCCGGCAACACCTATGTCGTCGGCAGCCGCGCGTACAACGCCAGCGCCAATGACACCTTTGTCACCAAGCTCGACGCCACCGGCGCAATCCTGTTCACTGGCGTCTTCGGTGGCAACGGCAACACCACCGGCAACGCGATCGCCCTCGACCCTTCGGGAAATATTTACGTCGCCGGAACCACTTCAGCCAACGATTTTCCATTGAGCAAGGCGCTTCAATCCACCCCCGGCAACGCATTCATTATGAAGCTCTCCAACGACGGGTCCACGATTCTCTACTCCACTTATTTTGGAGGCTCAAAAGGCCCCGGCTCGATCACGTCCCTCGCCACCGACGCCAAGGGCAATCTTTATCTGACCGGTTTCTCCTACGCTTCCGATTTTCCGCAGGCATCCGGACTGCCCGTCGCCCATTTGAGCTTCGGCCTCTCCGCCATCTCCGGCGCAATCGTCGCGGAAATCTCCGCGGCGGGAGATAAGATTCTGTACTCCGCGGCGATCCCAGGCACGCAGCTTGCCTGCACCGGCGGCAGTTCCTGCTTTCTAAGTTCGAGAAACACCTCCGGGGCCGCCATTGCCCTGGATGCCGCGGGCAACGCCTACATCGCCGGCAACACTAACACGACGGATCTCCCGACAACCGCGGGCGTGCTCTCGCCAAAAGGCATCGGCGCGTTCGTGGCGAAAATTGCCGCCGGAGGCGCGAGCCTTAGTTACCTCACCTACGTCGATTCCGGACAAACGCAGTTCAATCCGCTGTACGGGCCCTCCACCGGCGTCAGCGCCATCGCGGTCGATGCCTCGGGCAACGCATACCTCGCCGGGTACACCAACGATCCCAGCTTCCCCGCAACTGCCGGCTCCTTTCAGCCCGTTTTTGGCAGCGGACCCAACACGTCCGGCATCTGGGTCGGCACACCCTATGACGCGTTCCTGGCCAAGCTAAATCCTTCGGCGACCGCGTTCACTTGGGCAGCGTTCCTCGGCGGCACCGGAAATGACCTTGCGTTCTCCCTTGCACTCGACTCCGCACAAAACCTTTGGGCCACCGGCACAACTTCGTCGCAGTCCTTTCCCGGCGCTCAGGGAACCGGCGGAGATTTTCTGGTGGAAGCCAACTCTTCCGGCTCCTCTCTGCTCTACTCGTCTCGTTACCCCACCGGCGCAGCCTCGCAAGCGGTCGCCATCGACCCCTCTGGATTCCTCCATGTAGCCGGCAGGACCGGCATCGTGTCGCTCATCGTTCCCAATTCCAAGACAACCATCTCCATCCTCGGCATTCAGAACGTGTTCGGCGGCAGCGCCTCCGGCCAGATCTCGCCCGCCGAGGTGATCTCGATTTACGGCCAGCAGATCGGTCCCGTCACGCCCGTCATCGCCGCGCCGGCCGGCGGTTTCTATCCCACCACGCTCGGCGGCGTCGAGGTTTCCATCAACGGCATCGATCTTCCGTTGCTCTACGTTTCCTCGACGCAGATCAACGCCGTCGTCCCCATGTCGGTTGCCTCCGGCGCGATCCAGGTGACCTACGGAACCGCCATCAGCCCGCTGTTTCCTCTCCAGATCGTCAACTCCACGGCCACTGCTTACCCAGCGGTGTTGAATCAGGACGGCACCATCAACTCGCAGACGAACCCCGCCCAGCCCGGCTCCATCGTTACCTTTTACGCCACCGGATTCCAGACGGCTTTTTATCCTCTCGCCGACGGTCAGGTCGCCACCGTGGCCAAGAACTTCTGCGGCACGTTCTGCACCGTGAATCCCCCGGACGCGACCATCCTGTACGCAGGAGCGGCCCCCGGCATCGTTGCCGGGGTCACACAGTTCAACGTGCAGCTCCCAGCCACAGCCTCAACTTATCTCGACCTCTATCCCTTCGGATCGCTCAACGACACACCGGTATCGGTCTGGGTCGGCCCATGACTATCATGAGGGCATGCGACTCGTCCTCTTCTTCCTATCTACTCTAACGATCGCTGGCGACTTCACCACCTCGCTCGGCGACATGTATCCCTACACCATCTCCGCCATCACTACCGACGCTTCAGGCAACACCTACATCGTCGGCAGCCGCCAGCTTGGCCCCGCTGGAACATTCTCCATCGTCAACGGCGCTGTCCCGCCGGTTACCTTCTCCACGCCCGGCTCCGACGTTTTCGTCTCCAAGCTCGACCCCAACGGCCAGTTGATCTTCACCGACACCTTCGGCGGCAAAGGCGTCGACCAGGGCCTCGCGATCGCCCTCGACCCATCCGGCAACATTTATATCGCCGGCTCCACCACCTCCAACGATTTCCCGCTGAGCAAGGCTCTGCAAACGCAGCCCAACCCAGTCTCCGGCACTGGATTCATCATCAAGCTCTCGAACGACGGCTCGACCATTCTCTACTCGACTTATTTCGGAGGCGTCCTCGGCGCAACCTCCATTTCCTCGCTCGCCACCGATTCGAAAGGAAACCTCTATCTCACCGGCTACACGACCGCCGCCGACTTTCCCCACACCGACGGCCTACCTTTCGGCCCATTCACAGCAGCCGCAGGACCCAAGCAGCCGGCTCCCATTCCCGGTGCGATCTTCGCATCCATTTCGGCCGCGGGCGACAAAGTTCTGTATGGAGGCGCCCTCGTCGGGTCCACGTCGACGATCCTTTACCCCGGGTTGTTCAGCACCATCGGCACGGCGGGCGCCGGAATCGCGGTTGACGCGGCCGGTAACGCTTATATCGCCGGAAATTCCACGCTCGGTCTGCCCACCACCCCCGGCGTCCTTTCGCCGGCAGGCATCGGAGCGTTTGTCGCCAAGATCAACGCGGGCGGCGCCGGCCTCGGCTATCTCACATATCTGGGCTCGGGAGAAAACATAGACGAGATGACCCCCATCGCCACCGTCGGCGACGCGCTATACGCCATCGAAGTCGACGCAGCCGGCAACGCTTACCTCGCCGGCGCGACCTCCGATCCGAAGTTCCCCACCACTTCGGGCACTCTACAGCGCAATTTCCCCATCCCCCCTTCCTTGGGCCCTGGGCTCCCTCCGCTCGTGTACGTCGGATTCCTCGCCAAGCTGAAACCGGACGCCAGCGGCATGGCGTGGGCTACTTATCTGCAGACGGGCGGCACCTTCGTCCAGTCCATAGCCGCCGATCCCGCAGGCAACGTGTGGGCTGCCGGCATCACCGGCTCCACCGTTTTCCCCAGCACAACCGGAGTTCCCTCCGGCCCGGATTTCGTCGTCGGCCTGAACGCCTCCGCTTCGTTGCTTACTTACAAGTTGACATCGCCCATCGGAACGATTGGACAGTCCGTCGCGCTCGATCCCTCGGGCCTGGTTCATGTCGCCGGGTCCAACGGATTCGTCTCCGCGATCGCGCCCTCGGTTCCACCCAGCATGAAGATTTCCGATTTTCAGAATGCCGCTGGAGGCAACGTCACCGCCCGCATCTCGCCCGCTGAAGTGATCGCGATCTTCGGCCAGGGAATCGGCCCGACTACCCCGGTAATCGCCACGCCCGCCAACGGCTTCTATCCGACCACTCTCGCCGGTGTGCAAGTCACCATCAATGGCGCAAACATGCTACTGCTCTATGTCTCATCTGGTCAGATCAACGCAGTCGTGCCGATGGAGGTCACTCCGAACGCCTCCGCGACCGTTCGGGTCATCAACGGAACTGCGGTCAGCCCCGCGTATCCGGTCTGGATCGTCGCGAACGCGCCGCAGGCTTTTCCGCCGGTCTTAAATCAGGACGGCACCGTCAACACTCCCACCAATCCCGCGAAATCCGGCTCGACGGTCTCGATTTTCGCCACCGGCTGGCAGTCGAACTTCTATCCTCTTGCCGACGGCCAGGTCGCGACCGCCATGCAGAATATCTGCCAGGGCGGCTGCCAGATTGTGACGTTGAACGCGCAGAATGCCGCAAACTTCACAGTGCTCTACGGAGGCCCCGCCCCGGGTTTCGTCGCTGGAGTGACTCAATTCAACGTCCACCTGGGCACCACCGGGAGCCAGAGTGAAATCGGAGTCAACCTGGAAATTTTCGGCCCCGCCACGATCACCCAAACCGTCTGGATGAGCGGGTCGTCATGCACCGCCATCTCCTGCTGAAGGTGAACACATGCGATTCATCCTCTTCCTCATATCCACTCTCGCTATCGCCGGTGACTTCACAAGTTCGCTAGGCGACACGTATCAATACATGATCTCTGCCATCACGACGGATTCGGCAGGGAACACCTACGTAGTAGGAAGCCGCGCCATCGGCGGCGCTTATTTTACTGGCGTCTTCACCGGAGTCCCCTTATCAATCACCACCATTGGGAGCTTCTTTTTGGCCGGCGGCTCCGACGTGTTCGTCTCCAAGCTCGACCCCAACGGCCAACTCCTCTTCACCGACACCTTCGCCGGCAAAGGCGTCGACACCGGCACCGCTATTGCTCTCGATCCCTCGGGCAACATCTATATCGCCGGCACGACCACGTCCAACGATTTCCCTCTGAGCAAGGCTCTTCAAACACAGCCCAGCGCGTACGGCAGCGGATTGGTGATGAAACTCTCGAACGACGGCTCGACGATTCTCTATTCGACGTACTTCGGAGGCATGCTTGGTCAAAGCGCGATTACTTCGCTCGCCACCGACGCCAAAGGCAATCTCTATCTCACCGGATATACGCAGGCGTCTGATTTTCCGCACACCGCCGGCATGCCCTTCGGCCAGATCACGCAATCGCCTGCCTCGCCCGGCGTCATCCTCGCTTCCATCTCCGCTGCGGGAGACAAGATTCTCTACTCCGGCGCCATCGTGGGAGGAACTCCGTGCACTTCGAACAACAGCACTTGCATCAATAACGGGCCGGGTTGGGAAGGCGTTGGAATCGGTGTCGATGCGGCGGGTAACGCCTACGTCGCGGGGAATTTTCAGTCGACGAATCTGCCAACCACGCCTGGCGTCCTCGCTCCTAACGGCGCGGGAGCTTTTGTCGTGAAGATTAACGTGGGTGGCGCAGGCCTGGGTTATCTTACCTACGTAGGATCCGCATTCCTCGGCGATAGTCATGTTCTCACCGCGCTGAACGCTGTTTCAGCGATCGCGGTCGATGCCGCCGGGAACGTGTACCTTGCCGGAGCCAGCGACGATCCGCATTTCCCAGCCACTCCAGGCTCCTATGAGCCCACCGGGCAAGGCGGATTTCTCGCCAAGCTGAATCCATCCGGTAGCGCCATGGTCTGGGCGACCTATCTCGGAGCCTCGCCGCAATCCATCGCCATCGATGCCGGCGGAAATGTGTGGGCCAGCGGCACCATTTCGGGGTCCGCGTTTCCCAACGTCAACGGGTGGGCCACCGGTCCCGAATTTCTGGCTCAAATGAACGCCGAGGGCTCCAAGCTGACCTACTCTGCGCTCTATCCCACGGGAACCGTCGCGCAATCGGTCGCGCTCGACCCCTCGGGCCTCGTCCACGTCTCGGGCGGCAGCGGATTCGTTTCCGCCATCAACCCCAACGCCGCGCCCTCGATGAAGATTTTCGATTTCGGCAATGCGTTCGGAGGTGCTTCCACCGCGCGCATCGCGCCGGGAGAGGTCATCTCGATTTACGGCCCCGGCATCGGCCCCGCGACCGCCGCATCGGCCGCGCCCGTCAACGGCTTCTATCCGAAAACATTCAGTGGCGTGCAGGTCCAGATCAACGGCATGAACATGCCTCTGCTCTATGTTTCCGCCAACCAGATCAACGCCGTCGTTCCGATGGGTCTCACAACCGGCGCGGGCGCAACGGTACGCGTCATCGATGGGACCGCAGTCAGCCCCGCGTTTCCCGTGTGGCTGGTGCCCTCCGCGCCTCAGGCGTTTCCCACTGCTCTGAACCAGGACGGCACCCTCAACTCGAAAACCAATCCCGCGAAGGGCGGCTCGACGATCACCTTTTACGCGACCGGCTGGCCGTCGAACTTTCAGGGCCTCGCCGATGGCCAGATCGCCACCACGGCGCTCGACTCCTGCGAGGGGGCCTGTCAGGTCAGCGCGACTACGAATGTGTACTCTCCCACTGCCACGGTCACGTACGGAGGCGTAGCTCCGGGCATCGTCGCCGGAGTGACGCAATTCAACGTTAAAATTGGCGCGATCCCCACGCTTTACGGGACTTTTCTATTCAACTTCCTGTTGACCGGCCCTGCATCCGTTACCGAGAGCGTCTGGGTCGCGCCTTGACCCCGTGGCGTGAGCTTTAGGCTCCTGAATCCCCTCTGTGTGAAAACTCCAGTTTTCAAATGTGGGGCGGGCTATCAGCCGGCAGCCGCCCTCCGGGCGGCTCTTGTTTCCAGCAACGAAAAGCCTGCTGGAAGCAGGCTGCCGGCTGAATAGCCCGCCCCACACAGAACTCGTGCCGAGCCATTGGTCAGCGTGCTAGCGCGAGCTTCACGCCAGGGGTTATAACCCCGTGCGTCAGCGCGGGACAGCGTTACGAGACAGAAACAATGCGACCATCGCGATCCAGACGCAGTTTGCGACCTCGCCAAAGCACGGTATGCCCGAACAGCGCCACCAGCCACACCGCGACGCCAAAAAGGTCCCTCAGCGGAATCAGGAAAAACATCCGCAATACGTCTTTCTTCCCCGCGACGAGCGCCATCGTCATCCGCACTGCCAGCAGCGCGAGGCCGGCCGGCAGGCTTCCGCACACCAGCGCCCAAAATGTCGCGAATGTAACCGGCAAGCCCAGGTAGCCCCAGAACTTCGAAACGCGAATCGTTCGCGCCCAGCGCACCTGATGCTGCCAGACATCGCGCCAGTTGCCGCCTAAATGCGTCTCCACTACGATGTCCGACGACACGCACTTCAGGCCCAAGGCATGCAGCCGGCGCCCGAGCTGATAATCGTCGGCGAGATAATCGGAAAAGCTCTCGAACCCGCCGATTCTTTCTAAGTCGGCCCGGCGAAAAGCCAGCGTCGATCCCATGGCGAATTCATCCACGCCCACCAGCCGCGCCACCAGCGCCGACGGCGTGAAATCGGTGGCCACGCCAAGCGCTTCAAACCGAGCTGGAAAAGTATCGCCGACGGCGCGATAAAGGCATGTCACCAGCCCGTTCCGAGGATCTTCCAGCGGCTCGACGACCCGGAGATAATCGGCAGGCACCGTAATATCGGAGTCGTTGACGATGATGGTGTCGTGGCTCGCGGCTTTGACCAGATCGATGAGCACTCCGACCTTCGCGTTGGGCGTCACCGTAGAACAAACAACGAGGCGAGCTTTGGGAAATTCGCGAATGACCGCGACTCCAGGATCGTCGAGAGAAGAAACGCCGCACAACAGTTCCGCATCGAGCATGGAATGCGAAGCAAGCGCCGCTCGCAGGTTACCTCCAGCCCCGCTGATCGGCTTCAAAACCGAAACATTCTGGCTTCTGGCTCCTGGCTCCTGGCTCCTTCTTCGAAGCAGGCACGCAACGATCGCCATCAGCTGATACGCCGCGGGGATGAGGAGTAGAATCACTGGGCGAGAAGAACGACGCCGCCCAGCACCAGCAGGGCGCCCGCCCAGCGCCGCGCATCGACGCGTTCTTTCAGGACGAGTTTTGCCAGGATCGTCTCCAGCACGAGGCTCGCCGCGGAAACGGGGACGGCGAAGCTCAAATCGGCGGTTTCGAGCAGTGTCATGAAGGCGAAGAAGGAAATGGCCATGAAGAAGATTCCGAGGATGAGGAATTTCTTCCGGGCCAATGTGGCCAGCAGTTTGGCGATTCCGCGCGGATGGAAACTATGAATTTCGCCGTGACGTTTCATCTCGAAACTTTGCAGCAGATCGCCCAGCACAGTGGATCCGACGACGGTGGAGACCAGGACCCAGGAGTTCACAACTCGTCTCCGGCGTGCGTGCCCATGCCCACCAGGATGGTCCCGGCGACGATCAGCGCCGTTCCGGCCCAG
Source organism: Bryobacterales bacterium (assembly GCA_963749245.1). Lineage (GTDB taxonomy): Bacteria > Acidobacteriota > Terriglobia > Bryobacterales > Bryobacteraceae > Palsa-187. The sequence goes on from CAVVNE010000163.1 coordinate 24,411, forward strand.
CGCTGCGGGCTGATATATTCGTTCAGGAAAAAACGCCCGAGAAGAGCGCTGGCGACGTAGCCCATGCTGGTGACCGGAAGAACGTAACTCAGGTCGGCCCAACTGAGCAGAGCCATGCGCGAGAGCAGCCAGAGAATCAGCAGGGAAATGCCGAGCATCACCCAGGGAGTGAGAATCGCCGCGACGTATTCCACCGGCGTGGCGGTGACGCGGCCATGCATGCCGCGGTCGAGAAAGAAATTTCCGAACGCGTTGCTCAGGATGACGATGACGGCGAAGACGCGCGTCTTCCATCGCAGGCGTGCGTCTGGTTTCATCCGATTCTACAGGGCGAAAACATGGGGACAGCCCGCTCTGTCCACGCGGCGCCGAACGCAGATCCTGTTCTTGTGTGGAGCGGCCGCCTTGGGACAGAGTAGGCAGTCCCCATGTTTTCGCGCATCCTCCAACGTCCGGACATCTTAGGCGCGTTCGGCAGCCGCCAGGCGACCGGCTTTTTGCTCCGCCACATACTTCTTGCGCTTGGCGCGGAGGCTCAGATAGTCCTTCGCTTCCTTGTACAGGCGTTTGCGCTCGTGATTGTCGAACAGGGACTTGCGCACGATGCGCCAGGCGGCCTTGGGACGGAAAAAAAACATCCGCGG
>CAVVNE010000164.1:0-10720 GCA_963749245.1 Bryobacterales bacterium
GCCTCGTCGTAGATAGCATAGAGGCGTTTTTTCTGTCCTTCGTACCAACCGGCGACTTCTTCCGGATTGGTCAGGCCCTCCTGCTCCAGGCGTTCGGCATAAATCGAGGCGACTGGTTTCTGCGCCTTGATTTTGCGATACATCAACGGCTGGGTATAGCTGGGATCGTCGCCCTCGTTGTGGCCGTTCTTGCGGTAGCAGATCAGGTCGATGACCGCGTCCTTGTGGAAGCGCTGGCGGTAATCGGAGGCCATCTGCGTGGCGCGGATGCAGGCTTCGGGATCGTCACCGTTGACGTGAAACACGGGCGCCTGGACCGAGAGAGCGATATCGGAGCAATAGGTCGACGAGCGGGCGGCGCTCACGTTCGTCGTGAATCCGATCTGGTTGTTGATCACCAGGTGAATGGTGCCGCCGGTTTCATATCCCGGAATTTGCGACAAATTGAACACCTCGGCAACAATGCCCTGCCCGGCCATGGCCGCGTCGCCGTGAATCACCAGCGGAATCACTTTGTCGCGGCGCGAGTCCTTTAACTGGTCCTGCTCGGAGCGGACCATGCCTTCCAGCACCGGATTCACCGCTTCCAGATGGCTGGGATTGAAGGCGATGGCGACCTTTATTTTTTTGCCGGAGGCCAGTTCGCGCTCCTGCCCGGCGCCCAGGTGATACTTCACGTCGCCCGAGCCTTCAATGGAATCGGGATCGATCTCGCCTTCGAACTCGGCGAACAGCAGCACCATGCTTTTGCCCGCGACGTTGCACAACACCACCAGGCGTCCGCGATGGGCCATGGCGATAGCCACCTCGGCGGCTCCGGCGTTGGCAGCACGGTCCAACACTTCCTCGATCATGGCCACCGCCGCTTCGCCGCCTTCCAGCCCAAAGCGCTTGTGCCCTTTAAATCGCGTATCGAGAAAATTTTCGAAACTTTCGGCGCCGATGATGTCCTGGAGCACGCGCCGCTTCAACGACGGCTCCAAAGGCCACTGGTTGAGCGACGGCTCCATGCGCTGCTCCAGCCAGTTCCGCTCCTCGATGTTGTCGATGTGCATCCACTGCACGCCGATTTTGCCGGCGTAGGTGACGCGCAGGCGGTCGATCAGCGCGCGGAGAGTCATCACTCCGAAGGCCCCGGCGTGGAAGCTGCGGTCCAGGTCCCAGATGGTCAAACCGTGCGTGGACGGCTCCAGGTCCGGATGCGACACACGGGGCGAGCCCAAAGGATCGAGGTCGGCGACTAAATGTCCGCGCTCGCGCCACGCTTGCATGAGGCGCGCGACGGCGGCCTGCTTCATCGGATCGGCGTTGATCACCGGCGCGGCGGATTGGTCGGGCTCCCAGCGAAATGCGCGCATGGGAATGCCGAGACTTTCGAAAATCGAATCGTAAAACCCGTCTTCGCCTTCGAGCAGCGACTGCAAATGCCCGAGAAACAGGCCCGACTCCGCGCCCTGAATCACTCGATGATCGTAGGTGCAGGTGACGGTCATGACCTTGCTGAGGCCGAGCGAAGTGCGTGTTTCTTCCGGAACGCCACGATATTCCGGCGGATAATCGATGGCGCCAGTGGCGATGATCGCGCCCTGTCCGGGCATCAACCGCGGCGTGGATCCCATGGTCCCGACGGTGCCGGGATTGGTTATCGAGATGGTAGTGCCCTCAAAATCGGCCAGGACCAGTTTATTCGCGCGCGCACGAGACACTAAATCGTCAAAAGATTCCAGAAATTGGGCGAAATCCATCGCCTGCGCGCCCTTAATCGACGGCACTTTCAACGATCGCGCGCCATCTTTGCCGGCGACATCGACAGCGATTCCCAGATTCAGATTCCGATGCGTGATGCGGAAGCTCTCGTCGCCATTTTCGGAATAGGCTTGATTGAGTGCGGGGACCTTTTCGACCGCCTTGACGATGGCCCAGGCGACAATGTGCGTATAAGAAATTTTGCTCTTGCCCGAGAGCTGGCGGCGTTCGTTGATCAGCCGCCGATTTTCGTCAATCACCTTGACGGGCATCGCGCGCTGGCTGGTGGCGACCGGCATGGTGAGGCTGGCGGTCATGTTCTCGGCAATGCGCAGCGCGGGGCCGCGCAGCGGAACCAACTCGTCTCCCGGGGCGATGGGTGTTGCCGGCGTTTTTGAAGCTATCGCGACGGCCGTATTTCCGTTGCCGGGAATCGCGTGGCCGTTCGAATCGAAAATTTGTTTCCAGTCCGCGTCGACGGTTTGCCGGTCATGCAGATACTGGTGGTACAGCTCGTCTTCGAGCCAGCTATTAATACTGGGTTTTGGGGACTCAGGCATGCCAGTGAAGTTCTTCTATCATGATAACTGATGCCTCGCGCGCTCATTTTTTCCGACATCCATAGCGACTCCAAGGCGCTGGAAAAACTGATGGATATCGAGGCTGACTATTATTTTGCCGCGGGCGACCTGGTGAATTTCGGCCGGGGGCTCGAGACCATGGGCGAGATCATGAGGCATCGCGAAGGAAAGATGTACGTGCTACCGGGCAATCATGAATCCACACGCGACATCGCGTTGCTATGCGCACGCTTCGGGTTCGTGAATTTTCACGAAAAAACGATGATGATTGGGGACTGGAACGTCGCCGGGCTGGGTTACTCCAATCCGACGCCTTTCGACACGCCAGGCGAATATTCGGAGAAAGAGTTCGCCGAGCGGCTGGCGAAGTTTGCGGATCTGACGCCGCTGGTACTGATCTGCCATGCGCCTCCCTTCAACACGGCTCTTGACCGGATTAAGGACGGGACGCACGCCGGCAGCCGGGCGGTGCGCGAGTTCATCGAAAAACAGCAGCCGGAATATTTTTTCTGTGGCCACATTCATGAAGCGGCGGGCGCGGTTATTCAGATTGGCTCGACGCGGGCGCAGAATGTGGGGAAGAAAGGGTATTTGCTGGAGCTGTAGCCAGTTTTTCGCGGGCCAGCAGCAGGAAGTAGATCAGCAGAGAGGCCGACGCGACAATCGCGTACGGTTTCCCCGCCAATGCGAATCCGAAAGCCAGCGGCGTGCACAGCAAAGTGGCGGCGATTTTGGAGGCCGGCTGCCGCGATTCGAAGATCGTCAGCAGGAAGGGCCAGAGCAGTAGCGTGGCGTCGTATCCATGCACGTGCGGCACAATCAATAGCGAAGCAACCGAGGTTATCGCGAACATCCTCCACAAAGGCGCGCCCGGCACCGCCAGTACGAAGACCGCGACCACCACCAGCGTCATCGCGCCGATTGCCCAGACGGATTCGATTCCCAGATTCGCGGCGAATCCTTGCAGGCTGATCATCAGCTCTTTGTACGCCGAAAGGTCCTCCAGATTGCTGTTCCGGACCAGAGCGATGTAGCGGCGCGCGCCTTCCACGCCGCCGAGAGCCAGACATAACAGCACCTCCGCGATCCCCACGGCGCAAAATCCGGCCAGCATCTTCCAGCGCTTTTGCAACAGGAGCGCGACCGGCCACAACAGCATCAGATGATACTTGACCAGCATCAACCCCAGCGCCGCGCCCGCGCCTAGAGGGCGGTTCCGCTCCGCCAGCTCGTAAGCGACGATCAACAGGAACAGGAACACCGCGCAATCCTGGCCGCTGGCGATTCCCAGTGGGCCGGGCAGAGCCAGCGCCGCAAACACCAGCGCGTTCGGCCCGAACCTTCGCGCAGCCCAAGCCCAGCATCCGATCAGCAGGAGGCTTTGCGAAACGATAAACACCCAGAACGCTGCAGCGAAAGGGATCAATGCCAGCGGCGCCAGGGCCAGCGCATAAAACAAGGGCCGGCCAAAGGGGATCAGCCGGGCGGTCGAAGGGACGAACCGCTGCTCCCGCTCCAGTTGCACCGCCGGATCATGCAGCGTGGCAAACTTTCCGTCGAGCGCCAGCGACCCGGCAGAGTACAGGTTCAAAAAGTCATGCCCCTTCGCGCCGGGCGTGATGAGAGAGCCCAGCGAAATCCAGATTCCGCTGAACGCCAGCACGACCACCCAGACAAACACCGGCACACGACGCATTGCCTCTTATGATTCCACAAAGAGGTAGACTTGCAGTATGGAAGGCACGCGCGTCATCGCCGTCACGAGCGTTTCCGAACAAGCCCTCCAGATGGAGCACCCGAGTCCGGAAATTATTTGGGCGCGCGCACTGGAAGTCTTTGGGAACGAAGAGAAGGCGCGCCGGTGGATGCGGACTGCGCTTCCGGTTTTAAGCGGCTGTACCCCCGAACAATGTTCGCTCTCCGAGGATAAATCGAAGCAACGCGAAGTGTTGACGATCCTTGGCCAGATCGAGTACGGCATCTATAGTTAATGCGGATTTACAGGTTGCATCGCGCGCGCCGGTCCGCGGCCGACTATGGGGGCTCTGTGCTTTATCCGGGCCGATGGAATACGAAAGGCACTCCAGTGTTGTATTTTTCTATCGCCCTTTCGCTCTCCTGCCTGGAACAGCTCGTCCACCTGACGCCCGATGACATTCCGGACGATTACGTCTATACCAGTGTGAATATGCCCGGCGAGCCGGAAGCCGCGGATTACCGGGGCAGCCTGCTGGATGTCGATGCGACTCGTCGTTACGGGAACCGTTGGGCGACGGATCACAGTTCGCTTGCCATCCTGGTGCCGTCCGTCATTATTCCAATTGAGTTCAACTTGCTGCTAAATCCACTACACTCGGCGTTCAGTGATCTCGTGTGGAGCAAGCCGCAGCCATTCGCGTTCGATCCGCGATTACTGAACCGCTGGAGCGCCGCCTAACACGCTTTCTTGCATATGATGGAAGAGTCTCAACGGGAGGAAATTCGCGATGAGATTAGGGATTGCATTGGGGCTAACCTTATTTGTCGCGGCGCTTCGCGGCGACGATTCGCCGGAGCTGAAACTGCTCGACCTTAATGTTGTCGCGCTCGACAGTCATGAGCAGCCGGTGAGCGATTTGACGGCCGGCGATTTTCAGGTCACCGACGCGGGCAAGCCGCAGAAAATCGTGTTTTTCCGGCATCGCGAGGCGGTTCTCCGGCCGCCTCCCAAGCTCGCGCCGGGCGAGGTTTCCAACCGCGGCAGCGGGTCGATTCCCTATGCCACCGTGATTCTGTTCGATCTGATGAACGAGGGCTTCGGGACCAGAGGAACGGCGGCGAATCAGATTATTCACGCACTCGAAAAGCTGGAGTCGGCGGACTATTTATATCTCTATGTTCTGACCGTCGAGGGACGGCTATTCGCGGTCCACGGGCTGTCGAGCGGCGAGGAGAATCCCGAATCCCCAGGACCCTGGACCAAGCAGATCAAACCGCTGCTCGACAATGCCCTGCGCGCTGTGGTCCGTAACCGGCCAGCCGAGATCGACGTCGCCGTCCGCACGCAACTCACCTTCGGCGCGCTGGACCAGATGGGGGTGGAGCTATCCAGAGTCCCGGGGCGCAAGAATCTGGTCTGGGTGACCGATGGTGTACCGATCGGCCTGGGCCCGAACCGCTCAGATACAGGCGATTTTGTCGATTTCACGCCGCAGTTGCGGCAGTTGAGCCAGGCGCTGGAGCGCTCCGGAGTGGCGATCTATCCGGTGCGGCAGGTGTTAATGGGCACTATGGACGCTATCGGCGCAACGTCGGGCGGAGCCGGGGCAACGGGCGGCGCGGGGACGGGCATGCAAAGCATTGCCACCTTGGAGGAGTTTGCGAATGTGACCGGCGGAAGGCGGAACGCAGGCAAAGATATCGAGGCAGCCTTGAAACAGGCGATGAACGACGTCCGGGTCAGCTACCAGCTTGGATATTACGCGCCGGAGCGGAACTGGGACGGAAAATTTCACAAGGTTCGCGTGACCTGTAAGCGGAAAGGCGTCCATATCCAGGCCAAATCCGGCTATTATGCATGGGCCATCCCACCCGGCGAAGGGTCGGAACAGGCGATCCGCTCGGTCGCCGCGACACAGTTCGACGCCGCGGAAATCGGACTCCATGGGACCCTTACCGTGGACCCAAAAAATAAAGAGTCTGCACAGTTGAACGTCCGCATCGACGCCCGGGATATCGCGTTCGGCGAGGAGGGAGACCGTTCCGCTGCGCAACTACGGGTCGCGGTGGTGGGCTATCTCAGCGGAGGAATGATCGAGGGCTCCCGGGTGCTGCCCTTTGAAGTGCACTACTCGGCGGAGGAGCGCGACAAGGCTCGCGACGAAGGCATCCTTCTCTCGCGAATCGTTCCGGTTTCCGATCAGGTGGGAAGGCTGCGGCTGATCGTGTTCGACCGCGGGTCCAACGCCATCGGTTCGCTGACGTTCCAGTTGAACGCGCCGGCGCCTTAGTCTGTGTGAAAAACTCCAGTTTCAAATGTGGGGCGGGCCCCCGCCTGCTAAACTTACAATCTGATGACCCTCGAAGAACTGGAAAGAGAGTACGTTTCGCTCCGCCAGCAGGCTGACGCTGTGCGGAGCTATCTTTGACGCGCCCACCCGCCGCGCGCAGCTAGCCCAAACCGACGACCAGATCCACGCTCCCGATTTCTGGAATTTTCCCGAAAAAAGCCTGAAAATCATGCAGGATCGCAAGCGCCTGGAAGAACAGATCGCCCAGGACAAGGAAATCTCCTCGCTCGCGGGCGACCTCGACGCGCTGTTCGAGCTGGCCAAGGAGGGCGAGGACGTTTCTACCGATATTGAACGCGAAATGAAGTCCTTCGCTGCGCACCTGGAATCGCTCGAAACGAAAATGCTGCTTTCGGGCGAAAACGCCGCGCGCTTCGCCATCGTCACCATTCACCCCGGCGCGGGAGGCACGGAAAGCCAGGACTGGGCGGAGATGCTGCTGCGCATGTATCTGCGCTGGGCGGAACGCAACAAGTTCGAAACCGTGGTGACGGATCGCCTCGAAGGCGAAGGCGCGGGCATCAAGTCCGTCACGTTCGAAGTGAACGGCGAGAACGCCTACGGCCTTCTACAATCCGAAGTCGGCGTGCACCGCCTGGTCCGCATTTCGCCCTTCGATTCGGCCGCGCGCCGGCACACGTCCTTCGCCAGCGTCTTCGTTTATCCCCAGATCGACGACGAGATCAAGATCGACATCCGCCCGGAGGACCTGCGTATCGACACTTTCCGCGCCTCGGGCGCCGGAGGCCAGCACGTCAACCGCACGGATTCGGCCATCCGCATGACGCACCTGCCGACGAACATCGTTGTGCAGTGCCAGAGCGAGCGCAGCCAGCACAAGAACCGCGCCACCGCCATGAAGCAGCTCCGCGCCAAGCTCTATGAGTACGAGCTGGACAAGAAAAAGGCCGAGGAGAGGAAGCTTGAGGACACCAAGCTCGGCATCAACTTCGGCAGCCAGATCCGCAGCTACGTGCTGGCGCCGTATCGGATGGTGAAGGATCATCGCACCAAGCTCGCCATCGGCGACGTCGACCGCGTGCTGGACGGCGACCTGGAATCGCTCATCCACGCATATCTGGTATTGGTAAAGACAGGGAAGACCGCTTCGGATAAAGATGAACCTATCGATTAAGGAAGCCGCGCGGATACTTCAGGAAGGCGGCCTCGTCGCCTTCCCGACCGAGACCGTTTATGGCTTGGGCGCGAATGCGCTGGATGCCTCGGCCGTAGCGAAAATTTATGAGCTGAAGGGACGGCCGGAGACCAGCCCTTTGATCGTTCACGCATCGTCCATTGAGATGGCGCGCACGCTGGTCGCCGATTGGCCTCGGGAAGCGGAAGAGCTCGCGCAGCGCTGGTGGCCCGGACCGTTGACGCTGGTGCTGCCGAAGGCTCCGCAAATCCCCAACATCGTCACCGCGGGCCTCTTTACCGTGGGCGTGCGCGTCCCCGCGCATCCGGTCGCGCTCGAATTGATCGAAGCCTGTGGGCTGCCCCTCGCCGGGCCCAGCGCCAACCGGTTCAAGGGACTCTCGCCCACGACCGCGGGACACGTTATAGCCGCCTTTGGCGGCTTGATTCCCGTTCTCGACGGAGGGCCCACGCGCGTGGGCATCGAATCGACGGTCGTTGCGATTGCCGATGGAAAGATCACGCTGCTGCGTCCAGGCATGATCGCGCTGGGAGAAATCGAGCAGGCCGTCGCGCCTGAAGGAGCTCACCCCTCGCCCGGCATGGCCGCGCGGCACTATAGCCCGCGAACCCCTCTGCTGCTGGTCCATACACCGTCGGAAATGCCCGACCGGCGCGGTGCTTACGTCTGGTGGAACACGTCCGGGCTCACCGCGCGCAGCCTTCGGATGCCCGACGACCCAGTCGCCTACGCGCGGCGGATTTACAGCGTCCTGCACGATCTGGATGAGGAGAACTGGCCCTGGATCGCCGTCGAAGCGCCTCCGGATACGTCAGGCTGGGCCGCGATCGCGGATAGGCTGAAGAGGGCCGCTTCAAAGTGACCCTTCTTATCAGCGTTCATCCGCGTTCATCGGCGGCCATATATTTTCTTTGACTACCGGCATGACCCTCCTCACCACCATCGACCGCACCATCACCGCGACGCCGTCGCTATGGTGGCTAGGCGACGCCGGATTCGTGATCCGCTTCGCTTCCATCACCTTTTACGTCGACCCCTGCTTCACCCAACTGCCTCTCCACCCGGCCGATGTGAATCACGCCGACATGATTCTCGCCACTAGCGCACAGCGCGTCGACTCCTCCCTTCCGCCGATGCTCGAAGCCTCGAAGCGCGCCAAGCTCATTCTTCCGAAAAGCGCCGCCGACGCCGCGCACTCGGCCGGCATCCCTTATCCGCGCATGACCACGACCGATTCCGGCCTGCGGATCGAATACTTCAAAGACAATCTGTACAGCCGCGTCTACTCCTCGCCCGCTTCTCTCACCTGGACAGCCGCCGGAGGTTATCCCTCCCTCGGCTACCTGATCCGTTTCGGCCGCTGGACTATTTACCACGGTGGCAGCGGAGCGCTTTATGAAGGACTCGTAGACCGTCTCCGCCCCTTCAACGTCAGCGTCGCCCTGTTGCCCGTGGGCGAACGGAATTTTTCCGCCGCCGAGGCCGCCCAACTCGCTTCCGGCATCGTTTTTCAGATACTGCTGCGCAATTTCGGCTTGCTTACCCCAAACCACAATTTTGTGCCACTCGGTGCGCTTCTGGCGCTCGCCGTTTTTATCTTTGTGCGATCGTCGGTGGCCATGGAAAAATTTGCAACCGCTTGGCCGCCGCCGGTGTAGCGCGTTTCCGGATCGCGGCCCAGACGGCCGACCAAAATTACTTTATTCACTGACATGAACGCTTTCCCCCTGCGATGGCGAAGATAACATGAGGTTAAGGAAAAGGGAAATAGTGGCGAGGAGGCCAACGTATGCACGACATTTTGACAGCGACTGGAAAGGCGCGGTCGATTGACAATTGTTCGGAGCCATCCTAACGTTCCCGTTCGCATGGACAATTGGAGGATTTCATCGTGAGTCGAGGAAACACTGTAGTTTTGCGCGCTGGGGTTTGCACCTTTGTTCTGTTGATTGCGGGGTTGAGCGGGAGTCGAGGACAACAGGTGAGTGGGAGCAATGGCGGGGCGGTGGGTTTGTTCGAAGGGCACGGAGATGTTGGGACGGTGCTGCATGCGGGAGCGGTGGAGTATGACGCGGGGAAGGAGCGGAGTTACACGATTGCGGGGAGCGGGGAGAACATGTGGTTTGGGACGGATGCGTTCCAGTTTGTTTGGAAAAAAGTTTCGGGCGACGTGACGATGACGGCGAACATCTCCTTTCTTGGCGCAGGAGTCAACGAGCATCGCAAGGCGGTGTTGATGGTGCGGCAGAATCTAGATGCGGATTCGCCGTATGCGGATGTGGCGCTGCATGGAAGCGGGCTGACTTCGCTGCAATTCCGTGAAGAGAAAGGTGCCGCCACACACGAAATCCAAGCCAACATTTCCGGGTACAAATGGCTGCGGATTGAAAAACGCGGTGCGTACTTCTCCTTGTGGATCCCGGATGAAAACGGCGATTTTCATTTGGCGGGCGGGTCCACGCGGATTGAATTGAAGGAACCGTTTTATGTGGGAATTGGAGTTTGCAGCCACGACAAGGATGTGGTGGAGAAGGCAATGTTCTCGAATGTGGAATTGAAAGCGGCGGCGCCGGTTGCGGCGGCGAGCTACACGCTGTACAGCACGCTGGAGACGATTTCGGTGGCTTCGACGGACCGGCGCGTCGTTTATGTGGCGCCGGAGCGGTTCGAGGCGCCGAATTGGATGCCGGAGGGGAAGAATCTTTTGTTCAATCGGAACGGGCACATCGAGAAAATTGCGGTGACTGGCGGGACTCCGCAGATTGTTGATACGGGATATGCGATCCGGTGCAACAACGACCACGGGATTTCTCCGGATGGGACGCAATTGGCGATCAGCGACCAGTCGCAGGAGGAGCATCGCTCGCTGGTGTACATTGTGCCGATCGGGGGCGGGGCGCCGCGGCGCATCACGCAGAATTCTCCTTCGTATTGGCATGGATGGTCGTCGGATGGGAAGACGCTGGCGTTCGTCGGGCAGCGGAGTGGAGAGTTCGATATTTACACGATTTCCGTGGCAGGTGGGGAAGAGACGCGGCTGACGACGGCGCCGGGGCTGGACGACGGGCCAGACTATACGCCGGACGGGAAATACATTTATTTCAACTCCGAGCGAACCGGTCACATGCAGATTTGGCGGATGCGGGCGGATGGAAGCGAGCAGGAGCAGGTCACGTTCGACGAGTTCA
>CAVVNE010000165.1:0-4734 GCA_963749245.1 Bryobacterales bacterium
CATCGGAGCCGGCTGGCTGGTCCCCTACGGAGTCCCCGAGCCTTCCTTCGTCGAACACCTTCTCGGCCATTGCCCCGAGCAGCGGTTCAAACTATTCGAACCAGGCGAAGGCTGGACCGTCCCGGAGGATTAGTGGCGCGAACTTTAGTTTGCAGCGCCGGCTTCAGCCGGCGTGTGGAAATCAACCGCTGACCGAGCCGCGACCGCAGGAAGCGGAGGTCGAAATCTCAGTCCCAAGTCTTCACTTGCGGCCAAACTTCCTTCAGAGGTCGCCTGAGCCCCCGGCAATAAAACACGTCGAAATGCTCGAACGGCATCGAGTACGGATTCTCGACCCGCGCCACTTTCCGGACCTCCGCGAATTTTGACTCCAGGTCCTTCTGTTCACCCTGCATCACGATCATGCTTTCTCCGGTGTACCCGCGCGGCCCCCACAGAAAATAACTCTGGTGCCCGCTGATGGCCGCGGGCAAACCGTACTTCGGCCCGAACTGGTCGATCGCCCCCGCTTCGCCGTAATTCTGCGCGAAGATCGCGGTTTTCGGCCGGACCGCCGGCGGCAGGCTGTTATAAACGCCGGCAATCGTCGCCGCCATCTCCGGCCAGCCGCACCGGTCGGCGAACAACTGCGGCAGCGGACCCAGCTTATGCGTCTCAATCGGAGGCGGTCCAAAATGCAGCGCCTTCGAATAGCGAATATAGTTCTCCGGCGATAACACCGGAATCGCGAACGGCGCACCGACGATCGCACTCGCCGCGATTCCGATCGGCCAGACATATCTCCGCCAATGCGCCCGCGATTCCCAAAAAACGCCCCCTGCCGCGAAGAGAATCGGAAATGCGGGGAACAGATAATAAACCCGCGGACTAACTGTCACAATCACGCCCACCGCAAAAATCCATGCCCACCCCAGCGCCCGAAACGGCTTCCCCGCCGGCGAAACAAAGAAGAACCACAACCCACCCAGCCACACCGGCAGCGCCAGCAGATTCATGCCCAGAATCTCCTGGCCGAAAAACACCAGCGGCGAAAGAGCGACGTCGCGCCCGCTGCGCCGGATATTCATCTGCAGCTCGACAAACGGGAAGTGGTGCTGGATATTCCACAACAAATTCGGCAGGAAGAGCAGAAACGCAATCGCCCCGCCCATCCAGATCCACGGGCTCGAAAATACCTTGCGCTGCGGCGTCAGAATCAGCCCGGCCGCAACGCCTGCTCCGAAGATCAGCATGGAGTGCTTGTTCTCCAGTCCGAACCCGGCCAGCACGCCGAACCCTATCCAGAGCCTCTGGTCGCCGGTCTTCACTATGCGGATGACCAGGAACGCGCATCCCATCCAGAACAGCGGCTCGAACGCGTTCATCGAAAAAAAGCTCTGCGTGGCGAGAAGTCCCGGAGCCACCAGGGTGGCCAGCGCGGCGAGGCCCTGCGCCGCTTTCCTGCCCCCCAGCTCCCGCGCGATCAACGCGGCGAGCGCCACCTCGAAAGCCCCAGCCAGCGCCGGCAACATGCGAAGCGCCATCATCGAATCGCCCAGCGTCGCCCGCACCATCCACGCGATTAAGGCAATCAGAGGCGGCTGGTCGACATAGCCCCATGCCAGATGCCTGCTGCACGCCAGATAATAGAGCTCGTCGCGAAAAAAGCCGTAATACCATCCCGAATACATCAGCACGAGCACCCTGCACGCGGCGAGGGACAAGACCATTCCCGCAGCAAAGGGCGGACGTCGCGAGGAAGGGTTCATGGGGTACGGCTTGATCATTGTAACTGGTGTAGCGGTTCAGCCGGTGCTATTGACGAGTCGGCGTAGAACTGATATTGTATTTTGAATAACCTAGCGGAGGCTAACGTGTACCGGAATCTGTTGCTTTCTTGTTTGGCTTTAGGAATTCTGCCTGGCTTGGCCCTTGCAGACATAATATCCACGTTTCCAGGCTGGAATGGAACTGACACGATCAGCTCATTTGGTAATCCGAACACCTCCACCTATGGAGAAGCGATTACCACGCCGGTCGGCGACGGCAGCGTAAACAGTTTCGCCTTTTCTTTGCAAGAGTCGGCGGGTTTTCAGTTTCAGGCGTTCATTTCGCCTTGGGACAACTCGGGCTACGCACTAACGGGTTCGTTGCTGTTCCTGAGTTCCGTCATTACGGCGTCCGATTCCAACCTCGACCTATACAGCATTGTGGTTCCCGGCGTCGCCGTGACGCCCGGCACGATTTACATGTTCGGAATCACCATCGACAACGTCTACGCGGCGGACACCGGCCTGACGGGAGTCATGGGTGGCGACCTTTTTGCCGATGGGAACAGCACCTATTATTTCGCCTGGAACAATGATAGCGGCGACTTCAGCCAGACTTATTCCAATTGGAATAACGAGGGCTGCGCGGACAACGGAGGCGCTTGCGGTCAGGCGGCGTTCTCAGTGATCTATGGCCCCGCCGTACCCGAGCCCGGCACCCTGCTTTTCGGTGCGACGGGGCTCATCGGGCTGGGCCTGGTCCGCCTGCGAAAAGCACGGCGTTAAGGATTCCGCTCCAAGTTATTCGAAAAGGCTCCCTGAGGCTCCGGCTTCAGGGAGTTTTTATTTGCCCGCTAATGTCTCTGCGTTCTTCGCGCCACGCTTCCTCTCGCGTTGAGTCGATAGCGCCGACCTGGCCCTAGGCTGTACATGGGGCTCATTTACTCTTCCTCATACCAGGCCCGCCATCGCTGCCGCGCGGGGAACATGCGGATGAGCAGCATGCCGACCAGGAACCCTCCAATGTGGGCAAAATACGCCACCCCACCGCCGCTATAGTTCGTCGTCGCCAGCGATCCGAAGCCGCTGAAAAACTGGATGGCGAACCAGTAGAGCAGAATAAACGCCGCCGGGATTTCCGCGGTGGTGACGAAAAAGAAAATGAAAATCAAGGTGACAATTCGCGACCTCGGAAATTTTATGAGGTACGCGCCCATCACTCCCGCGATCGCGCCGCTGGCTCCAATGGTGGGAATGCGCGAATAGGCATTCACCATGACCTGCACGATCCCGGCGGCGATTCCAGCGAGCAGGTAAAAGGCGAGAAAGCGCGGCCCGCCGATCAGGTCTTCGACGTTGCGTCCGAATACCCACAGGAACAGCATGTTGCCGATCAAGTGCATCCAGCCGCCGTGGAGAAACATGGAGGTGACCAGCGTCAGCAGGCCCAGGCCGCGCATCTGGTCGGGCACGATCCCCCATTGCGTCACGAACGTATTCAGGTCGTATTGGCTGAGCGTCGCCTGATAGAGAAAAATCAGCGTATTAATGGCGATCAGCGCCGCCGTGACCAACGTCGTCGAGTAAACGCGCTCCGTGGATCGAAGAGGGATCATGCGGAGTGCGAAGCGGAAACGAAATCTTTATTGGCGCGCCGCTCTCCACGCTCGATCAGCGCTCGCGCTTCGGCGGCAGTGGCGATTCCGCCCCGCGCGCCCAGCCGGGTGCAGTTCAGCGCAGCCATGGCATTGGCGAATTCAAGCGTCTCCCGCATCGGCAACCCCTGGAGCACAGCGTAACAAAACGCGCCGTGAAAGATGTCTCCGGCGCCGGTCGTATCCACGCAATTCACCACGAATGCGGGCGAATAAATAAATTTTCCATCCATGCGAGCCAGTGCTCCGTGCGAACCGAGGGTCATCGCGGCGCACTTCATCCCATGTTCATTCTGGATGGTTTCAAGCGCCCGGAAAGGATCGCGTTCACTCGTCCACTGACCGGGGAATTCGGAGCTCGCGACCAGGTAATCGACCGACGCCAGCACGCGGTCGAAGCCGTGGTAAATGGTATCGACGTCGCACGTCACCGGGATGCCCTGCCCGCGGGCCAGCATCGCGGCTTTTTCGACTGCGGGCGTATCATGGCCGTCGATGTGGAGCATGCGCGCGCACGCGATTTTTTCGAGCGTGATGCTTTCCGGCTCCAGGCGCAGGCAGTTGGGGCGGCTCCAGAGCACGGTTCGCTCCCCTGTTGACTGGTCGATGATAATGTAGGCAGTCTGGTTGGGGCAGTTTTCGCGAATTTCGACGTCGTCGAGATTGATGCCCGTCTCGCGCAGGCTTTCCATTTGCACGCGGCCCCGCTCGTCGTCGCCGACGGTGCCGATGTACTTGACGCGCAGTCCAAGCTTCGCGGCGGTCGCGAGCGCGCTGGCCACCTGGCCCCCGGGGCTGAGGATTTCGGCCTCAAAAGGCACTTTCCCGGCATACGCGGGAAAGTGCGAGACGATGAGGAGCGTGTCAGTGGCGTTCAAGCCGACGCCGACCAGATCAAATTGTTTGGCGGATGTCACTGGATCAATTTCAGTATCGCCTGCGCGATCACGTCGTCGTCTTTGACAATGTGAATAATTTCGGAGATGTGGCCTTGGCCGGGGACGTATAACAAATCCACGGGATCGAAGGTTTTTTTAAGCGCCGCGGCGAATTCGCGCGCCTGCAAGGGCAGCGCGAGGTAATCCCACTGGCAGTAACTGACCAGGAACGGAGGCGCGCTGGCACGGACGTGCGCGAGGGGCGAGGGACTATCGTCGCCAAAGTTCGCGAAGGCCGGCATCTTGCTGACGTCGTAAACACCGGAGATCGCGGCAACGCCTTTGATCGCGCTGAGCGGGACATCGTATTTTTTCAAATAGGTTTCGTCGAGCGCGAGCAGCGCCACCAGGTGGCCACCCGCGGAGTGGCCGGAAAGATAGAGGCGATTCGCG
>CAVVNE010000166.1:0-12485 GCA_963749245.1 Bryobacterales bacterium
GACCATCGGGAGCGGTCATTCACGGCTTCCCACTAAAACTCCCTACTTTTCAATCACCTACCACTTCCACCCCCCGCCCCCCGCGACGCCCGATGTTATGTCCTTAACAGAGGATACGAAATGTCGTCAAACGCCGAAACTAACCGAGCCAACTCAGAACACTCCACCGGCCCCATTACCGAAGCCGGCAAACAGCGCTCTTCTCTCAACGCCCTCCGCCACGGACTCACCGCGCAAACCGTCGTTTTGCCCACCGAGGACGCCGAAGCCTACCAGTCCCATCTAAAATCGTTCAACTCCGAATACCACCCGAAGGGCACCACCGAATGCAATCTCGTCCAGGCCCTGGCCGACGCCACCTGGCGACTGAACCGCATCCCCGCGCTCGAAGCGAATCTCCTCTCCGTCGCCCCCGACGACGATCTAACAGGCACGGCCCTCCTAGCTTTCCTCGAACGCCAGGCCAAAGCCCTCGCCGTTTTCAGCATCCACAGCCAGCGACTCTCGCGCCAGATCGAAAAGACCGCCGCCCAGCTCCGCGGCGTCCAGGGCACCCGCCTGTGGAAGGAATCCAACGACATGGACGCGCTACTATACATCACGGAAATGTATGAAAACAGAGGTGAAACCTACGACCCCTCCGAAGATGGCTTCGTTTTTACGAAAGCCCAGATCCACCAGGCGCAACAAGCCCGCAACCGCAAACTCCTCTTCGAAGAAGCCCTGGAAGCCGAAGATGAGGAGTAAAGGTGGCGCGAGCTCAGCTTGCAGCCGGGCTTTCAGTAGTTCTCCTTACCGATCGACACACCCCATCCTCCTCCGAACATCCCCCTTTCCCGCTCGGCCCGCCGCCTCGCAAAGATCCCGGACCACCATTTCGCACGCTGGATTCAAAGTCGGCCCATGCGGCCCCACTTTGACCGCACAGCCCTGCGGATCGACCCCGCTCTGATACAGCTTCAACAAATCATCGAGAAGAGTGCGGTCGCCCGTCAAAAACATTCCCTCGGCCAGCGCGATGGCCGCTTCTTCTCCGCGTCCCTGCGCGAAATACGCGTCGGCAATCTCGTCGTAAGCCCCTGCGTTCGCCGGATCGATCGTTTGCGCCTGAAGGGCGGCAGCCAGCGCTTGGGGCTGCTCACCCAGATGAAGATAAGCCGACGCCAGCGTCCGGTAGCCGTCCGCCGCGCTCGCGGGAACCGGGCTTTTGATTCCGTGCCGGCGGTCATACTCCGCCCGCGAAGCCGCGTCAATCGCAATCGCGCGCTGCGCCAGCCTCACCGTTTCTTCGTACTGCCCGCTTGCGCGATGGCACGCCGCGGCCAGATTCCAGGCGCCGGGCGAATTCAGAACGTCCGGCAGAGAAGCAAGAATCGCAACACTTCGATCGGCCTCGGCCACGGCCCGGTCGACTTCATGATCGGCCAGCAACGTCGCCGCCAGCAATTCATGAGTTTTGAAGCTGTCCGGACTGGTTCGAACGCTGGCCAAAGCCATCGTCTTGTCATCGGTCCAGTCGATGTTCCGCATCCACGTCCGAACAGCAAACCCAGCGGCGATCAAAGCCACACAAATCGAGAATGCGCGGAACCTCGTAGTCCACCGCCAAGACCACCGCAGCCACCAATCCCGCCAGAGGCAGATACAATAACCGCTCCGCCATAATCGTGCCGATCGGAAACAGCAGATTCGACGCCGGAAGAAGGTTGAGAAACGCAAACCCAGCAAAGAAGAACGCGAGCCGGTTGCGTTTCCAGAGAATCGCCGCAAGAACCAAAGCCCCGGCCACCGCCAGCCAGCAGACCCAATCCTCAAGACTCCCCCGCACCAGCGGAATCTCCGAATACGAGTAGTCCGAGGAAAGCTTCACCGGCCAGACCGCCGAGCCACAGATAGCGCGCCAGAACCTTGACCGCCGTCAGCCTCCCGATCCAGAACCCCGCACCCGCGATCGGATTATCGAGGAACGGGTATTCAGCCGGCAGCGCCCCCGACAGGACCACCGCGCGCTGCCACAGCATCCAGCCGATCGGCACAAGCAGTCGCCAGGCAGCCTGCCAGCATCTTCCGCCACTGTTGCCCGCAAGCCAATTCG
Organism: Bryobacterales bacterium; assembly: GCA_963749245.1. Classification (GTDB taxonomy): domain Bacteria; phylum Acidobacteriota; class Terriglobia; order Bryobacterales; family Bryobacteraceae; genus Palsa-187. The sequence goes on from CAVVNE010000166.1 coordinate 2,096, forward strand.
TAGACCACGATCACAGCCGGCAGCACTACCGCGCTTTCCTTCGAAAACACCCCAATTGCCGTGGCCGCCGCTAATCCCGCGAGTGACGCGCCGCGCCGCCACCCGCTCGTATCCTTGCTTTTCAAATACAAAAGAAAACCGCTGAGCACCCCGAACCCGGCGAGAAGATCGGCGCGCCCTACAATGTTGGTCACCGACTCGGTCAACACCGGATGCACCGCCCACAGCATCGCGATGAAAAAGGCCGTCCGCAAGGCTTGCACCAGGCGCAACATAATCGCGAAAACGAGAAACACGTTGCCTGCATGCAGCAACAAATTGATCCAGTGATACCCCGCCGGACGATTGCCATTCCCGAGAACGGCGTAGTTAAGAAGGTAGGAGAGCGTCGTCAGAGGCCGGTACAGCCCGCTCTCCCCGTTCGGCCACCAATACGTGTGGCCGGCAATCAGAGCGATATTGGAAGCGTTCGCGGCCTGAATCCGCTTGTCTCCGAGGATCAGCATCTGGTTATCCAGCGCGAACCCGGTCGAAAAGGAGTTCGAAAACGCAAGCAGCGTCAACAGCCCCAGCGCCAGAGCCGCGAGGAAATAATGGCGCCGCGAATCTCTGGCCGCGGGCGGCTGCGCGACTGGCATCACGCCGAATCTTCCGCTTCATCGCGCTTCATACTAACAGCTTCCCTATATCCGGTTTTGCTACCTTTCCTGTTTCCGGCCGGCTAAAATCGCCATCCACCCGGCGAGCAGCAGCAGCAGAGGAGCGGTCAGCACGCCAGGAAAGTAACCGCCTCGGACCAGCGCGATGGCCGAGTGGCCGATACCGTTGCCCAACTCCAGAATTACCCAGAACCAAACGAATACACGCGCGGAGCGCCACCCCAAGCGCACGGGAACCGCCCAGCACCACAATCCGAACGTGACCAGCGTAGCGTTGAACATCAGGAAACCCAGGGCAAGATTGTTGCTGAACAGACTGCTCACAAAGCGTGCGGGCGCGAAGACGTTGTACATCCTGGTGACGTACTCCTCGACGGAGTGCGCCCCTTGCGCGAGAATCAGGAACAGGAAGACCATCCGGTCTTTGCGTTGCACAAGACCTCTGTCGCAATGCTAACGCCCGGGTCGCCGCGGAGCAAGGGACAGGGCTATAACCCCTGGCGAGAGAATCTCTTTGTGGGGCGGGCTATTAGCCGGCAGCCTGCTTCCAGCAGGCTTTTCGCTGCTGGAAACAAGAGCCGCCCTGAGGGCGGCTGCCGGCTAATAGCCCGCCCCACAGTGAGCCTGGGATTCCGCAGGTAAGATATTTACTAGCGAATCGAGAGTCCGATGCCACAACTGGAGTTCCTGGACCGTCAGAAAGAGGAATGGGCGCTGCTTCGCCAACCGAACGGAGGCGCGGGGCGGTCGCTTGCGATTTTTGTCCACGGCTTCCTGGGCAATTACCTCACGACCTGGGGCAAGTTGCCGGAGCTATTGCAGGAGCATGCGCCAGGCGAGCCGGCATTGGCCGGTTGGGACTTTCTCTTCATCGGCTACCAGACCAAGAAGATCACGACGTATCTGGACATCGCGCACCTGATCGCGACGCAGTGGGAAAAGGCAGCCAAAGGGCGGCCTCCTTTTGGAGGCGCTTATACCCGAGTCGCGTTGCTCGGCCACTCGCTCGGCACTCTCGGTATCCGGCAGCTGCTATGTGCCGGCGTATTGCAGCCGCCGGCGATGCTTCATGCACTTCATAGCGTGACCCTGTTCGGCACGCCGTTAAACGGAAGTCCACTCGCGAACTGGGGAGCATCGATATTCGGAGGAGAAGTTGCCGAGGCCTTGAAGCCGGGCAATCCGCAGCTCCGGATGCTCCGGATGTGGAATGAAAGCGTGCATCCGCATCTGCTGTGGCGCGGCGTGCGCATTATCCTGGGAACGGACGACCAGGTCGTCGGAAGCAAATACGGGGACCTCATCGATTTCGCCGGTGACGAAAAGCCGTCGGTGCTGCTGAATTTCGACCACGGAAGCCTTTGCAAGCCGAAGGATTGGGCCAACTCCACCATTCGCGACGAGATCGCGGGAGCCCTCCAATGAATCGGGAAGAAGTGCGCCAGCGGCTCGCCGCGATCGCCGATGGACCGTGGGCAAAAGGAGTGCGGACGGCGCGCGAGAAGCTTGCTCCCGCGGATCGCCTTCCGGTTCCCGGACCCCGTTTTGTCTTCTTGGACGAGCGTCCTCTCTCGCAGCCGAACCGCAGGCGTAACCAGGCGCTCGCCGAGATCCTGCGCCCGCATTTTGCGGCAAAAGGCGCCATCACGAGTCGTGCGGAAATCGAGACGCGCGACGCCCTGGACGATGCGCTAACTCTGCCGCAGCTCTACGAACTCGCGGTGCAGACGGGCTATCTGCCAAGCGAGGCCGTGAAGAAGCCGGCGCGCGCGATTCTTACGGATCTGCTTTGGTCTCCCGCCGCGCGACGCTTTGTCGCCGCGTACGACTATATCGCCGTCCCGATGCTGGCGAACCGCGTTGGCGTTTCAGGCCTCGGTGGAGCGCAGCCTCCAGAGCCCAAAGCGAATGCCGCGTTAAGATTTGCAGGCTTCCTGGCGCACCTGCGCGCGTTCTACGCCGACGAACAAATTCAACTATGGACCCGATTCCTGGACGACTACCGAAAGGAACCGGACGAGCAGAATAAGCTATGGAAGTATCTTCGGGGAAAGCAAAAGACCGGACCGGCGCGGATCGCGGAATTATTGACCGGGTGCCAGCTTTTCGTGAGCGCACTCGCAAGCGCGTTCCACATTTTGGATGACGACGAACTCAGCCGCTTTGGATTGATTCACGCGTATTGGCTGCAAAAGTTCTTCGGTTACGAGATGAAGGATAGCGGATACGCGAAAAACGTCCGCCTGTGGGGCCAAAACGACTCGTGGGCCAATACGGTCATGACCAGCCGGTATCTGATACCGGCAGACACGGACGCAGAGGTCGCGGCGGTCTTTCAACGGCAGTTCCGCGAACAGGTTGAGTTGCTGGAGCGAACCTTCGACGCCGTAAGAGCCCTGGCAGCGTCCGCGCGGAAGGCCCGTGAATCCCCTGGCTCACGCCAGGGGTTATAGGGCGGACGCCACGCGTCCCGCTGTGCCAATGCAACTCCCATATCACGTTCTAGCTAAACGCCACTTCGTGCGGGTATAGGCGATGCGGAAGCCCTGGCGTTCGGCATTACGCTGGGAACTGCTGCCGGCTTCGGCCACCATCATGGCGAGGTCGCAGCCACGGCCGGCGGCGTAGCGCATGCGCTCCTGAAGCAGGGCCGCCTGCAAGCCCCGGCGGCGCATTTCCGGAACGGTCGCCGCACCGGTGAACAGGGCGACTCCGTCGTGAATCGACAGCGCACCGGCAGCGCCGGGCTGCCCGTCGAGCTCGGCGAGGAACAGAGCGCTGTGCTGTTTGGCGGCCGCGATCTCACCGAACTGCCGCATGTAAGGCGTCAGCTCCGGATGTTCATGGGTCCAGCCGCGGGCGCTGATTTCGGCCCACAGCCGCCCCTCTTCCGGTCCCACGACGCGCACCTTGATCCGGCCGGGAGGCGTCACCTCCACGCGTCCGTGCATCACGCTCGCGAGCTCGATGGGACGGTAGCCGCGCGCACAGAGCAGGTCCAGCGTGGCGAGGCCGGCGAGAGGGCTCACTTCATGCTGCACCGGCGCGCCGCGGTCGAGAAAAAAGCGCTCGATCCTGTCGAGCGAGGCGGGCGTCAGCTCCTCGAACAGGCCGAGCCCGAAGGTCTGGGTGACGGGCGATTCTGCGCCGTCGAAGACGACGTATGCTCCGGCGCATTCCATCCATTCGGAGCCGCTCTCCGGGAACACCTTGCGGCGCGCCTCGGCGAATTGCATGCAGGCGTGGCCTTCGGCGCGTTCCAGACGGCGGGAGAGGTGCGAGGTCGGCGAATGCCACGGTCATCTCAACAGCTTCGCAGATTGACCGCTCCCGCTAGTCGCGGTTCTAAGATGATCCGGGTAAGGCGCCCCGGCGATTCGTTAGCAGCGCAGTTCGCCAAATCCCCGCCCTTACGGGACGGGGTTATAACCCCTGGCGTGAGCCAGGGGATTCCGCCGCTAAGGAAATTGCTAGTTTTCCGAGGGCTTTTCGGCTTTGTCCACCACGATCAGGTCGACGGGCAGTTTGCGCATTTCCAGTTTCAGCCCGAGTTGCGACTGGAGTGCCGCGAAGAGGGCGGATTGAAGATCGTCCCGGTCGCCTTCGGTGGACCAATCGAGTTTGAAATCGTAAGCGCCGGGTGCGCCGGTCAGGTCGGTGACGGGCGCTTTTACCTCACTCGAAAGGATATCGGCCAGCTTCGCCATGGTTACGCCTGTTGCCGTCAGCTCGCCCTTACTGGAGTGGGAGCTGGATCCCTCCGCCCCTTCGACAGGCTTGATCTTTATGCCGGATTTCAACGCGACCAGGGCGAAGGCGGGTGCGATCTTTTCCTCATGATGAAAGACGAGCTGAAAACGGTCCGCCAGCATCGTCCGCAACATCAGCAGGAGCTGGGGCTGGTCCGCGGCTCCCAGGGCTTTGGCATTGATGTCGAAGCGGTCGCCGTCAATCCATTTCGGCCCGCCGGAAACCTGCGAATCCTTCACATGGTAGGCGATCGCGATAAGACTCTTCAACGTCTGCCCGTCCATGACGATCATGCCGGTCCGCACATGCCATCCGGAGTGGCCGAATGCGTCCTGACTCGGTTTAATGGTCGCGGCCTCGAACGCGGGCGGCTGGGCGAAGGCGCAGGTCGCGAGAAGAATCCAGGTTGCTTCCACCATATTCGTTAGACTCCGGATTTCAATATTTGTTGTCTGTTTTTTCGCGCCTTGGGATGGGCACGATCGTAGACGGCCATCAGATCGGTGAGCGAGACCCGGGTGTATTTCTGCGTGGTGGAAAGGCGGGCGTGGCCCAGCAGTTCCTGGATGGCGCGAAGGTCGGCTCCGTCGGCCAGCAGATGTGTCGCGTAGGCGTGGCGGAGGCTGTGCGGGTGAAGAGACGCATCGCCCGAGAGCAGCCGGGAGTAGAGTTTCACGATGCCCCGTGCGCCGCGGTCGGTGAGGCGCGCGCCTTGATGGTTGAGAAAAAGAGCGGGGCTGGCGGAGTTGCGGACGGCGAGATATTTTTCCAATGCCGACGCGGCTTTCGTGCCATAGGGAGTCTGCCGTTCCTTGCGGCCTTTGCCGCGGACGAGAATCCAGCGCTCGGCCATATCGAAGTCGGCGAGGTTGAGGCCCACCAGTTCGCCGATACGCAGGCCGCAGCCGTAAAGCAGCTCGAACAGCAGCAGGTCGCGTTCGGGATGAGGACGGTCGAGTGTGTCGGCGGCGACGCCGTCGACCAGAGTGTTGGTCTGCTCGGCGGTAGGCACGGAGGGCACGCGTTTCGGGCTTTTCGGAGTGCGCACGAGTCTTGCGGCGTTGGTTGAAATCGTTCCTTCGCGTCGGAGGAATTTGAAAAGCGAGCGGACGGAAGCGAGTTTTCTGCGGATGGAAATGGGATCGAGGCCGCGCCGATAGAGGCTGCCGAGCCATTCGCGGAGTTGCAGGGAATCGATCTGCGCGGGCGCGGGAGGGTCGGCGCCGGGAGGCGAGAAATAGTCGGCGAATTGCGAGAGGTCGGCGGAGTAGTTGCGCAGGGTATGCGGTGACGCGTTGGCCTGACGGAGGCTGTCGAGGTAGCGGTCGATGGCTTCGGTTAACTCAGACATAAGCTAGTGGCCCGTCCCGAAGATTTCTGACCGCTCCCGAAGGTCGCGGCTCCAAAGACGTCGAATTTGCCATGGTGCGTTATGGAGCCGCGACCTTCGGTAGCGGTCAGACGCGAAACTCTCGCTAATGGGTATTGGTGCCGCGGACAGCGGGCATCGATACGAGTATCGACGCGGCACGCCTGGGGCGTGCGCCACATAGCATAACAAGACGTCAGGCATAAGCAAGAAGGTGTTCCTCAAGCGCCGCTCTGGCGCGTCGGCAGACTTCGGCTTGCCTTAGCTTTCGGTCCTTGGGGGGATGTTCGAGCTTTGGCAATAAATCGAAGGTGATGTTCGCGGGCTGGTAATTCGCTGCGTCGGCTCCGGAGACGTAGGCGCAAAGCGAGCCCAGCGCGGTTTCTCGGGGGAAGGCGCGGGCGAACTCCGGCCATGGCGGAGATGCCGGCGATGAGGCCGGTGGCGATGGATTCCACGTAGCCTTCGACGCCGGAGATTTGTCCGGCGAAGAAAATGTTGGGATGCGAGCGCAGTCGGAGGGTCGCATCGAGCAGCGCGGGCGCGTTGATATAAGTGTTGCGATGCACCTGGCCATAGCGAAGGAATTCGGCGTTCTGGAGGCCGGGGATCATGCGGAGGACTCGCGCCTGGTCGCCGAAGCGCATGTGGTTCTGAAAGCCGACCAGGTTCCAGCTTCCGGCGCGCGCGTTCTCCTGACGAAGCTGGACGACGGCCCAGGGACGGCGGCCGGTACGAGGGTCGGTGAGGCCCATCGGTTTCATCGGGCCAAAACGCAAAGTATCGCGGCCGCGGCGGGCGATTTCTTCAATGGGCAGGCAGGCTTCGAAATATTTCGCATTATCTTGCTCAATGTGCGCGGGGACGCTGGACGCGCTTAGAAGCGCGTCTAAAAATGTCTCGTATTCTTCGCGGCTAAAGGGACAGTTCAGATAATCGTCGGTGCCATCCAGCGACTTTCCATAGCGCGAGGCACGGAAGGCGATGGAGGTATCGACGGATTCCGAATCGACGATGGGGCTGATGCTGTCGTAGAAAAACAGCCTCTCCGATCCGGTGATGCGGGCGATTTCGGAGGCCAGGGCGTCGGAGGTGAGAGGGCCGCTGGCGACGATATATGTCTGATCCGCCGCGAGCGACGTGATTTCTTCGTGGCGCAGTTCGATGGCCGGCTCGTTCTCAATCGCGCGTGTGACTTCGGCGGCGAAGATTTCGCGGTCGACGGTTAAAGCGTGGCCTGCTGGGATGCGGGTGCGGTCGGCGATCGCGATGAGCAGCGAACCGAGGCGCCGCAATTCCTCTTTTAACAAGCGGGGGGCGCTGTTCTCCTGCTCGCTCTTGAGCGAATTGCTACACACCAGTTCGGCCAGCGATGCGGTTTTATGCGCCGGGGTCTGCTTCGCCGGGCGCATTTCGTAGAGGACCGCCTGGCCGCCTGCGCGCGCGACCTGCCATGCCGCCTCGCAGCCGGCGAGACCTCCTCCCACAATGTGAACTTTTTTCGTCATTAAGATATGCTTATTCCATTATGCTGAACCGACGCGACCTGTTTCGCACCGCAGCCGTGTTTTCCGCTGCCTCCTATCAAAAAATCCTGGGCGCGAACGACCGCGTCAACCTCGGCCTGATCGGCGCGGGAGATCGCGGAAGCTTCGTGATGAGCGTGTTTCAGAAGAATTCCTCGGTCGACGTGAAGGCCGTCTGCGACATCTATGGAGCGCGGCTCGATGAAGCGCTGACCAAGGCGAAGGGCGCGAAAGGCTTCAACGACCATCGCAAGCTTTTGGAGATGAAAGAGCTGGATGCGGTGCTGATCGCGACGCCCGATCACTGGCACGCCGGATGCGCGATCGACGCGGTGCGCGCGGGTAAAGACGTCTATTGCGAGAAGCCCCTCACCTTGAAAATCGAAGAAGGGCCGAGGATCGTGAAGGAAGCGCGGATCCATGATCGCGTGTTCCAGGTGGGCATGCAGCAGCGGTCGGGCCCTCATTATATGAAGGCTCGCGACGAGTATATTCAGGCGGGCAGACTGGGGAAAATCACGCTGGCGCGGACGTGGTGGCACGGCAACAGCTATCATCTGCGGAAGGCTCCGGCGTCTCTGCAAACGCTGCCGTCGAACCTGGATTGGGCGCAGTTCCTGGGTCCGGTGAAGTGGCGCGAGTACGATCCGCAGCAGTATTACAACTTCCGCGCGTATCTTGACTTCGGCGGAGGGCAGGTGACGGACCTGTTCACCCACTGGATCGACGCGGTGCACATGTTCATGAAACAGGACGACCCGACGACGGCCACTGCGGTCGGCGGAATATACAACTATAAGGACGGCCGGACGGCTCCCGACACGATCAACGTGCTGTTGCAGTATCCGAAGGAATGGACCGCGACGTTCGAGGCGACGCTGGCGCCGGGGATCACGGGCGCGGCGATCGAGATGTGCGGGACCGAGGGTCGGCTGCTGATCACGCGCGGGCAGTTCGAATTTACGCCCGTGGGCAGGGGCGCGAAATCGGAGATCGTGAAGGCGGAGCGCGAGTTGACGATCGACCACGTCGAGAATTTTCTGGACTGCATGCGGACGAGGAACCGGCCCGAACGGCGATGTGTACATCGGGCACCGGTCGGCGCAGGCGTCGCATTTGGGGAATATCGCTTATTTGCAGAAGCGGCAGATACATTTCGATCCGGTGCGGGAAGAGATTCTGCCTTTCTAATGCCGCGGTTGTTCAGGTTCGCGCTGTTTGCCAGTCTTGCGATGGCGCAGGAGGGCACGGTTTTCAAGGCCGCGGTTTCGCTGGTGCACGTTGACGCGGAAGTCACCGATGGGACGCGCCTGCTGACCGGGTTTCACAAGGACGATTTTCAGGTTTTCGACAACGGAGCGCCGCAGAAGGTGCTTTACTTTTCGGCGGAAGAAACGCCGCTCGACGTGATTCTGCTGTTCGATATCAGCGGCAGCATGCTGCCGAAACTGAAGACGCTGGCAGCGTCCTCGCACGCCGCGCTGGCGCAATTAAGGCACGGGCGATCGAGTCGCGGTGATGGTGTTTAATCGACAGAGCACGATTGTAGGACCGTTCACAGACGACATGCAGGCGGTGGAGCAGACCATCAACGAGAGAGTTATAGCAGGCTCGCGGCGGGAACGCACATCCTGCGCGCGGTGAACGATGCGGCGGCCTATTTCCTCAAACAGCGCACGGACGGAGCGGCGGCGCGCGGTGCTGATCGTGACCGATAATCACGGCCAGCCGTCGGGCCATCGAGACACGGTGGTTCGGAATTTATGGGAGGCGGACGCGCTGCTCAGCGGATTCGAACTGCGGTCGACCGGGGAGAGCACGCTTCTCGGAGTCCGTTGGGCGATAAGTCCGCAGACGGCGTGGTTACAGATGGAGAATATGACCGGGGTGGTCGAGAAGACCGGCGGCGATCTGATCAAGGGTCACGACCCAGGGCCGGATTTCGAGGAAATGATCCGGCGGCTGCGGCTGCGCTACACGCTGGTTTACGCGCTGCCGCAAGGGAAGCCGGGCGAGGAGCGGAAGATCAAGGTGGAGTTGAGCGGAGAGGCGAGAGAAAAGAATCCCAAGGCGCAGGTGCGGGCGCGGTATGGGTATTACATGCCGAAGTAAGTGGTCAGATGACCAGTTTGATAAGATGGGTGCATGAAGGACCAGACGATTAGCGTCACGGAGTTTAAGGCGAAATGCCTTGCCCTCATGGATCGAATCGCGCACGAAGGCGGAAACGTGACGATCACCAAGCGGGGGCGGCCTTTGGCGACCTTGGGACCGCCAACAGGTCCCAAGGTCGCCAAAGGCCCGCTTGGTGATCGTAACGTTTCCGCCTTCGTGCGCGATTCGATCCATGAGGGCAAGGCATTTCGCCTTAAACTCGGTGACGCTAATCGTCTGGTCCTTCATGCACCCATCTTATCAAACTGGTCATCTGACCACTTACTTCGGCATGTAATACCCATACCGCGCCCGCACCTGCGCCTTGGGATTCTTTTCTCTCGCCTCTCCACTCAACTCCACCTTGATCTTCCGCTCCTCGCCCGGCTTCCCTTGCGGCAGCGCGTAAACCAGCGTGTAGCGCAGCCGCAGCCGCCGGATCATTTCCTCGAAATCCGGCCCTGGGTCGTGACCCTTGATCAGATCGCCGCCGGTCTTCTCGACCACCCCGGTCATATTCTCCATTTGCAACCACGCGGTCTGTGGACTTAACACCCAATTCGTTTTGAGAAGGATACTCTCACCCGCGAACCGCAGTTCGAGGCCGCTGAGCACCGCATCCGCTTCCCATAAATTGCGCACCACCGTGTTCATGTGCCCCGATGGCTGGCCGTGATTATCGGTCACGATCCGCACCGCGCGCCGCCGCTCCGTGTGCTGCTGTTTGAGGAAATAGGCAGCCGCATCGTTCCACGGCGCTCAGGATGTGCCCGTCCCGCCGCGAGCCACTATTATCTTCTCGTTGATGGTCTGTTCCACCGCCTGCATGTCGTCTGTGAACGGTCCTACAATCGTACTCTTTCGATTAAAAACCATCACCGACTCCGATCCCCGTGCCTTAGTTGCGCGCCAGCGCGGCGTGCGAGGACGCT
>CAVVNE010000167.1:0-41477 GCA_963749245.1 Bryobacterales bacterium
AGCCGAGGATGTTCATCAAGGTCGACTTTCCCGAGCCTGAAGGTCCCATAATCGCCACAAAATCGCCGCGCACGACGTTGAGCGACACGTCGCGCAGGGCGGGAACAGTCAGTTCGCCGATGCGGAACGTTCTCACCAGGTGTTCGATTTCGATGATGTTGAGGCTACTCATAGCGCAGCGCCTCGATGGGATCCATGTAAGCGGCTTTGCGCGCCGGGTAAAATCCGAACGACACGCCCACCACGGCGGAGAAAAGAAAAGCGACGACGATGGAGCCGGCACTCAACACGGTGGACCATCCCGCGAAATAGGAGATCAGGGCGCTTACGGCAAGTCCGAGCACGATGCCGATCACGCCGCCGGCGAGCGACAGCGTGACGGCCTCGACCAGAAACTGGCTGAGGATGTCGCGCGTCTTGGCGCCGACGGCCTGGCGGAGCCCGATTTCCCTGGTCCGTTCGCTGACCGAGACGAGCATGATGTTCATGATTCCGATGCCGCCGACAATCAGCGATACGGACGCAATGGCGGCCAGCAGCATGGACATGACTTGGGCCGAAGTTTCCTGGGCCTTGAAAACCTCCTCCATGTTGCGGATCGTAAAGTCGTCGTCTTCGTTCGCTTGCAGGTGATGGCGCTGGCGCAGCAGTTCCTTCATCTGCTGCTGGACGTCGTCGCCGCGGCCCTCGCGCGCCTGGACAAAAATCGCGCCGACGGCGGCGTAGTTGGCCTGGCTGGTTCCGATGACTTTCTTTTTCGCCGTGCTGATCGGCATCAGGATGACGTCGTCCTGATCCTGTCCGGTGGGCGATTGCCCCTTCGGCACGAGGGTTCCGACGACGGTGAAGGGAACCGTTTTGATCCGCAGGATCTGCCCGACGGGATTCTCGCCATTGAAAAGGTTATCGATCACGGTCTTGCCGAGCAGCGCGACTTTCGACGCCAATTCCACGTCGCTTGAGGTAAACGGCTGGCCCTTTTCAATTTCGATATCGCGGATTTCGAGGTAATCCGGAGTGGTGCCCAGCACCTGCGTTCCCCAGTTATTGTTGCCGTAGACGGTTTGGACGCCGCCGCGGACCGAAGGCGCCGCCAGGGCTGCCGCGTCGCATTCGCGGATGATGGCCCGGGCGTCGTCTTCGGTGAGCGTCTGCGCGTTGCCCGTGCCCATGCGGATGCCGGAAGTGGTGATGCTGCCGGAGAGGACGACAATCAGGTTGCTGCCGATGGAGGCGATCTGCTCCTTAATCCGTTCCTGGGCGCCGGATCCCACTGCGACCATCGCGATCACCGCGGCCACGCCGATGATGATACCGAGCATCGTAAGCGCCGAGCGCATTTTATTGACGCGCAGAGCCCGCAAAGCGATTTTCATGCTGGCGGCGAGTTTTCTGCCGTTCATGGGACCCTCAGAACCCAAGCCTCTTGCTGCTGCCGGTACCCGGCGATGCGGCGTTGGCGGCGCCGGACTTCACCGCCATCCCGGTGATGACTTCCTGGCCTTCGATCAGTTTTCCGGCCGCAACTTCCACATGATTGGCATCGCTGAGTCCGGTCTTTACGGTCACGGGCTCCGGCTGGCCGTGCGGGTCCAGCACGTAGACCGTCTGCTGTTGCGCCGAGGGCGGCTTCGAACTCGCGCGCGGGTGGAAGCGCAGCGCCGCCTTGGGGATTCGCGGGACGTTCGACACATGGCCGGTAAGAATGGTGACGTTCGCCGTCATGCCGGGAAAAAGTTTCAGATCCGGATTGGAAACCGCGATCACCACATCGTAGGTGATCACGTTCTGCACGTTGATCGGAGCCTCCCGGATTTGCGCCACCCGGCCGCGGAAAATCTGGCCCGGGTACGCGTCCACGGTGAAGCTGGCGGGCTGGTTCAAGCGGATGGGGCCTACGTCGGCCTCGTCCACGTTGGTGTCCACCTGCATTTTCGTCAGGTCCTTGGCGACGAGGAAAATCACCGGCGCCTGGAAGGAAGCGGCCACCGTCTGGCCGACGTCCATATTGCGGGATTGGACCGTCCCGTCGACCGGCGCCAGGATGCGCGTGTGGTCCAGATTGAGCTGGGCCTGCGCCAGGATCGCGCGGTCCTCCGCGACCACCGCGCCGGCACCGTCGAGCTGGGTCCGGGCCACGTCGACGGCCTTCGCCGCCGATTCGGCGGAAGCTGCGGAGGCATTGACGGCGGCCTGGGCGGCATCCACGCCGGCCAACGCCTGATCGTAGTTGGCCTGCGCGGTATCGGCGTCCTCCTGCGACGTGCTGCCGGTCGCGACCAGATTCTTCCGGCGCTCGTTCTCCACGCGCGCGAGCTCCACCGCGCTTTTCGCTTTGACGAGATTGGCTTTTTGGCTGGCGACGTTGGCCTGAGCGCTGGCCAGATCGGATTGGGACTTCGCCAGGGTCGCCTGCGCGGTGACAACCGCGGCTTTCGCCGCGTTCAGCGCGGCATTCGCCTGTTGGAGCGCCGCATTGAACGGGGCCGGATCGATTTCAGCGACCAGTTGACCTTTCTTGACCTTGGTATTGAAATCGGCATAGAGCGCGATGATGTTGCCGGAGACCTGGCTACCCACCTGGACCGTGATCTCCGCGTTCAGGTTGCCTGTGGTAGTGACAGTGGAATCGATGTCGCCCCGGTCGACACGCGCGGTCGCGTACTCGGGTGCGCGGGCGCGCCCGAAGTAAAACAGCGCCGCGATGGCGATCGCTGCTGCCAGGACCGCGGCCGCGCCGAGCCACTTCCGGGCAGGCGGCGTCCTCCCCGGTGGAGGTTGGCGGGTCGCAGAAACGTCCGGCATCGAAACGGTTGCCACGCTTTCATTCCGCGCACTTCAGGTGCCGCGCGGGGTCCGTTGTTTTCACCATCTAGCTGAGAAACTGGGTTTTATCGCGCAGTTCGGCACCGCGTTCTGACGCAAATTCGACAACCCTACCGCCGCACGATGAACACGGTGGCAGCGGCGTTTTCATAGTGCAATTGCAAACGGCTCATATCGAGCCGCTCGGGGCGCCACGGCCTGGCGACGATCACGTAATCGTACGTGGCGGACAACTTTTCCCAATCGGGTGTCTGATCGAGCAAGTACCATCTCTGGTCCGGCCGGTAGATCGTGGAGAGGTCCCGGAAGTACGCGGAAGGACCGCTCTCGTTTTGCTGGCTGAACAGATAGGGCGTGTACCCTTTCCGGTCCGCCGCGTAAAACGAGCCGGCGTGGCGCAGTGGCCAGGTATTCCCGTCCCTCGGCTGCGCGTCGATGGAAAGAACCGCCAGTCCTTTCGGAATGGTGGCGATCGCCCGCCGGTATTCGGCGACTTGCCGGCTCTGCCTGGGCAGGAAGCCGGCGAGGTACCCCAGATTTGTCGCGGCCAAGAGGAAGCAGGCGGCGATCAGCAGCGCAATCTGGCGGGGGGTGGGGCCGGCGCATTCGAACATGCGGAGCGCCAGCATCGACACAGGGATGAACAAAAACGGGAGCGCCCTCTGGTCGACGTAGGCGACTGCTCCCAGCCCGGACGGGAGCGCGAAATAAAGCGCCGCACCGAGGCCGGAGACCAACGCCAGCTGCCAATGACGCCGGAGGCCGGCACCGCGGCGCATCCCGAACCAGATCACGCCCACTACGATGACCCCGAACAGCACCAGGATTGGCCGGTCGATGACGAAACTCTCGCGAAGGAACATCGCTTCGAGGAAATGGCCGAACTTGTCGCCGATTGTCTGCATGAATGTTCGAGCTGCTGTGCTTTCCGGGTCTGTCGGTATCGCCGGGAAGTGGTAGGCAAGCAGGACAGCGAACGGGATCAACTCCCAGCCCAGACGCAAAAAGGTTTGTTCCTTGCGGTAAATGCGGGCAAGCCCGGTGGCACCCACCAATCCTGCCAGAATCGCGAAGCAGGCCACGTGCGCGCCATAGCAGATCAAGCAGGCGACCGCGTAGAAAGCTATCCACCAGCCTGCTTTCCCCCGCCGCCATGCCTCCAGAGCGCCCAGGGCGGCGAATGCCGCCGCCAATCCCCACTGAAAGGAGAAAAAGCCGAGGATAAACAAATAATTCGTCGCGAAATACCAGGAGCACAACATCGCCGCGGCAATCGCCCAGGAGGTTTCCAGCAGTTGGCTGGCATAAACCGAAGCGCCGACCGCGAGGCTGAGCATGCTGAGGGCGGCCCAGACCGGATATACCCATTCCGTGCCCAAATGCCGTATCAGCATGACGAACCCCAGGTCCGGCAGCATATACGGCACGAAGACCCGGCTGGCGGAAAATTTCCCCTGAAACGGAGAGTGCGCGTCGAACCACAGCGATTCCATGATCACGGCGCGAGCATAGTGATTCGGAGCGTCGGTGAACGGTGGATCGGAGAGGGAAAGAAAAAGTCCCGTGTAGGCCAGCGCCGTCAATATCAGCAAGACCGCGAAAGCTATCTTCATCGACGATGCGAGGAAAGTGTAGCACACAGTGGCGCGAGCTTCCCAGGTTGCAGCGCTCTTGTGGGGCGGGCTATTGAGCCGGCAGCCTGCTTCCAAGCAGGCTCGTTCGTGGCTGTACACAAAGCCGCCCGGAGGGCGGCTGCCGGCTGAAAGCCCGCCCCACCCGGGCTTCGGGCTTGAATCAGAATCACGGGTTTATTGTTCCTTAGAACAATTCGCGCATCGTGATCGACGTACTACCGGGTGCAAGGCTCAGCAACATGCCGTCCTTGCCAACCGCGATCGGTCCGGAGAAAATCTTCGGCGCGCCGCCTAGAAACGCCGCATTGAGGTAAGTAAACGGCAGCGGCGGAATGGTGTGATAGAAAATCAACTGCTTCACGCCTGCCTGCTGCGCGATGCGCGCGGCATCTTCCGGAGTCGTGTGATACGACGGAATATCGGCCGTGATCTTGGCCGCCCCCGCCCACCCGTGACGCACGGCGGCGTCATGCAGCACGGCGACCATCGTGGCCTGCAAACCTTCGTGGAATAAAACGTCCGCGCCGCGCGCATATTTCGTCAGCGTCGACGAAGGCGCGGTATCGCCGCTGACGACCACGGACCGGCCGCGATAATCGAAGCGATAGCCGGCCGCCGGAAAAACGGGCGCGTGGTTCACAGCGAACGCGGTGATGGTGAGCCCATCCTGATCGAGCACCACTTGGCTGCGATCCGAATCGTCCAGCGTGAATGGACGCGCAATGCCGCCTGCGCCCGACGGCGGCATCGTCGCCTCGCCATGATGCGCGACGCGGTACTTCTTGTCCAGGGCGTAGGCGTCGTTGAAGCCCTGAACCACCGATTCGACGCCCTGCGGACCATACACGGGCGCCGGATCCTTGTGACTCCCGCCGCCCCACCGCTGGAGCATCATTTCGCCCAGCCCCCCGATATGGTCCGAATGAAAATGTGTCAGCAGGATGGCATCGATGAGGCCCGGATTCAGACCCATGAGAGCCATTTTGCGCGGAGAACCCTCGCCTGCATCGACAACATAAACGTGTTTCCCGGCGATGACGAAAACACACGGGCCGGCGCGCGTTGGATCCGGCAGCGGCGAGCCCGATCCGCAGAGTCCCACATGCAGACCGTCGGCGAGACTCGCGAGCAGTTGATTCTGGAAGCCGCGCTCGACCATCTGGTTCTGGATCGCCATTCCGATTTGCCGTTGGAACAGCAGCGCGGCGCCCAACACAACCAGGAGGATCACCGGAATGGCAATCCAAAGCCCGCGCCCGAACGGCCTCCGGCTCCGATCCAGGCCGGCGATGATCAGAAGCAGCACGGCGATCAAGAGCAGTTCGAGAATCACCGCCTGCACGCTCTCCCTGGAGCGCCCGTCGAGCAGCAGATTCAGAACGCGGCCGAGAACGATGAATCCAAGAAAGGCGCAGGGCACCGCAAGCCAGCGGCTGGACCCGCGGATCGCGCCGATCAACGTGAAGATGGCCATCCCGACAAAGAGCCCGCCCAGATCGCCGCGCACCGTGCTGAACCCGGCGTAACCCGACGCGAGCACCGCGAACTGGTCCATGAGCCTGGCGGGCGCCAGCAGAAACGTCAGGCCGACCACCAGCAAAACAACGCCGATCACGCCGGCCAGCGTTCGCAAAACACGCTGCGTCAGGTTCATGCCTTCAGCCAGTCGATCATTCGCGCCGCGAGTTCCCCGCCTTTGTCTTCCTGCAAAAAATGTCCCGCCCCCTCGATGATGGCGTGCGGCTGCCCCTCGGCCCCGGGCAGCAATTTCTGAAAAGGCTTCTCTCCGCCCGCGGTTACCGGATCCTGATCGCTGAACAGCGTCAGCACCTTTCCCGGCCACTGCCGCAGCACTTCCCACGCGCGGCGATTCGCTTCCGACGCGGGATTATCGGGCGTGATCGGCACCAGCATCGGAAACTGACGCGCGCCTTCTTTATAAGCATCGGACGGGAACGGCGCGTCGTAGGCCGCGATGGTCTCGGCTGACAAAGGAGTCCTGCATCCGCCCTTCACGATGCCTCCGATGTGAAAATTCTCCACCGTTTGCGAATAGTTGAGCCAGCGCAAAAATCCATCGGACGCTTTATGATCGCCCGTCGGCAAGCCCGTGTTCGCCACCACCAGCTTGTTGAAGCTGTCGAGATTGTCCACCAGCACGCGCAGCCCGATCAGCCCTCCCCAGTCCTGACCGAAGAGGGTGATGTTCTTCAAGTCAAGCGCCCGCACGAATCCGTTCATCACATCGACGTGGAACTGGTACGAATAATCCTCGCGCCTTGCCAGTTTGTCCGACCGGCCGAATCCTACTAGATCTGGAGCCACGCACCGATGCCCCGCCGCGGCCAGTGGCCCAATCATTTTGCGGTACAGGTAACACCACGACGGCTCGCCATGCATCAGCAGAATCGGCGCGGCGCTCGCGAGGGCCTTCGTCGACATAATGAATGCAGTATCCGTCCACCTCCACGTAGTTCGGCGCGAACGGAAAATCGGCGATCCCCGTCGAAACACTCGTCCGGCGTTCGCAAAACTCCTGGCTTCATACGTGACCCCTTTTACGGCAGCAATTCGATCACGACTTGGCGCAGCTTCCCGGCAAATGCGAACGGACTCCGATAAGCATCCACTACAGGCGACCCCAGATCTCGCCCCACGTCGAGCCCTTCGGAAAGGTCGAGGATGATCGGAGCCGTGCGCGCGATTCTTCCCTCTCCAACTTTGCGTCCGCCGATGCGCAGCGTCGCCGTGCCGCCCGAACCCGGCCGCCCTCCGTCGTAAGCAAAATCCACCGCCACGCTGCTCGCTCCCGCCGGCAACGCTTCGGACGACGAAATGTAGAACTGCTCCCGCTCCAGCAGATTGTAAGCAAACACCGGCTTTCCGTCCTTTACGTACAGCGAGTAGCCGCCAAACCGGCCCCCGAATGCGACCAGCACGCCGTCTCCCGATCGCTCCACGTCCGCGGTAATCCGGAACGATTTATTCACCACGTTGGGAGACGCCACGCGCGGCAGCGTCGTCGTATCGGGATAATACGTGAACACCTTGCGGTCGCCATAAACCGGCGGACGGCCTTGCACAACGCGCTCGACGCGCACGTCATCGAGTGGATACACGTTGTACTTCCGCGCTTCCACATCGAACAGCGTCTTCAACTCCGACAGCATGCTGGGATATTTGACGGCCAGGTCGTTGGTTTCGTTGAAGTCGGTTTCGAAATTGTACAGTTCCCACTTTTCCTGGCCGTAATCCATGCCCGGCGCATGATACGCCAGCGCCTTCCAACCGTTGTTGTAAATCGCGCGGCGCGAAAACATCTCGAAATACTGCGTGGTGTGACGGCTTCTGGCCTTCGCGTCGTCGAAGGTGTACACCATGCTGACGCCTTCGATGGGCGCCTGTTTCACGCCGTTCACCACCGCCGGCGGCTTGATCCCGACCGCTTCCAAGATCGTCGGCATCACGTCGATGGCGTGATGGAACTGCGTCCGTTTTCCGCCCTTGTCCTTGATGCGCGCCGGCCAGTGGACGATCAGAGGATCGCGCGTGCCTCCTTCATTCGAGGCGTCCTGTTTATAGCGCCGGAAGGGCGTGTTCCCCGCCATCGCCCACCCGATGGGATAGTGCGGCGACGTGTACTCCGAACCCAGCTTGTCGATCCACTTCAAGTTTTCCGCGGCCGCCGGCGGCGCGATGCGGTTGAAATAAATCGCGTCGTTGAACATCCCCTCCGGCCCACCCTCCTGGCTGGCGCCGTTGTCGCCGACGTTCACCACCAGGATGGTGTTGTCCAGCAGTTTGCGGTCTTCCAGAAACTGGACCAGCCGCCCGATTTCATAATCCAGGTGCGCGGCGAAGCCCGCAAATACTTCGTTGGACCGGGCGAAGATGCGTTTTTCGTCCGTCGACAGCGAATCCCACGGCCTCACCCCAGGCTCGCGCGGAGGCAATTTCACGTCCTGGGGCACAATGCCCAGCGCTTTTTGCCGCGCCAGCGTCTCCTCGCGAACTTTGTCCCATCCCTGATCGAACTTGCCCTTATACTTGTCGATCCATTCCCGCGGAACCTGGTGCGGAGCATGCGTTGCGCCCGACGCCCAATAGAGGAAAAACGGCTTCTCCGGATTCACTGCCTGCTGATCGCGGATGAAATCCATCGCTCTGTCGTTCATAGCTGTGGTGAATTGCTTCCCATGCAGATCACGGTCGATGTAGTGGTTGTCCTCCACCAACTCGGGATGATACTGATCGGTCTCTCCGCCCAGGAATCCGTAGAAGCGCTCGAAGCCTCTGCCCAGAGGCCAGCGGTCGAAAGGACCCGCGGGCGTCATATCATTGGCCGGGGTCAGGTGCCACTTCCCGACCGCGAACGTCGAGTAGCCATTCGCGTGCAGAATCTCGGAAAGCATCGCTTTGTCGAAAGGCATGCGCCCGTTGTAGCCCGGGAATCCGGTCGAATACTCCGCGATCACGCCCATGCCGACCGAATGATGATTGCGCCCGGTCAGAAACGCCGCGCGCGTGGGCGAGCACAGAGCGGTAACGTGGAAGTTCGTGTAGCTCAATCCGCCGCGCGCCAGGCGGTCGATGTTCGGCGTGTCGATGGGCCCTCCGAAGCTGGAGATATGCCCGTATCCGATGTCGTCGATGACGATCCAGACGATGTTGGGCGCGCCTTTCGGCGCCTTCACTTCAGGCGGCCAATATCCTTGCGAATCCTTATAGGTCTGCCCGATTTTAGGCTGCTGTGCGCTCGCCGCCAGCGTCAGGCCGAGGAGCACTGAAACAATCTTTTGCGTCATCGAGGACCTCCCGTCGACCTGGACCACGTTTCTCCATCGATCACGCAGCGCAATCCGATATGCTCCATCGGAGTGTTTACGTCCGCCGGCATCCGCGCGCTCGGACGGTAGCCGCTGCAATACGTGTCGTTGCAGAGAAAGGAACCGCCCTTAATCACCCTCTTTTGCGTACCTGGATCTAGAGGATCATAGCTCTTTTCAGGACCCTTCGGGTTCACATCGCGCGACGTGTCGAAAACCGGCGCGTACCAGTCCGAGGTCCACTCCCAGACGTTGCCCGCCATGTCCACCAGGCCGTAACCATTCGGCGGGAAACTGCCGACCGGCGCGGTGCGCAGATAGCCGTCCTGGCCGGTGTTGTGATGCGGAAACTCGCCCTCCCACAAATTCGCCATCTTCTCGTGATCGTGCCTGCGGTCATTGCCCCAGACATAGGTGGCGTGGTCCAGGCCGCCGCGCGCCGCGAATTCCCATTCCGCTTCGGTCGGCAGGCGCTTGCCGGCCCACGCGCAATACGCCACCGCATCGCTATAGGCGACGTGAACCACCGGATAACGCGTCCTTCCCGTCGATGTCGCTCGCGGGACCTTGCGGATGGCGCCAGTTGGCTCCCGCGCGATATTCCCACCATTGCGTGTAATCGTCGAGCGGAGCCGCGCCCACGGTCCCGGTGAACACCAATGCGCCGGGCACGAGTTTTTCGGGTGGCGCGTCTGGAAATTCTTCGCGGGCCGGAGCTTTCTCCGCCACCGTGACGTGCCCCGTGGCCTCGACGAACTTCGCGAACTCGGCGTTGGTCAGCTCGTGCGTGTCCATCCAGAACGCGGAAACGGTCACTTTGTGTACCGGACCTTCGTTGGGATTTTCCGATCCCATGCGAAATTCGCCGCCCGGGATCCAGCGCATGTCGCCCGGTTTGGGTCGCCACGCATCGCGCGCGGCGTCCGCCATCTGCCGGTTCTGCCGTTCCACACGGGTTTTCTCCGAGCACGCGCAGCAAAGCAGAGCCAGGGCGACGAGGACGCGTCGATGTAACATCGGTCCTCACACTGTATCTCAAAGGCGGCGCGCGCAATTTTTCAGTGCGTTGGCCTGGGGATTGTGATTGGTCGCAATCCCCGCCCTGACGGACGGGGTTATACGTTCGCTAGAACGGAGACTTCTGCCGCAACTGGCGGCCCTTACATCCTAGAACCAGCAGACCGCCGGCGAGCAAAGTCAGGGTGCCCGGTTCCGGAACACTGGCCCCCGTCGTGAACGTCGCATCGAAGCCGGTCGCGAGTGAGTTGGTGTCATCGGAAGTCGATATGCCGGCCACGATAAAGTCGACGGTATCCCCTGCATTGAGCGACAAACTACCGAAACTGAATGCGTTCGTGGCGCCGAAGGGAACCGCGCCGGTCATGTCGAACAACGGGGACCCGACGTTTCCGTCCACCGCGATAAACTCTTCGCTGGATTCAGAAATATTCGCGCTTCCTTCGAAGAAGCCGCTCAAACTGTAGACGCCCGTCGTGGGAACCAGGAAGCGCACATCGACGATACCGGACCGCGTATAGTAGGTCAACTGGTTGTTCAGGGCATCGGAATTCGGAAACCCGACGTCGGCGCCGGTCACGTTTTGCAGAATCAGGTTCGAAGCGCCGGAGTTGGTGTCCCAGCAACTCGTTCCACCGCCGCAACTGCCATTGAACAGAACGGGCAGCAGCGACACCGTGCTTTCAAAGGTGCTCACAGCGGTGCTGGCGCCGCCGTAGTAGCTCCAGGTATTGGTCCCGACATTGGTGGTCAGCGAGAATCCGGTCACGGCGTCGAATGAGCCGGCAAAGCCACAGCTCAGACTCAAGCCAAAAACAAACCACAGTTTTTTCATGCAATCCTCCGCCAGATACATTATGCGCGCATTAGCGCGTCAAGGTCAAGACACCCGGTAGTGTCTGAAGATTTCAGACACTGCCAGACACCCCCGCTCCTGGCTCTTCAAAAAGGGTGATTGACAACAGCCTTCGCCGGGCCTACACTAACGTAGTTCGTAATCGAATGCCGAAATCGAACTCAGAGTATCCAGCGGCCGCCGACCGGGACTTATACTCGGGCCTGATCCGCCTGCACGTGCTCCATCACGCCGTCGAAGGCCCCATCTTCGGCCTCGGCATGATCGAGGAGCTGGCCCGCCACGGATACCGCATCAGCGCCGGAAGCCTCTATCCACTGCTCCAGCGCCTCGAAAAGAAAGGTTACCTCCGGTCGAGCGAGCGGCGCGACGGCAAGTCTTTACGCCGCCTGTACCGCGCGACTCCGCTGGGACGAAAAGCCCTGGCGGCGTCGAAGAGCAAAGTGCGGGAGCTGTTTCATGAGCTCATCGAGGGGGAAAGTCGATGAAAGCTGCCGCGTTTTTCTTCGCGCTGGCCGCACCGCTGCCCGCGCAACTCACGCTCCCTCAGGCCGTCGAGAGTTCGCTCAAGAACTATCCGTCCATCCGCATCTCCGAGGAACAGGTCAACGCTGCTTCCGCCGCAATTCAATTGGCCCGCACCGCCTACCTGCCGAAAATCGACGCCCTGGCGCAGGCGAATCGCGCGACCCGCAACAACGTCTTCGGCCTGCTGCTGCCGCAGAGCGTGATTCCCTCGATGTCCGGTCCGGTGATCGGCTCCAACAATTTCGGATCGGTATGGGGCAGCGCCATCGGAGGCCTGGTTACCTGGGAGCCCTTCGATTTCGGCCTCCGCGCGGCCAACGTCGAGACTGCTAACGCCGCCCGCGCTCAAACGGAAGCAGCGGTGAAGCGCACGCAATTCGAGGTTGCTGTCGCCACCGCCGACGCTTATCTGACCTTGATCGCCGCTCAGGAAACTGTACGCGCCGCGCAGGCCGGCGTCGATCGCGCCGAGGCGATCCTCAAGACGATCACCGCACAAGTCGGCGCGCAACTGCGTCCCGGAGCCGACCAGTCGCGCTCGGAAGCCGAACTCGCCGCCGCGCGCACGCAGTTGATCCAGGCGCAGCAGGCGATCGACGTATCGCGAGCGACTCTCGCGCAGTTCACCGGCGTCGATCCTTCAAAAATCTCGATCGCTAATGGAAGTCTTGTTCAATTGCCTCCCGATCAAGCGCCGGCAAGCCTGAATACCGCAATCAATCCGTTGGTCGTGGAGCAGAACGCCGCGGTCGAACAGGCGAGAGCGCAGCTCCGCGCGATGGAGCGATCCTATTTCCCCAGGTTCTATCTGCAAGGCGCAATTTATGCGCGTGGTACCGGGGCCGAAACGAACGGCGATCGCCTCGACGGCCTCAACGGCCTCGCGCCCAATTACCAAAACTACGCAATCGGCTTCACGGTGACCTTCCCGATCCTCGACCTGCCCGCGTTGCGCGCCCGCGAAGCGGCGCAAAATTCCACCATCCGCGCCCAGGCCGCCCGATCCGAACAGATCGCCGTCGATCTCCGCGCGCAATGGAACCGCGCCGTCGCGACGGTGAACGGCGCGCGCCGCGTCGCCGCCAATACTCCCGTCCAGGTTTCCTCCGCGCGCACCGCCGTCCAGCAGGCGACCGCCCGATACCACGCCGGTCTCGCGAACATCGACGAACTGGCCGAAGCGCAGCGCCTGCTGACCCAGGCCGAAATCGACGACGTTCTCGCCCGCCTCAGCGTCTGGCGAGGCCTGCTCCAGATCGCCGCCGCCGCCGGCGATATTCAACCCTTCGTAGCGGAGGCGAGCCGGTAACATGCGACTGGTCCTGACAGCTCTCTCCCGCCCGTTCACGGTTGTCGCGGCCCTGGTTACGATTGCGCTCTGCGCCGCCCTCGCGCTGAAGCGTATGCCCGTCGACATCTTCCCGCAGGTCGGCGATCCCGCCATTTACGTCGCCCAGCCTTACAGCGGAATGGACCCCGCGCAGATGGAAGGCTACCTGACGTATTACTACGAGTATCATTTCCTCTACATCACTGGAATCGATCACGTCGAAAGCAAAAGCATTCAGGGCGCCGCGCTCATGAAGTTGGTTTTTCATGAAGGCATCAACATGGCGCAGGCGATGGCCGAAACCATCGGCTACGTCAACCGCGCGCGCGCCTTCATGCCTCCGGGAACGGTCCCGCCGTTCGTCACGCGCTTCGACGCCGGCAGCGTCGCCGTCGGCCAACTGGTCTTCAGCAGCGCGACCCGCACGCAGGGCGAGATTGCAGGATTTCGCCATCAACCGCGTGCGTCCTTTGTTCGCGACGTTGCAGGGCGTGTCCGCCCCGCCGCCCTTCGGCGGAAATCAGCGGACCATCGTCATCACGCTCGACCCCGGCAAGCTCCAGCAATACCGCATCTCGCCCGATGAAGCGATCGCCGCCGTCAGCAAGGCGACGCTCGTCATGCCCTCCGGCAACATGTGGACCGGCACAGTGGAGCGCATCGCGCGCACCAACGCTGCGCTCGGCGGCAATCTTTCCGAGCTCTTGAGCACGCCCATCCGCCCCGTCTCCGGCCCCAGCATCTACCTCCGCGACATCGGCACCATCGAAAATGGAACCGACATTGTCTCGGCCTACGCCCACGTCAACGGGAAGAGAACCGTCTACATCCCCGTCACCAAGCGCGCCGACGCGTCCACTCTGGACGTCATCAACCTGGTGAAAGCGGCGATTCCCAACTTCAAAAAAGTCGTCCCCGACGATGTCGATGTCCGCCTGGAATTCGACCAGTCTCCGTTCGTCACCAATTCCATCCGCGGCCTGGTCCTCGAAGGGTTGCTCGGCGCCGTCCTCACCGGCTTGATGGTGCTGATCTTCCTGCGCGACTGGCGCAGCGCGCTCATCGTGGTGACGAACATTCCCTTCGCGCTGCTCGCCGCGGTCGTGTTTCTCTGGGCCGCGGGCCAAACCATCAACATCATGACGCTCGGCGGACTCGCTCTCGCCGTCGGCGTCCTGGTCGACGAAGCGACGGTCGAAATCGAGAATATTCACACCCGCATGCTCCCCGGCGTCTCCCGCGCCCGCGCCGTGGTTGAAGCGTGCAACCGTACCGCCATCGCCCGCCTCCTCTCGATGCTCTGCGTCCTGGCTGTCTTCGTCCCGTCGTTCTTCCTGGTCGGCGTCGGACGCCAGCTCTTCGTTCCGCTCTCGCTGGCCGTCGCCTTCTCGATGATCGCGTCGTACCTGCTGTCCAGCACCCTGGTTCCAGTCTTCTCCACCTGGCTCATGAAGGAAGGACATCGCGGCGAAGCAGGATGGCTGCACTCGCTGTACGAGCGTTATCTGAAGGCCGTCCTCTGGCTCCGCTGGCCTCTCGTGCTCGGCTATCTCGCCACCGCGACGATTCTCGTCTGGTTCCTTCTCCCGCGCATCGGAACCGAAATTTTTCCTGACGCCAATGCTCCTCTGCTACGCATCCGGCTGCGCGCTCCCACCGGCACCCGCATTGAGGAAACGGAACGAATCGTCCTTCGCGCCCTCGACGTCATCAACCGTCAAATCGGTCCCGAACACGTCGAAATCACCAGCGACTTTCTGGGTCTGATTCCGTCCAGCTATCCCGTCGACCTGATCCATTTGTTCACCAGTGGTCCTCAGGAAGCCATCATTCAGGTCGCGGTCAAGCCAGATACCGTGCGCGGCGAAGCGTTGCGCGAAGCGCTGCGCGTAAGGCTCAAAAGAGAGTTGCCCGACTGCCAGGTGTCTTTCGAAGCGGCCGACATCGTCAGCCAGGTAATGAGCTTCGGTTCGCCCACGCCTATCGAAGTCGCCATTCAAGGCATCAGCCTCCAGGACGATTACGCCTACGCCCGCAAGGTGCAAGCGCAAATGTCGAGACTGGACTTTCTGCGCGATCTGCAATTCGCGCAGCCCGCCGATTTCCCCACGCTCGACATCAATATCGATCGCGACCGCGCCGGGCAGTTCGGCCTCACTATGTCCGACGTAGTCCACTCCATCGTGCCCGCGACTTCTTCCTCGCGCTTCATCCAACCCAACTACTGGCGCGATCCCAACTCCGGTAATGCATTTCAGATTCAGGTCCAGCTACCGCAGAATCGCATCCAAAGCGTCGAAAGCGTCGGCGACGTTCCGGTGATGCAGAATAGCCGCACCGACGCGCGTCTCATCGACATGGCGGCGCTCAAACTGGGCACCATGCCCGGGCTGATCGAACGCTATAACGGACAACACGTGGTCAGTCTCACCGCCAACATTCACGGCCTGACGCTGGGTGAAACCGCGCCCCGGCTGAACCAGGCTCTCTCGGCCACCGGTGCTCCACCGAGAGGCGTCAGCGTCGTGCTGCACGGTGAAATTCCGCCGTTGGAACAGACTCTCGACGGCCTGCGTACCGGATTGCTCCTGGCGATCCTGGTGATCTTCCTGTTGCTGGCCGCGAATTTTCAATCCGTACGCCTCGCGCTGGCCATCGTTCTGACGATTCCCTCAGTGCTCTGCGGAGTTCTCCTCATGCTGCTGGCGACGAAAACTACGCTGAACGTCCAGTCATACATGGGCGCGATCATGGCTACCGGCATCGCGGTTGCCAATTCCATTTTGCTGGTGACCTTCTCGGAGCGCGCCCGGAGCGAAGGCCGCACTCATCTGGAAGCCGCTCTCGAAGGCTCCGCCGGCCGCCTGCGCGCCGTCCTGATGACCGCCGCCGCCATGATCTTCGGCATGGTTCCCATGGCCATCGGCTTCGGCGAAGGAGGATCGCAGGCCGCGCCTCTCGGCCGCGCCGTCATCGGCGGATTGATCGTTTCCACCTTCACCACGCTCACCGTTCTTCCGTCGATCTACGCCATCCTTCAGCGCAAAGCGTCTACCTCGTCGCCCTCGCTCAACCCGACGGACCCCGAAAGCCGGTACTATGAAGCGCCTTAACGCATTCTTTTTCGCCGCACTCGCATTTGGCCAAACCACCGAACTGGTCCCGGTCGTGTCGAAGCAAATCTCCCGCACGCTCGACCTTCCGGGCGAGCTGCAACCCTTTCAAAGCGTCTCCATCCACGCCAAGGTGCGCGGCTACGTCGAACGCATGCTGGTCGACCGCGGCAGCGTGGTGAAGCAGGGACAACTCCTCGCCGAACTCACCGCTCCTGAAATGAAGGCTCAGATTGCAGAAGCCGAATCGAAGGTCCAGGCCGCGGAATCCGAACGATTGCAGGCCGAAGCCCAACTGGCCGCCGCCGAAAGCACCCGCGACCGCCTGAAAAAAGCGTCGGAGACGCCCGGTGCCATCGCCGCCAATGAGCTGATTCTGGCGGAAAAGCAAGTGCAAGCCGCGCAGGCTCTGGTCGCCGCCAAGCGCCAGGCGACCCAGGCTTTTCAGTCCGCTGTGCGTACTTTAAAGGACCTCGAAGCCTACCTCCAGATCACCGCTCCCTTCGATGGCATCGTCACCGACCGCCTGGTCCATCCCGGAGCACTGGTCGGTCCCGGCGCCGATCCCGTGATGCTCGTCATTCAGGAAATCGGGCACCTGCGTCTGGTCGTCGCCCTTCCTGAGGAGGATGCCGGAGCCATCGTCCATGGCGCGCAGGTCGCGTTTCACGTTCCCGCCTACCCCGATCGTGTCTATTCCGGAAGCATCGCGCGCATCGCCCACGCGCTCGATCAGAAAACGCGCACCATGGCTGTGGAACTGGATGTGTTCAACCGCGACGGTTCTCTCTCGCCCGGCATGTATCCGGCGGTGAAGTGGCCGGTGCGCCGTTCGCGCGCGTCGCTTCTGGTACCGAAGACCAGCGTCGTCACCACCACCGAGCGCACCTTCGTCATCCGCGACCATGACGGTCGTGCCGAATGGATCGAAGTGAAAAAAGGCTTTCCCGACGGCGACCTGATCGAGGTTTCCGGCGATCTAAAACCCGGCGACATGGTGGTCCGCCGCGCCAACGACGAAATCCGCGAAGGAACACAGATCGCGAAACGTCCGTAGCCCCAAGCGTCAGCGTCTGTCTGAAGACTACCGTAAGTGGCGTCCGGGGAAACGCACGCTCATTGTCCCTTCGGCGTTCGAGCCCCATGCGTCGGGTGAGGCTGCCCTGGTGATAGCCCCAAGCTTGCGCATGGGCTCCCGGGCACAA
This sequence comes from Bryobacterales bacterium, assembly GCA_963749245.1. Classification (GTDB taxonomy): domain Bacteria; phylum Acidobacteriota; class Terriglobia; order Bryobacterales; family Bryobacteraceae; genus Palsa-187. Next base: position 17,336 of record CAVVNE010000167.1, read on the forward strand.
AGGTGTTATCCTATGGCCGGTGAGTGGCAACGCGGATCTCGAATTGGTGGTGATTCTCGACACCAACGACCCCTACGCATTTGCGCTGGCCGAAGGGTGCCTCCGGGAGGCCGAAATTCCTTTTTTGGTGCTGAACCAAATCACAACACTGGTGAACGATGTCGATCCGTTCGCGCGAAAGTGGCTGCGAATTCAGGTCGCCCGCGACCGCGAGGCCGAGGCGAGGGAAATCATCGCCGCCGCGCTTCAGCCGATCCCCATCGAGGCCGGCGAAAGCGAGTCGTGACGCGGCACGCCGCGTGCTGAACCGGTCTAGATGACTCGCCGTCAACTTCTGGCGCTGGCAGGCTCCTCGATTTTCGCGGATGCGCCCGCCGACATTACCGTGAAGATCGGCGAAATCACGCTCGATCTGGGGCCGAAAAGGTCGGTTCGCACCATCGCCTACAACGGGCAGGTTCCGGGGCCGGTCATTCGCGTACGAGAAGGCCGGACGCTTGCGGTCGACGTTTCAAACAGCACGGCCGAGCACCAGATCGTTCATTGGCACGGGCTGCACATCCCTCCGGAAGTCGACGGCTCCCACGAAGAGGGGACGCCTCCGGTCCCGGCGGGCGGCAGCTGCCGATACGTATTTACCGCTACTCCCGCGGGCACGCGATGGTATCACAGCCACACCATGGCGTCCAGAAATTTTCACCTCGCCACGTATTCGGGCCAGTTCGGCATTTTCGTGATCGAACCGCGAACAGGCGCAGCAAGCTATGACCTGGGCGCCGCCCGCTACGATATGGACGTGCCCATCCTGCTGCATGAATGGGACGGCCGCATGGTGGGCGACGACGTGGAATACAAGCTGTTTTCGATCAACGGCAAGATGCTGGGCGCGGGCGAACCCGTCCACGTGCGGCCGGGCCAGCGCGCGCTGTTCCGCATCGTGAACGCAAGCGCGACCATGATTCACAGGCTCGCGCTGACAGGACATCTGCTCGAAGTGGTCGCCCTGGATGGCAACGCGGTCCCGAATCCGCAAAAGGTGCGGTCGGTCGAGATGGGCCCGGGCGAGCGCATCGACGTGGTCGTGGAAATGAACAATCCAGGCGTGTGGATCTTGGGCGAAATGGACGACCGCCAGCGCGAAGCAGGCATGGGGATCGTCATCGAGTACGCGGATAAGAAAGGGCCACCGCGATGGCTTCGCGGGCCCGCCATTCCCTGGGACTATACGATTTTCGGCGGCACGGAAGCGGCGGTGGCGCCCGATGGCCGGTTCCCTCTCGAGTTCAAGCCAAAGGGCGACCGCTGGACCATCAACGGAAAGTCCTTTCCCCACACCGATCCGCTGAAGGTGCGAACCAACGGCCGCTACCGAATGATCTTCGACAATCAGAGCGCCATGACGCATCCGGTGCACCTGCACCGGCACACATTTGAGCTCAGCCGCTATGCCGGGAAGCCTTCATCGGGGGTGCGCAAGGACGTGGTGATGGTGCCCGCATGGCGTCAGGTGGAGGTGGATTTTACCGCGAACGACCCGGGTGCCACGCTGTTCCACTGCCATCACCAGCACCACATGGAGATGGGGTTCATGGCCCTCATGCAATATGAAGCGTGAAATTACTTTGCCTGTAGCGACTTGATGTAGGCAGTGAGATTCGCCACGCGCAGCTTCGCGATGTCGCTGCCGCCGGCCATGGACTTGAAAACACCTCCCCACATGGGCATGTCGCGCGAGCCGTGGGCCTCAAGGCTCTCGTCGCCCTCTATATAGCCGGCGACGCGGGAATCGGGGAACTTGCCCTTATTGTGAGCGCTCAGCTGCGTCAGGTCCGCGGGCTTCTTCTTCAAGGCCGGCGCCGCTGGCCCGCCGCTTTTGCCGTCCTGGCCGTGGCAGACGGCGCAGTACTCGTCGAACATTTGCTTGCCGGACGTCGGCGAGGTCGGATTCGGCGGAACGTTCTTGATGGTCTGGGCGAGACAGGACGAAGCGAATGTGACTGCCAGCGCGAAGGTAGTGAGCGTGATGCGACTGAGCATGGAACCTCCTCTTGCGGGTCGAGGTAGAGCACGTGGGCGGCCAAATTCCGATAGTGGATGCAAAGGTCGTTTGTTACAGGCTGGGTCAAATTCCGCACCGGCCTGCGCCGTATAACGCAGGCCACGGTCGGCTGTTACGGTCAGCTACCAGAAGAGTCCCCAGGCTTGCGCCAGGGGTTATAACCCCGACCGTCAGGGCGGGGATTTGCGGACACCCTTGCAATCCCCAAGCTTACGCCGTGGGGTTATCGACCGTCGCGTCGTTTTCTCGCGGGCAGCCCTAGTAGAATTAAAGAAAAATGGAAGAACAGGATATCTACGCATCGATCGGCGAGGACGGATTTAACCGCCTGGTGGCCGCGTTCTACCGGCAGATCCCCTCGGACGACGTGCTGGGTCCTCTTTATCAGGCGCACGATCTCATGGGAGCCGAGCGGCGGCTGCGCGATTTCTTGATGTTCCGGTTCGGCGGGCCCTCCACTTATCTCGAAACGCGCGGCCATCCCAGGCTCCGCATGCGTCACGCGCCCTTTGCCATCGGCGGCGCCGCGCGCGACCGCTGGGTGCAGGCAATGAATCGCGCACTGGAGGAAGCCAGCCTGCCGGAAGACGTTCACCGGACCTTAAAAGGATTCTTCGCCGATACCGCGACGTTCCTGATGAACCGGCCGGAATAATTTATGAACTCCGACGATTTTCGCCGCCTGGCCCTCAGCTTCCCCGATACGGTGGAAAGCGCGCACATGAATCACCCCGACTTTCGCGTCAACGGCAAAATCTTCGCGACGCTCCGTTACCCCGACGACGGATACGCGATGGTGAAGCTGCCCCCCGATCAACAGGCGGCCTTCGTCGAGCTGGAGCCGTCGGCATTCGCGCCGGTGAAAGGCGGATGGGGCCGTCAGGGAGCCACCAACGTGCGCCTGAAAACGGTGAAGGAGGAATCGCTGCGCGGCGCGCTCACCGTCGCCTGGCAGAATGCCTCCGCAAAAAAATCGAGGAAAAAGTAAGACCAACCCTCCCCGGTCGCGTCAACGCTGTCATGACGGATCGGGTCGACGTCACGGAGCTGCTGGAGGATCCTTCTCTTCCCGACGACGTCGTAGCCCAAGCCTATCGCGATCTGGCGCGAGCGCAGCGCCTGTTGGGGAATAACGCCGCGATTTTCCGCCGCCTGCGCAAGATTCCCGGTCCCATCCGCACGGTGCTCGACCTGGGCTGCGGGCAGGGCGCGCTGCTCGAACAGATCCGCGATGAGTTGGGCGTGGACGTGATGGGCATCGACCTGCGGCCCGCGCCCTCCGGCTCATCCGTAACGATTTTGAACGGCAACGCCGCGCTCGATCCACTGCCCAAGGCCGACGTCGCCATCGCCGTGTGCCTGGCGCATCATCTTTCCGAGGCGGACGTGGTGAGCATGATCCGCAACGTATCGCGGTCCTGCCGCCATCTGCTTCTGCTCGACCTGGTGCGTCACTGGATTCCCCTAACGCTGTTTCGCGTGTTTATGAGCCCGTTTCTGCACCCGATCAACGCAGCCGACGGGATAACATCTATCAAGCGGTCCTATACGCCGCGGGAATTGCGACGGATGGTGGATGAGGCGGTCCAAGGCACGAACGCGACCGTCGTGCACACGGTGGCGCCGTTTTATATCCGCCAAATTGTCGAGATTTCGAACATCGGCTGAAAAAGTTGCTGCGGGCCGCGATTGGAAGGCGGAACCGCCTGCCCCACCATATTCAAGCAGTTGGGGAAGTGTGGGACAGACGCTTTCGCCTGTCAAACGACTTTTTCCGCAACCCTCAAAAGCATTCTGGCTCCTGGCTCCTGGCTTCTGGCTCCTTCTTCTTTCAGTCCGCCCTGAGAGCTTCCATCGGATCCACCGCCGTCGCCCGCAGCGCAGGCAAATAACTGGCCAGCGACGCCGCCAGAACCAGGCCGAGCGCGACGGCCGCGAACGTCATCGGGTCCAGCGGATTCACTTCGAACAGCAGCGACTTCATCAGCCGCGTCAGTCCCATCGCCGCCGCCAGGCCGCAGACGACGCCGATCGCCGCCAGGCGCAATCCCTGACCCACGAACAGGCGCATCAGTTCCTCTTTGCGTGCGCCCAGCGCCATGCGGATGCCGATTTCACGGGTCCTTTGCGAGACCGAATAGGAGATCACTCCGTAAATCCCCACCACGCCCAGCAGCAGGGCCATGGCCCCGGCGATAGCCAGCATCAACAGCGTGAACGACGTCCGCGCCAGCGATTTGTTGTAAATCTCCTGAAGCGTGTGCACGTTGGCTACCGGAAGATTGGGATTCACGCTCCACACCGCGCGGCTGATTTCGTTGATGAACCCGTTCGTGCCCGTGCGGTTGCTGCGGACGATATATGACAGACCCCGATCCACAAATGTCCGAGATCCCGAAAAATTGTCCATCAGGATCGGCCAGATCACGACGGCCGGCGCCTTGTGATTCACGCCATCGTCGCGCTCGTCGCTCACCACGCCCACGACTTCACGCCACGGAGCCTTCGGGCTTTCGCGTACCCGCTTCCCAATGGCCGCCGCCGGTCCGCGCCATAACTCCCGCGCCAGATTTTCCGATACCATCGCCACCGGACGCTTCTCGTAAATATCGGTCCAGGTAAAATCGCGGCCCGCGATCAACGAATTGCCCATGGTCTTCAACAACCCTGGCGAAACCATCTTAAAACGGCGCAGCGTAGGAATCTGCGATTCGCTGTAAACATGGTCCTCGGCGAACAGCCCGTCCGTCCATCCGTCGCCGGTCATCGGTACGATGCTGGTCAGCCCAACCGAACTTACGCCGGGAATCGCGGCGATTTTTTCCATGATCGCCTGCTCCTGGCGCACCACCTGCGTCTCGTCCTTCACCTGCGATTCGGGAATCGTGATGTACAATTTCTGGATCTGTTCCGGGTTCGTGAATCCCGGCTGGACGTGTCTCAGCGTCTGGAACGTGCGGATCATCAGCCCCGATCCGATGAGCAGCACCAGCGCCAGCGCCACCTGCACCACCACTAAAATGTTCCGCGCGCGATGACGTTCCTTGCTCTGGCTCAGCGTGCGTCCTCCTGCACGCAGAGCCGTCCCCAACTGCGGACCCGCGTACTTCACCACGGGGATGACGCCGAACAGCAGCCCCGCGAATAAGGAGATGGCCAGCGTGAACAACAGCACCCCACCGTCGATGGAAATATTCTCGATCCTCGGAAGATTCGCCGGCGCCATCGCCAGCAGCAGTTGCAGAGCGCCATAGGCGAGCGCCAATCCGGCCGCCCCTCCGGCGACGCCGAGCATCACGCTCTCCATCAGCAGCTCGCGCGCGAGTTGCCCCCATCCCGCCCCCAGCGCCGCGCGAATCGCCAGCTCCTGCCGCCGCCCGTCCGCACGCACCAGCATCAGGTTCGCCACGTTCGCGCAGGCGATCAGCAGCACCATGCCGATGGTGCCCATCAGCACCCACAACACGCCTCCTACGTCGCCCACGATTTCCTGCTTCAGCGGAAGCACCAGCGGGGCCAGCCTCGCCTCGGCGAACATGGTGCGGTTATAGCCGGGAAACGGCGGAAAGCCCGCGAGCGCCATCGGAATCATGCGGGCTGCGTCGGCGCTCGCCTGTTCGATGGTGGCGCCGGGCTTCAGCCTCGCCACGGACTGATAACTGAACTGACCCAGATACGTCTTGTTGCGATCTCTCCTCATCGGCAGGATCAGCGACGGTTTCAGGTCCAGGAAATGGAAATCCTCCGGCAGCACCCCGATAATTTCCGTGGCGTCGCCGTCCAGCAGGATTCGCCGTCCGATCACCGAACGGTCTCCGCCGAACCTCGCCTTCCAGTATCCGAACATCAGGATCACCGTCTCCTGGCTCCCCGGCGAATCGTCCTGGCGGGAAAACAGGCGGCCCAGCACCGGCTGCGCTCTCAGTAGCGGCAACACGCCGTCGGTGACGTTCAAGGTGGTGACATGCTCCGGTTCGGCCAGGCCGGTGACGCTCACCGACTCCAGGTCCCACATCCCGACATCTTCGAACGTCCGGTTCTGCTCCCGATACGTGAAATAAAGGAAGGGCGCCATGCCCGCATGGTCGATGTTCACGCCCGGAGCCTTGTGATCCAGAGCCACCAGTTGCTCCGGATGCGGATACGGCAGGGGCTTCAACAGAATGCCGTCGATCACGCTGAAAATCGCCGTATTCGCGCCGATGCCGATGCGCGAGCGTCGCCACCGCGATGATCGTAAACATCGGCGTACGCAGCAGCCGCCGCAGAATGTGCCTCAGTTTCATGAAATCTCCTACGATTCAGTCGTGGCCAACGTTCCATGGTTGGTGGCAAACCGGGTGCCATTTCCAAACAGCCCTCTTTGTTCGCCTTAGACCATCGCACAGCGCGCGCTTCCGCACACTACTGATCGGAAATGGGAACTCGCAATGGCTTAGCTGGTCCGTGTGGGGCGGGCTATCAGCCGGCAGCCTGCTTCCAGCAGGCTCTTTGAAGCAATGATACGCAAGCCGCCCGCAACAAGAGGTATGCCCTATCATGAAAGCTCATGAGGCCGGTCGTCTTTCTCCTCCCCTGCGCGCTGTTCGCCCAAACCCACGCGACGTGGTCCGCCTACGGCGGCAACCCCGATTCCGCGCAATACTTTGCGCTCGAACAGATCAATCGCTCGAACGTCGCCAAACTGGAAGTCGCCTGGACTTACCCGACCGGCGACCACAACAAATACTTTTTCAACCCCCTGATCGTCGACAACGTGATGTACGTACTGGCGAAGAACAACTCCATCGTCGCGCTGGACGCCGCCACCGGAAAAGAAATCTGGACCCACCCCACCGGCCCCGAAACCAGAATCATCACCAATCGAGGCATCAATTACTGGGAGAGCAAGGACCGGACCGAGCGCCGCCTGCTGTACGCCAGCAATCATTTCCTGCGCGCCATCGACGCCCGCACCGGCAAGACCATCGAATCTTTCGGGACCGATGGTGCGGTAAATCTGAAGGAAGGCCTCGGCCGCGATCCCAAGACTTTATCCCTGGTCCAATCCATCACTCCCGGCCGTGTTTTCGAGGATCTGCTGATTCTGGGCTCCGCCACCAATCAGGGCTACGGCTCCGCGCCCGGCGATCTGCGCGCCTTCGACGTCCGTACAGGCCGCGTGGTCTGGACCTTTCACACCATCCCTCATCCGGGCGAATTCGGCTACGAGACCTGGCCTCCCGACGCATGGAAAAAAGTCGGCGGCGCGAATATCTGGAGCGAACTGACCATCGACGAGAAACGAGGCATCGTCTACGCGCCCACCGCCAGCGCCAAATATAATTTTTACGGCGTCGACCGAACCGGCGCGAATTTATTCGCCGACTGCCTGCTGGCGCTCGACGCGCGCACCGGGAAGCGCCTCTGGCATTTCCAGATGGTGCATCACGACATCTGGGATTACGACGACCCAACCGCGCCGAAGCTGCTCACGATTCATCAAAACGGAAAAGCCCTCGACGTGGTCGTGCAGGTCAGCAAGCAGGGCTTCGTATGGGTTTTCAACCGCGTCACCGGCGAGCCGATCTGGCCCATCGAAGAACGTCCCGTCCCCAAATCCGACATGCCCGGCGAGACCACCTGGCCGACGCAACCCTTCCCGACGAAACCCCCTCCCTACGCGCGCCAGAAATTCACGGTCGACGACCTGAGCCCGTATCTGTCGCCCGAAGACCGCGCCCGCTTCCGCGATCAGATCCTCAGTGCGCGCAACGAAGGCCTGTTTACTCCTCCCGCAAAGCGTGGCACGATCCAGATGCCCGGCAACAACGGCGGAGCCAACTGGGGCGGAGCGGCGGTCGACGCGGCGAAAGGCACGCTGGTCGTGGTTTCGAAGGATCTCCCGTCGCTCCTGAAGCTCGAACCCGACCGGAAAGACGAGGATCGCTATTTGAGCGGCTTCGGCTTCATGATCGCCAGCGACGGCCTAGCCGCCATCAAGCCTCCGTGGACGTCCCTGACCGCCTACGACCTCAATGAAGGAACCATCAAGTGGAAGATCCCCCTGGGCGACGCGCCCGGACTAAAGGGCACGGGAACTCATTACCCGAAAGTCGGCCCGGTGATCACTGCCGGAGGCCTGCTGTTCACCGGCACTCGTGATAAAAAGGTCCGCGCGTTTGATGTCGAAACCGGCAAGCTGCTATGGGAAGCCGAAGCCGACGCCGCGCTCGAAGGCATCCCCGCCGTCTATCAACTCAACGGCCGCGAGTACATTGTCTTCTGCGCCGCAGCGCAGGAGGGCCTGATCCCGGCAACGCAGCATCCCATTCAAGGCGCCTACGTCGCCTTCGCGCTGCCGCATCACTAGTGATGTGGCGTACGCACTCGTGCGTGCCGCATCGACACTCGTGTCGATGCATGACCCCGCAGGACAGAGTTCCTGTCGACCAAAATGTAGGTCTGGATTTTTGATGACCCTGTCAGGGAATCGTTACGATCCTGACTTAATCGTCACAATCGTGCTATACGCAGTCGAGAACCGCGGAACCGCCGTCGGCGTCGGATGCGCGATCGTCGGCGTTGCGAACGCCGCACCGGGAGTGCTGTAGAACGGGGCAAAATTCACCGTCACCTGCGTCCCCCAGGGCGGAGTGGTCACCGCGCAATCGATATCGCCGTACTCAATCTCGGTTGGATCCGAGTAGAGCACTTCGTACACCGCCGTGCCGCCGTTGGGGATCGTGGTGCTCGCGCCTGGAGTAAACGGGCCGGCTCCATTGGAGTCGGTCGACGTCAGCACCATGACGCCGGAGGTCGTGGCCGGACTGCCCACCGGATGGAGATAAACAAAGGACGGAACCGTCACCGTGGGAGGGACGTATTGGGTCGATGGACCGATGGTCCGAAAGGTCAGCGCGATTCTGGTCCCGGCGCTGGAGACGCCGTCGGTGTCGATTCCTGTGTTGATCCCGCCGTAGGAGACCGAATTCAGAGGATACTTCAAGTTGCTGGTCGTGCCTCCCATCTGGTAACCGAGCGGAGGATTGGGGCTGGGCGGCGCGTTGGCGGCGTTGTTCTGCCACTGAAATCCATCTTCGGTGTTATAGAGAATGCCGGGCACGTTCTGCGCCGCCTGCGCCGGATCGTTCTGGTCCGGCGAAACATACACCCAGTTGGTTCCCGACCAGCTTGCGTTCGCCAGCGTGTTCCCGATGTTCCGGTATTTAAACGACGACGCGAATCCTTCCGTGACTCGAACGGTTTGCATTGTGCCGGGGGCCAGCCCCGCCACCAACCCTTGCTCCGCGTAGCCGATGGTCACCTCGGGCGACATAAGAATGATGGTAAGATTGCCGTACAACGTGACGAGGGCGTTGATGGGCGCGATCATGCCGCCGAAAATCGCGGCGTCGGCGCGGAGATTGGTAATGCGGATGGTCCGCGTTCCCAAGCCAGGCGGGTCTAAAGGAACTCCCAGGAAGTCGATTACATTGTCTTCGGCGCCCATCTGGCCCTGAAACGCGTTCGGCCGGCCGCATCCGTAAACATTGGTGTAAATAAGCAGGATTCCGATGCCGTAGCAGGCGCTGCCGCCCACGCTGGGCGTGCCGTCGTAGGTCTGGGCGGGAACTCCGGTGCTGGTGATCTCACAGATGCCGGGTCCGGGAAGACCGTTATCCGGCGCGCCGGTCTGACCGCAGTTTAGCAGCGGATGGACCGCACCCGCTGCGGTCGGCTGGTTGGGTTCGTCGATCAGCATCAGCGCCTCGCTGAAATTGAACGTCGATCCATAGGTCACCTTACTGGTCAGATTGGTGTTGAGAACGATTTCAAAATTGATCTGCGGAACGTAATCGCCGGCGGGTGTCGATGCCCCCCCGGTGCAAACGATCACGATGTCCGACAGCGGTTCTGTGTCGCCTTCGGACCGAGCCAGCACGGGCGCCCCCCCGGATGCCGTACAGGTCACCTGCGCGCTCGCCGTGAAAGAAAAGCCCGCCAGCACGAGTACCGTCATAGATAAATTGAATTTAGCGTAAGATTTGGACATTTTATACCCCCGTACAGTATATGCGTAAAACGAGGGGGAATTGGATCAAATCCGTGACCGAAATCAAAGCTAACCACCTAGCAGGAAACCCGCCCGTGGAACGATCTATCACGTAAACATATGAAAACAAAATAGATGTATACGACCATCCGTAGATGGCTTCGTTTTTACCCGCGACCGCGAACGCCTCTTTGAGTAAAAGGTGGCGCGAGCTTCAGCTTGCAGCCGGGCCTTCAGGCCCGGGACTTTCCGCCGCCGGAACGGGGTCTTTACAACGAACTACGCCCGCGGCGACATATGAGATAATGTGCCGTTATGCGCGTTCGTCTCCTCCCGCTTTGCCTGATGGCGGCTTTTTGCGGCGGGCAGGGATTCACCATCAACACAGTCGCGGGTGACGGCGTTCAAGGGTTTGCCGGCGACGGGGGGCAAGCCGTCAACGCCGAGATTTTTGCCATCGCCGGGCTCGCGGTGGATAGCGCGGGCAACGTCTACATCGCCGATACCGGAAACTGCCGGATCCGGAAAGTGGCCACCAATGGGGTGATTACTACGGTGGCCGGCACGGCGATTCCCGGATACTCGGGAGATGGCGGCCCGGCAACCAAGGCATCGTTGTCTTTTCCACGAGCCGTCGCGGTGGATGCCGCCGGTAACATCTATATTGGCGATTCGGGGAATTATGCCATCCGCAAGGTCGGCCTGGATGGCATCATCACCACGATCGCCGGGAACGGCACGCTGGGATTTTCCGGAGACGGAGGACCAGCTTCGAACGCCATGGTGGGCGCCGTGGCCGGATTTGCGTTCGACGCGGCAGGGAACCTGTATTTCGCCGACACCAACAACTACCGTGTAGGGAAGATCGCCCTCGATGGAACCATTTCCACGTTCGCAGGCACCGGCACGGCGGGATATACGGGCGATGGAGGGCCGGCCATCAACGCTACATTCTATTACCCCGACTCGGTCGCCTTCGACTCGGCCGGCAATCTCTATATCGCCGAGCCGAACAACAACGTTGTGCGGAAGGTATCGGCCGCCGGGATCGTCTCGACGGTCGCGGGAAAGGGCTTCGGTAATATCGGCTTCTCGGGCGACGGCGGACCGGCGGCGAATGCTCTGATGAACGATCCGCAGGGAGCTGCAGTGGATAGCGCGGGCAACATCTACATCACCGACGAAGACAATCAGCGCATTCGCATGATCTCGCCGGACGGAACGATCACCACCCTCGCGGGCGACGGCACTAAGAATTTTGCCGGCGACGGCGGCCCCGCCGCGAACGCTGAAGTCTTTCTGCCCGAGGGGATCGCCGTGGGGCCGAACGGCGTGGTTTACTTCGTGGATTCGGGCAATAAACGAGTACGCGCGCTGATCCCCGCCGCCTTCGGGCAGCCTCCCGCGATCACTCCAGGGGGAGTGGTGACCGCGAGCGCTTTTGGAGAATTCGCGGCCATCGCGCCCGCCGCCTGGATTGAGATTTATGGAACCAACCTCGCGTTGGGCACGACTACCTGGTCGGGCGCGAATTTTAACGGCACGACTGCGCCGACGATGCTGAATGGAACCAGCGTGACCATCGCCAACGCTTCGGCCTTCGTGGAGTATGCGGATCCCGGACAGGTCAACGTGCAGGTGCCGTCGAATATCGCGACAGGAAGGCAGCCGTTGATCGTCACCACCAACGCCGGCATCAGCGCGCCGTACACGGTTACCGTAAACGCGACATCGCCCGGCCTGCTGGCGCCTGCCTCATTCGCCATAAACGGAGGGAAGTATGTGGCGGCGCTGTTTTCCGATGGAATCACCTACGCTCTACCTCCCGGCGCGCTTGCGGGAGTCCCCTCGCGGAGGGCGCAGCCGGGCGACGTCGTCACGCTTTACGGGGTGGGCTTCGGGCCGGTGACGCCGGCGATTCCGGCGGGGCAGGTGACGCCGCAAGCGAACGCTCTCACCTCGACCATGCTGGTGTTTTTTAATCAGACCGCGGCGCAGATGCCCTATGCCGGTCTCGCGCCGGGCGCGGTGGGCCTCTATCAGTTCAACGTCGTGGTACCGAACGTTCCGGCCAGCGACACGACTCTCTTAACATTTACCCTGGGAGGAATCCCCGGCGCGCAGAACCTCTATATTGCCGTCCAATGAAAACCTATTTGTTCGCTCTTGCCGGTTTTCTGATGCCGCTGTCTGCTCAGGTTTGTCCGCGATTCGCCGTGGGAAGCGCCATCGCCGCCCCGGAGGATCTGTACAGCAAGGACGGAATCCTGAACGTCAAGCTGAATTACCAGACCACGGTCGACGCGAACGGCAACACGCTGTTCTGTTTTACCGATAGCAACGGGGCGCAATCGCCGACGCTGCACGTGAATCCAGGCGACCGCATCGCGATGTTCGTAACCAATGAAATCACCGGCCCGCCACCGCAAGTAGCGATGACAATGGCGAGCCACAATGCTCCCGCCCCCGGCGCGGCCTGCGGTTCCGCGAATCCGATGAGCCCCTCTTCGGTGAACGTGCATTTTCACGGAACGAATACGCCGCCAATCTGCCATCAGGACGAGGTGATCCGCACGCTGATCAACTCCGGAGAAACATTCGAGTACAATCTGGTGATTCCGGGCGACGAGCCGCCGGGCCTGTATTGGTACCACCCGCACGTCCACGGCATCGCTGAAGCGGCGGTGCAGGGCGGGGCTTCCGGGGCGATTATCGTGGAGGGAATCCAGAACGTGAATCCGGCGGTGGCCGGGTTGACTGAACAGCTTCTCATTGTCAGGGATAACATTGTGCCAGGCTCGCCCGACGCCGCGAATGTGCCGGCGTGGGATTTATCGGTGAACTACACTCCAGTCCCCTATCCGGTTTATACGCCGGCGGTAGTGACCATGAAGCCCGGCGAAAAGCAGTTCTGGAGAGTGCTGAACGCGTCGGCGGACACGATTCTCGACTTGCAGCTCCAGTACGACGGACAAGCGCAGAATCTGGACATCGTGGCGCTCGATGGCGTACCCACCGGTTCGCAGGACGGCGCCACGCAGGGACAGACCGTGACGGCGACTCATATCCTGCTGCCTCCGGCGGCGCGCGCCGAGTTCATCGTGACGGGACCGGCGGCCACCGTGGCCGTAGCCACACTGATGACGCTTGCGGTCGATACGGGTCCGAACGGGGATTACGATCCCGCGCGGCCCCTGTTAAAAATTCTGGTGAACGCGGGCGCCGCGCCCGCTTCCAGGCGCGCGGTTCCCACCGTGTCCGCGCCCCTGCCGGCGGAGCGGTTCGCGAACCTGGCGCAGGTGACGCCTACGGCCCAGCGCACCATTTACTTCTCGGAGGTGTCGCTCGATCCCTCCGACTTCGACGCCGCGGTGATCTTCTTTATCACGGTGGACGGGCAGCCTCCCGTGGCGTTCGATCCGGACAATCCGCCGGCCATTGTCACCACCCAAGGCTCGGTGGAAGATTGGACCATTGAAAACCGCTCCATGGAGACCCACGCGTTCCATATCCACCAGATTCATTTCCTGGTGATGGCCGAAAACGGCGTCGCGGTGGCCAGTCCCCAGTTCCTGGATACAGTGAGTGTTCCCTATTGGACGGGCTCGGGCCCGTATCCGAGCGTCACGGTACGGATGGACTTTCGGGGACCCGTCGTGGGCGATTTCGTGTATCACTGCCACATCCTGGAGCATGAAGACGGAGGCATGATGGCCACCATCCGGGTGAATCCGGCGCCGGCCCAACCCGGACGGAAGTAATTTTACGACTCAAATGGCCGCCCTGGGCCAATTTGGGTGCTTTCCCGGTGCCTTCTAGGAGGGAAGGACGGCTTGAATGAAATCCGGACCCGGTGTATACTGGCGCGGAGTCTCATTTTAGCCAAACTGTACGTTCACAACAGGATGGATGATTTCATGCGCATGTTTTTGATTACCTTCGTCTTTCTGGGATTGCCCTTCGCGGCCGGCGCCCAGAGTAAGAGCGCGATCGAGAAGAAGCTGCAAGCGGAATACACCACCACGCAGGCAACGGCCGACCAGACGGATATCGTGACGGCGGGATCCATTCTCGTGCTCAAAAAGGGAAACGTCATCATGGCTCCGGTATCCGGGACCAATTACTTTCAGAACACTTATAAGGATGGCAGGATCACTCAGAACGCGGCCGGGAAGCTCGTCAAGGGGCTGGATCGGTTCAGCCACCTGCCTGGCGCCCAGGCTCCGGCGAATGCTCCGGCGACCAGGACGTTCGTGCCGGGTGAAAAGATGTGGGTGACTAAGATCGAATGCAAGGATGACGGCCTGGTCTTCCAATTATTCACCGACGCTTTCGCCGATGTCCGCTACAAGGCGGACCTGAAGTTCTACTTCGACAAGAAGGGCGCGATCCCTTCGGCCGACGACATGGACAAAACGGTGGGCGAAGTGTTCAAGATTCAGCCGGCCGACGACCAGACCGGCGGTGGGCAGCAACAGCAGCAGCAGGCGGCTCCAGCGCAACAGCAGGCTCCGGCCGCTGCCTCACCACCGCCCGCTGCCGCCGAAACTCCCCTGGCGCCAATTCCTCCTCCGCCGCCCCCTCCGGACGAGCCTCAGGCTCCGCCTAAGACGCTGAAAATCGGACAATCGAAGGATGAAGTTGTTGCCAATTTCGGCCAGCCGGAGAAAGTGGTCAAGCTCGGCACAAAAGAGATTTACTACTACAAAGACCTTGGCAAAGTAACGTTTGTCAACGGCAAGGTCACGGACGTCCAGTAAGTAAGCATAAGGAGAATTCCATGAAGTCGCACCGATATTTAACGGCCATGATGGCTGTACTGTTGTTCGGGTCCGTGATTGCCAACGGTCAGAAGAAGAGCTCGGCTCCGGCTCCGGCCAAGCCTGCGGCTCCCGCGAAGAGCGCCGCGCCAGCGGTCGGCAAGGCGGGGGGCGCAAGCACTGCGTCGCACGGACCGACGACGGCTGGTGGCCATACCGGGCCGACGACGGCAGGCAAGAGCGGGCCGACAACGGCTGGAGGTGCCAGAGGTCCGTCGACAGCGGGCCATACCGGGGCGGCAACAGCCGGACGCCCGGGAGCCAGCGCCGGTCGACCCGGATCGACGGGCGCACGGCCGGGTAGTCCCGCTGCGGGGAATCGCGCCGGGGCCGCTCGTCCAGGAGGAAGGGAGCCGAACGGAAGCCACACAGCGCGTGCGGCCAACGGCAGCTCCGTGCGGACGCGGGCCAACGGAAGCCGCGCCGACGTGCACGACGCGCGGCGTGGAATGGATATACATCACGGCCTGAACGGCAATCGGCGGGCGGTGTCCGAGCGCGCGGATCATTCGCGAGTCGTCGCCGAGCGCGGCGGCCGCGGCTATTATCAGCAGAGGCCTTATGGCTATCGCGGACATGAATACGCCCGGCGGACCTACTACGATCACGGACGCGCCTACGACCGCTATTACAACCGTTACGCCTACCACGGCGTATATGTCAACGGATACGCTCCGGCGTTTTATTACGCTCCGGCGTTTTATGGCTGGGCATACAATCCGTGGATAGCGCCAGTACCTTACGCATGGGGCTTTGTGGCCAATCCCTGGTACGGATACTATGGCGCGTATTTCACGCCGTATCCGGTATATCCCAGCGCGTCGTTCTGGCTGGCCGATTACATCATTTCGCAGAGTCTCGCGGCAAACTACGCGGCGGCACAAGCAGCCGCTGCTGCCCAGCAGCAGGCCGCCCTGCCTCCCGATGCCGCGCCGATGACGCCCGATATCAAGGCGATGGTGGCCGAGGAAGTGAAGCGCCAGCTCGCGCTTGAAAATCAGGAAGCTCAGACTACGGCCGCCAATAACGTACCGGATCCGGCGTCGAGCGGAATCGCCCGCATGCTGGGCGACAACATTCAACACATATTCGTGGCCGGCGCGGACCTGGACGTAATCGACGCGACGGGCACGGAGTGCGCGGTCAGCGAGGGCGACGCGCTGCAACTGACCGCTGATCCTCCGGCCGACGCTACGGCGGCCAACCTGGTGGTGCTCTCGAGCAAGGGCGGCGTGGAATGCCACAAGGGCGCGACTGTATCGGTGGCGGTGGCCGATTTGCAGGAAATGCAGAACCACATGCGCGAGACCATCGACGCCGGTATGGGCGACCTGCAAAAGAAGGGCGGGCAGGGCGGGTTGCCCGCGGTGCCGGCCTCGGCCAAAGCGGCGCCGGCGAAGGCCGCGTTTACCGCCGTCGCCCCGCCGCCGGATCCGAACGCCGCCGCTGAGGTCGCCAAGGAGTCCAGTGAAGCCGACAAATCGGAGGAGGAAGTCGCCGGAGCGGTAGGCGGGAACGCATCGGGTCCATCGGCCGCCGCGCCCGCCGCCGCCGCGGCGCCACCGGCCGAGATCAGCCTGGGACAGAGCATCGACCAGGTGGTCGCCATACTGGGCCAGCCGAAGAGCGTGGTTGACCTGGGCGCCAAGAAGATTTACGTGTACAAGGATATGAAGGTCGTCTTCAACGGCGGCAAAGTGACCGACGTTCAGTAAGAGGTTTCGCATGTCGGCACCATTCTGTACGGGCTGCGGCGCAACTGTCGCCGCAGGCACCCGTTTCTGTGTGAAGTGCGGGCAGCCGGTGGGGCTGGGCGCGGCTCCCGTGGCTTCAACGGTTGTCCGTCCGGCTCCGCCTCCTCGACCACCTCCTCCGGCGCCTCCGCCTCCGCAGGCGGCGCAGTTTCCGGTGACACAGGACCCAGCGGGGCTGTATCCACTGCCGCCGCCCGCCAAGCAGGGCGCGAGAGTCGGTTTATGGATCGGACTGTTCGGAGTGCTGCTGCTGATCGTTGGAGCGGGACTCTGGTACGGCGTTCACGCGGGATTGCTGGCCGGCGCGGCGGATAAACGCGCGGCGGCGACGCCCGAATCCGCACCTCCGCCCGTCGTGCCCGCGCCCAGCACGACGCCCGAAAATCCCCCGCCGAATCCGGACTTGGCGAAACCGGAGGTGATCACGCCGAATCCGGACCTCGTTAAAAAAGATCAGCCGCCGCCGGCGCCCGTCGAGACGCCAGTCCGAAGCGCGCCGGCCCGGCCCACGCCTGCCGATCCCGCGCCCCTTCCGCCGCCGGAACCCGCGCCGGTGACTCCGAAACCAGTGGTGAAGGCTCCCAGCCCGACTTCAGGAGTGTTGCATGCAGCCGTCGAGGTGCAGCAAAATGGCGAGGTGGTGTTCGAGAATCTTCCCGCCGGACGGCTGCGGTTCACCTACGATCACACCGCCTGGCAGCCGACTATTCACCGTCAGGCGAACGGCACGCAGACGTTGGTGATGAGGTCGCTAAAAGCAGGAATCCAGCGGAGCTGCGACGTGCAGTGGGAGATGCTCCAGAAATAGCCAGAATAGGGAGCTGGTGGAATCCCGGAGCAGCCCATTCTGGCTACTGGCTCCTGGCTTCTGGCTACTTTTAGAAGACGAACCCGATTTTTGCCACGATGCTTCTCGGCTCGATGAAGTGCGTGCCACTGAACGTCGACAGGAAGTTGTACAGCGCAAGCTTGTTCGTCAGGTTGTCGATCGACAGCGACGCGATCCAGCGCTGCGTCTTTTCCGTGTGGAACAGATTGTCGCTGCCGATTCCCAGGTTCAGTACGTTGCGAGGCTTCACGCGGTCGGGGTTATGATCGTCGTTCTCCTGTCCGATCTGCGGCAGAGTGAGCAGCTTCGACGTCACCAAGCCGCCGCAGCTCCGGATCGGATCCGCCACGGTGGCATAGGTTCCTCCGCAGGCGAGGCCGATGGAGACCTGCTGGTTCGGCGTCAGGTCGGCCATGGCGTAGCCGGCGTCCGGCACGCCGCTGACCACTTCTCCGCTGTCGTAGCGAACCGTGAAGGCGATCCATTCGGCGTTCTTCGGGCGCTGGTAGCGCATGTTGATGGTGGACTGAAAAGCCTGATCGTGATCGATGCGAAACACCCCGTTGACCAGGGGGGCGCCTTGTGGAATCAAGCCTCCGTCTTCCGGAGGATAGTAGCGGGCGCGCGTATGGCCGAAGGTCCAATAGGCCTGAAATCCCTTCAGGTTGATGGTGCTGACGCGGCCGGTGACGCCGTCGTTTTTCGAATTATGCCAGGCGATGGGAAAGGTGATGGTGGTGTTCAGCAGCGTGCTGAAATCGAACGCGTTGTGAGTGTACTTCCAGAAGTAATCGGCGTCGATGAGAAAGAACCTGCCGATCGATTGCTGCAAGCCGGTGTTGAACTGATTCCGAAAGCCAGGCGAGATGGGCACCGAAGTGGAACCGAAGACGTTACTGGCGAGGCCGCCGACGCCGGTGGCGCTCGACAGGAGCAGGTTCTCGTTGAAAGGCGTTTCGAAGGTTCGCGAATACGCCGCGCGGAGCACGGTTCCGGTGCGTTTGACGTTATAGGCGAGTCCCGCGCGCGGCTGCGGACCGATCTTCGACACCAGGCCGTCGTAGCGGTCCAGACGGAAACCGATGTTGACGTTTAATTTGCCGAAGGTCATCGAATCCTGCGCATAGCCGGCGTACTGATTGATGTTCGCCGCGCCGTGGAACGCGAATAATTGGCCGTTGCGGGTGAGATCGAAAGGCAGCAGACCCGGCGCGAACGGAGTCGCGGCAATGGGATTAGAGGCGACGTTCTGTTGATACCCAAGGCTCGCGCACTGCGCGGGACTGGTGAGCGACGTGTCGCTCACCGGCGCGCCGGAAGAATCGATGCAAGGCGAATTAAACGTCGGATCGGTGATACCGAATCCGAAATTCTCAAGCAATCGCGTCTGCTTCAAATCGAGCCCGTACTTGATGTTGTGATGCCCAAGGGTGGCCGCCACATCCGCCTTGACGCCCCAGTTCAGGAGCTGGCGCTGCTGGTTCTGCGTGGCCGGCTGATCGTCCAGCACATCGCGGCTGCCGTAATAGTTGAACTGGTCCTTGCGGATGTAAGGATTGATGGTCAACAGCGTGTGCGAATTAATGGTGTGCTGGTAGCCGGGCGCGATGTTCCAGGTGAGCACGCGCTGGCGCTGGTCCTGCGGGAGCTGGTCCAGATCGTTGGGAATCTGAATCCAGTTTCGCGCCGCGAACAGGTTCAGGTGAAAAATGTCCTTGCCGTCCGGCTGATAATCCAAGCGGTCGAAAATAGTCTGGTTGTTCCCGATATCGTGGTACGGCGTAAACTCCGGCGTATCGAGAAAACGCCCGCTGCGAACGCCGTCGACGGCTAGAAAATTGCCGAGTTTCGCGTTGCCGAAGCCGAGACCGAAGCTGCTGGTGGTGGTGCCGAAGGAGCCATAGCTGGTGTCGAGGTTGCCGAACACTTTCCCGGCCCATCCTCTGCCTTTGGCAGCAGGTGTCACACTAACGGGAACTTCGCCCGGATGCCACGGAGCATCCTGATACGCGGTGACAAACGGATAGCGATCGTTTTCGATGATGTTTTTCAGTTCCCGTAGGGGCGCCGCAAACTCCAAGTCGGTGAGATCTAATTCCGCATCCCGCCGGTGCCCCGGCCCTGCTCGGGGAAAACCCGGGCCAGGCGGGCGGGTGGCGCGAAAATTGGCGAGTCAGCAGCCAGGGCTCGGCGAATTTGGAAGGAGCGCGGCATCCGCACCGGGTGCACCGGCCCGGCGGTCGAGGTGGCCGCGACGCCTTCGGAGTTGGTGACGCTGCGCAAGGTCAACGACAATTTCCCGAGTTCGGTGGCGACGTTGATCTTCTCGGCCTGCTCGGGCGTCACCTCGAGGGTCACGGTCCGGCCGAAGGTGCCTCCAGCGGGAGCCTTTGCATCGAGCGCGTCGATCACCAGCACGCGGAGGTTTTCGACGACCGTCTCGCTGACCGAGCTGCGCGTCAGCGGCGCGCCGATTGCACCGAATTTCTGGGTCAGCACGACGTCGACGCGGTCCCCGGGAAACAACAGGCCGGTGCTGGCGCCGCCGGTCGTGACGGGGATCGCGATCGCCCGCGCCCCGGCGAGAGGACCACCTGCAGGAAGTCGCGATCGCCGGGCTTGACGATGCCGCCGCGGAGGATCGGGTCGCCGGCATTGATCGGGCCATGCCGGATCGGATCGCCGGGCACGACGGCGCCGCGCAATGCCGCGCCATAGACCTCGGCGCGCACCTGCTCATCGAGCTCGGGCTTGGCGTCGCGCGCCGCCTCGGACGGCCGCACGATCTCTCCAGCTTCTGGGGCGAGGGCGATCTGCTGCCACGTCACGTCCTGAGCGCGCAGCAGGGTACCGGCCGACAGCGGCACCGTCGCGACGAGGATCTCCTCTCTCGCCGCAGGCCCCGGCGCGGCGGCCATGATTTGCGGCAAGGCACGCAGCACCACGACTGCGGCGACGCCGAGCGAGGCGACAAAGAGCAGGGCAAGGATGGTCTTGGCGCGCATGGGCGGTTCACCCCGGGGCTGGAGGTTTGCAGGACGAGGATCAGGATACCCGCGGCGGCGATCGCGACGCCATAAGGTACAGTGGGCCGCGCCGGCGTGCCCGTAGAGCTTTTCCGGGACGCGGAAGCATCGCCGGCCGCGAGCTGTGGCGCAGCGTAGGACCGAGCTACTGCCGCATCCTTCGCGGGCGCCGTGGGCGGAGCCGATGCGATCATCACGCTTCCGATGGATGTTGCGGTAGGGTTGGAGCGGGACAAATCCTCTCGGAGATTGGCCCGCAACACTCAACTGATCCTGCAGAAGGACGTCATCTCAACCAGACCGCGGACCCAGCAGGCGGTTCATGGTTCCTCGAGAAACTCACGGACGAGATGGCCGAGAAGGCATGGTCTCTGTTCCAGCAAGTCGAGAGTGTGGGGGAGGAACGATAAAAGCGGCGACGGACGGCTGGGTCGCGGATCAGATCCAGGCCGTCGAGAGGCGCCGCGAGCAGGATATCGTGACGCGCAAAGCGGCGATCACCGGGGTGAGCGTGCACCCCGACGTGTTTGAGAAGGACCGAACTCGCCACTACTCCGAACTACCCCGAGTTACGCACGAAAGCAGCCGCGAGGCTGGTGAAATGGCGCCACGATCGCCGTCAGGGCAACTCCATCGCGGCGCTGAGCGCTGTCGTGGCCAAGCCACGGCGCAACCTCGGCGAGCTGATGACCTCGGCTGTCGAGGCGGCACGCGCGGGTGCGACCATCGGGGAGCTGACATCGACCCTCACCGGAGCGGGGGCGGATCGCCAAGGTGCATCCACGACACCGCTGGCCGCCCATCCTTACGCAGCCGCGTATGAGCAGTTGCGCGACATGGTCGATGCCTACGCCCGGGCACATGGACAAAAGCGGCCCAGGGTCTTCCTTGCCAACCTGGGAACGCGAAGGGAGTTTCTCGCTCGCTCTAACTACGCACGGGATTTCTTCGAAGCGGGCGGATTTGAACCCGTGGACAATGACGGCTTCACCGATGCGCAGGCCGCCGTCACGGCATTCGCTGCGTCCGGAGCGGAGATCGCCGTGATCTGTTCGACCGACGCCCGCTACGCAACCGACGCGGAACAAGTCGCACCCAAGTTGCGGGCCGCCGGGGCCAGGACCGTCGTGCTGGCCGGGAACCCGGGCGAACGAAAAACCAGGTACCGCTGTGTCGGCCTCGACCAGTTCATCTTCATCAAATGCAACGTCCTCGAAATCCTTCGCTCGTTGCTTCGTCAAGTTGGAGCGCTACCGTGAACAAGATCCCAAAGTTCGACGACGTCGCCTGGAACGGCGGGCCGGAGGTCGATCACCGGTCGACCGATGGCTCGCCCGCGCGGTAGCTCAGTCGGGCCGTCCACTAGATCAGCTCGCCTCGTACACGTCCGAGCGGATTCCCATAAAACCCCACTGCTGTCCGGTCGATAAGCGAATAGATTTAATTGGTTAGTGATTTGCAAAGTATCGCATTTGGGATCGTCTCGGGCAAGTGCCTGATGTATCGGCATTTTTTCGAAGAGGGTGACCGAGAGGATCTGTAGCAATGTGTAGAGCGAGGCGTCGAGGGCGAGCCGCTTCTTGACGATGGCGACGAGCACGTAGACCGAGACGGCGATCCAGATTTGCGTCTTCACGGCGTTTTCGGATGTCCCGAAGAAGCGTTTGATGCGCAGATGCTGCTTGATCCATTTGAAGAACAGTTCGACCTGCCAGCGGCATTTGTAGAGCGCGCAGATGGTCGCGGCCGGCAAGCCGAACTGGTTGGTGAGGAACACCAGCGTTTTTCTCGTTTCGGTGTCCTGGAAGCGGATGCGTCGCAGGTGTTCGGGATAATGCTGGCTGGTGTAGTGACCATCCAGAGCTTGCCCTGAGGCAGGGCGATGGTCTGATCGCAGATGATCCCGGTCGTACGATCTGTCGAAGCCGAATAGACCCGATGGGCATCCATGTTCGATTTGGCGCGGGTGACGAAGAAGGCTCCGGCCAGGTGCAGCACGTGGAGCCGGGCGAAATCGAGATAGCCCCGATCCATCACGTATATCGCGCCGGCCTCCGGGAGCAGCAAGATCGAGCACGTTAACGTCGTGCAATTTGCCGTCGGAAACATGGATGAAGCTCGGGATATTGCCGCGCAGGTCGAACAGCGTGTGCATCTTGACGGCCGCCTTGGTTGTGCGGAAATGCGCCCACGGAAAGACCGCCAGGCAAAGGTCGATTGTCGTCGGATCGAGCGCATAGACCGTGTTGGCGAGGTCGAGACCCAAATCCTCGTTGACGTACAGCCGTCTCGCCTGGGCGATCAGCCGCTGGGCCAACTCCGCGTAAATGCGCCAGTCGCGCGCCTCGTTGGCATCGGCCAGCGTCGAGCGCCGCACCGGATCGCGAAACCCCATGGAATAGAGCTTCGAGGCCTGCACCGACAGGCAGGTTTCGATGTCACGCAGGATCTCCCGATAGGCCAGTTGGGGCGAACGCCATGGCCCGATAAATGCTCGGCGCAGGACAGCGCCCGCACCCGCTGATCGCCACCGTACCGCGCGACAATCCGGGTGAATGTGCTCCACGGCAAAAAATCCATCAGTTGGGCGAAAAGCGTCTTGCCACTGTTCACCGGCGCCTCCTCGGAAACCTTCCGAAAAGTGCCAGATCGAGTTCAAATCGACACCACGCTAAATCGCCAAAACTGCATTCAAAATCATGCCGTTAAAGGCAGGCGCCACGGACTTAACCGGACAGCAGTGATAAAACCCCTCTACGGCAGTGCCGATCTTGAGGGGCTGGGAGCACCTGCGCACGATGCCCGGGCTCCCGCCGTTCTTGAGGGGCCCCTACTCCTCATATGTACGTAGGCCGGCCCTGGACCATCAGGGAGATACCGGCTTCTCGACCGCCGAGGCATCCAACGCCTTCTATAAACGCAATTTGGCGGCCGGTCAGAAGGGCCTCAGCATCGCCTTCAACCTAGCCACTCACCGCCGGCTACGATTCGGACAATCCTCGGGTCGCCGGCGACGTCGGCATGGCGGGCGTGGCCGTCGACGGCGTCCTCGACGTGCGAAATCCTCTTCGAGGGTATCCCGCTGGACCGAATGAGCGTGTCGATGACGATGAACGGTGCCGTGCTCCCGGTACTGGCCCTGTACATCGTCGCCGCCGAGGAACAGGGGGTAAAGCAGGAGCAGCTCTCGGGGACCATACAGAACGACATCCTCAAGGAGTTCATGGTCCGCAACACCTACATCTATCCGCCGCAGCCCAGCATGCGGCTGATTGGGGATATCTTCGCCTACACCAGCCAACATATGCCGCTGTTCAACAGCATCAGCATCAGCGGCTACCACATGCAGGAGGCCGGCGCCACCGCCGACCTAGAGCTGGGCTACACCATGGGCGGACGG
This sequence comes from Bryobacterales bacterium, assembly GCA_963749245.1. Lineage (GTDB taxonomy): Bacteria > Acidobacteriota > Terriglobia > Bryobacterales > Bryobacteraceae > Palsa-187. The sequence continues at coordinate 41,259 of CAVVNE010000167.1, forward strand.
GATCGAGTATCTGGGAGGACAGGCTTGAGCGCCGGCCTGAACAATGTCACCTTCGGCCTCGCGGTTATCCTTTTTCTGGGCGATCAGCAAAAACGCCTTCATGGAAATCGCCAAGATGCGCGCCGCCCGGCTGCTGTGGGCGAAGATCGTCAAGCAGTTCGACCCTCACAATCGCAAGAGCATGGACCTTCGCACACATTGCGCGATGAAAGTCCTCAA
>CAVVNE010000168.1:0-15219 GCA_963749245.1 Bryobacterales bacterium
TGGGTTCACGGTTCACGCGCTGCTTGATATTATTGAGCGCGCCTTCTCCTTCGACGACGTTGATAATCAGCTTGGGCGCGTCCTGTTCCAGGGGTCGCGCGGGGACCAGATTCGTCAGAAGAAGGCAGCTCATGAAAGCGGAGCCGCCTGCGGTTAGCTTCATTGCTCCTCCGATTCACAACGTACCATTAAGGCTAGGTGATGCGCTGGAGCGCTAAACCGTTTCGTTATTCGTGGCGCAGCGCTTCAATGGGGTCGACGCGCATGGCTCGGCGGGCGGGGATCAGGCAGCCTCCGGCGGCGGCGAGGGTCAGCACGAGCGCGGTTATGACGAAGGTCAGCGGGTCGGACGGCGAGACGTCGACCAGGAGGGCCTTCAGGACTTTCGTAACGGCGAGGGCAGCGGCGAGGCCAATGACGAGTCCGATGGCGAGCTGCGTCATGCCCTGTCTGAAGACGAGACGGAGGACGTTGCTGCCGGTCGCGCCGAGCGCCATGCGGACGCCGATTTCCTGGGTACGCTGGCTGACCGAGTGGGCGATGACGGCGTAGAGTCCGACCGAGGCGAGCGCCAGGGCGATGACGGCGAAGATGGCGAACAGGCTGCCGAAGACGCGATAGGGCCAGTTTCGCTGCTCCAGATGCTCGTCCATCGTATGCAGGTTGAGGACGGGCAGACCGTCGTCGATGGCCTCGACCTCGCGGCGAAAGGCCTGTTTGAGAGTCGACGGGGGGACCGAGGTTCGGGCGGCGACGGACATGCTGGAGGTGATTTCGAGGCGATAGGGAAGATAGATGGTCGGGTCGCGCTGCGTCTCTCTGGTTGTTGTAGGGGAGGTTGGGCACGACGCCGACGATGGTGAGCCAGGGCTGGGCGACGTCCTTTTTGTAGAGGCGAAGGCGGCGGCCGAGGGGATTTTCGTCGCGAAGGATGCTTTGCGCGAACTGGCGGTTGACCAGCACCGTGAGCGAGGAGGGCAGGCCGTCGGCGGCGGTGAAGTCGCGGCCGGCGAGAATCTGGTCGCCCATCACGCGGAAATAATCGGGCGTGGTGATGACGGCATCGACGTTGGGACGGCGCCGGGCGTCAGGCTGGGGCTCGCCTTCAATTTCGTAGGGGAAGTCCCACGATCCGGTGAGAGGCATGTTCGAGGTGACAGTGGAGGCCTCTACCCCAGGAAGCCCGTCGATGCGGGTTTTCAGCCGGTCGAAGAACGCCAGTTGCTGCTCGGGCTTCAGATAGTTCGCGTTCGGGAGCTGAATCCACATCGTGAGGATGTTGTCGTTACGGATACCCAGATCGCTGCGATAGGCGTTCATAAAGCTGCGGATCATGAGTCCCGCGCCGGCCAGCAGCACGACGGCGAGCGCCATTTCGACGACGACGAGAAGTCCGGAGAGATACTTTCCGCGTCCGCCGCCGCTGGAGCCTCGGCCGCCGTCTTTGAGCGCGTTGTTGACGTCGAGCTTCGAAAGGCGCAGCGCGGGCGCGAGGCCGAACAGGAGTCCCGTGCCGATGGTGATTACGGCGAGGTAGACCAGCGCGCGCACGTCCATCGAAAAATCGAGCGACTGCGGCTTGCCGAAGGGAATGACCGCGTTATCGAACGTCCGGACGCCCCAGATGGCGATCATCCATCCGATGAGTCCTCCGGCGATGGAGAGGATCAGGCTCTCGACCAGGAGCTGGCGGATGATTCTCCACCGTCCGGCGCCGAGCGCGACGCGAATGGAGATTTCGCGCATGCGGCTGACGGCGCGGCCCAGTTGCAGGTTCGCGACATTGGCGCAGGCGATGAGGAGCACGAATCCCACAGCGCCCAGCATGGCGGTAAACACGATCCGGATCTCGTTTTCACTACCGGCGAAATACTCGTTGTAATCGATCACGCGGGCGCCGATGTCTTTGTTCTGGATGGGATATTCAGTGGCGAGGCGCCGCGCGATGGTGCTCACCTCGGCGTTGGCGCTCTTGAGGTTCGCATGGGGGGCGAGGTGTCCGAAGACGGTGAAACGCCGGTTTTCGCGCTTCTCGTACTCGTCCTTCAGGATGAGGGGCTTCCAAACTTCGGTCTCGCGAGGGAAGTCGAGACGGGTGGGCATCACACCGATGATGGTGGTGGGCTCCTCGTCGATGCGGACGGTGCGGCCAACGACGGAAAGATCCTTGCCGTAGCGGTTTTCCCAGACCTTGTAGCTGAGAATGGCGACGGGCGCGGCTCCTGGCTGTTCGTCGGCGGGCAGAAAGTCGCGGCCAGCGACTGGTTTTTGTCCGATAACGGAAAATGTGTTCGCTGTGACGCGGGCTCCGTGATAGCCTTCGGGCGAGGCGGTGTGGTCGCTGATATTAGCGGAAACTTCGGTCGCGGCGCCAACCGCGTCGAAGGACTTCACGGCAGCGCGCAGATCGCGGAAATTGGGAAATGAGAAACCGCGGTTCGAATGGGGTCTCGTGGCATTGGTCGAGACGATATAGAGGATCTGGTCGCTGTTGGCGAAGGGAAGATTCTTAAAGAGGACAGCGTTGGAGAGCGAGAAGACGGTCGCATTGACGCCGATGCCGAGAGCCAGGGCGGTAATGGCGACCAGGGTGAATCCGGGGCTTTTCGCAAGGGTGCGGAGGCCGAAGCGAAGGTCCTCAAGAATGCTCATGTAGGGTGAGGACGCGAATCGGGAGGAATTTGTTCCCGTCAGTGAGCCGGAACAAGAGAGTAGCGTTCGTGACGCCGCTTTGCAGTTATTGCAGCCCTTTGACGCTCAGTAGGGACGCCCAGCGTTGTCGACGGGCAATTTAGAGACGTCGTGCAGGGAGAGTGTCCGCACCACCCTGTCGTGGGCATACAACGAGATCTCCTTCGCCTTTAGCGGATCCGCACCCCGGTTTATGCGAATGCGATCGAAAAGGTAATGCCGCAAACTCGGCGTACCCTAGGATACTCGAATGCCACACTACCATCAGCTGCCACCTTATAAGCCTTGCCGAAGACCCGCAGGTCGTACTGTTCAGGCGATTTGGCGACCACGGTGAGCGTGTGTCGAGAGGCAGGAGACGGAGCGTAAAGTCTATAGGCACAGCCCGTCAGCGACAGACTCATGATCGCTCCTGCCGCAACTGTGCTCAATCCCGGCTTCACGTTAAGTATTGTACTCAACAGGAAGCTTGGCCAACACGCTCGGTCAATCGAAAGGTATTCCAAATCATTGGCGGGCAGTGACCGTTCCTTTTACCTCGTTGCGCCGCTTATGGGATGAACAGACCCACGTTGGAATTAAGGGCGGCTTTGCAAAGCGCATTATCAAGACTAGCGATCAGTAGACCTTCGCGGATGGCTAGGTCGAGGTAGGCAGCATCATAGACGGTTAGGCCGTGACGGTCAGCCAAGGTGAACAAGCCGTCGTAGGAGACCGGATCGGCCAAGTGGATGGGCAGTGCCTTGATCGACTCCAGAAATTCCAGAGCGTGGGCTTGGGTGATGCGCTTGCGCCGCAAGCCCATGAGGACGGCGTTACGCACTTCATACGCCCACAGGCGGGGCGCTATCGCTTCAACAGGGGCCGAGATCGCTTGAAGAACGGCGTTTGTATATTCGGTGCGCTCGTCTGGAAAACACCATGACGCCGCAACCGAAGAGTCAATGACAAGAGCCGGCATCAGGGGCGGTCATGATTGATGTAATCGCGAACAGCCCAGCCCTCGGGATCGGGTTTTACGCATTGTTGCAGTTCGAGAATGCGGGCTGTTGCTTCCTGAGGGGACAGCTCCACCAAAGTGGTCGCCTCATCGGCGAGCCGCTTCAACCATGCCTCCAGGGTTAATCCTTCCGCCGCCGCTCTCGCTTTGAGCGCCGCCGCCTGGTGGTCGGGAATTTCAATTACGGTCATCCAATTGAATTATTGCAGATAAAACGCGTTCATAAAGAACTTATACGTCCCCTGCGACTGCCCTCGCCACTGCGGACGGAAGCCCAGTAAGATTACGTGCCCCTTCCCGTAATCGACACTCAGCGCCGCAGCCTTGCCTTCGATCTTCGCCGGGCCGAGCAGATAGCCGCTCTCGAGAGGATTGTGGTCTTTCGGATAGCGCGCCAGCACCGAGCCCTTGAACTCCGGCTTCGTATCGAAAGCGGGGCTGCGCTCGAACATCACGATGGGGTCCGGCAGAAGTCCGGCATTGAGCGCGTTCTTCTGGTCTTCCACGTGAATCGACAGCAGGCAGCCGGAGCAGAAAAATTCGTTGCCGCCGATGCCCGCCAGAGCGTTGGTCACCGGCAGGTTGAACTGCTCGATGGCGAACATCGAGGCGTTGTTGAATGCCACCATCGTGCCTCCATCATTGACGAATTCTTTCAGCTCGTCGACGCCCTCGTTGCCGATGCCTCCCGCGTAGCGGTCCGGAATGGTTCCCGCGCGGTGGCCCTCCATGATGGCTCGTGATTGCGAATCGGGGATCACGATCACGTCGTATTTGTCGTGCAGATGGCCGGCGATGACGTCGCCGTTATATAAGGTCGTAAACGGGAACTGGTATTGCTCCAGAATCCAGCGCGTCCAGCCCTCATCCATGTTGGCGTTATAGGACCGGTACAGGCCGATGCGCGCGGCTTTAACCGGCTTGCCATCCGCTTTGGCGGCGGTGGGTCGCAGATGATTCGCGGCCAGAATCGAATCCAGTTTGCCTTTGTCGATGCCGGTGGCGGAGATCTCGTCCCCCGCGAACGAGACCGAACCTTTGGCCGCGAGAATCTCATTCACCGCGTGCAGGCTGGCGTTTTCCGCATGTGTGAACGGCGCGGTGTAGCCGACGATGGAGCCGCCCTTCATCGGCACCGGCTTCAGCGAATCTTTGAACCTCGCCGAAGGAGGTGTGGTCATCGCGTGCACTTCCACGCCCATCTGATAGGGCACCGTCCAACCGGTGACGTCATAGGGGCGCTGCGTTAACTGCGGATATGTCTGCGGCTCGAACAACTCTTTCACCAGGCCGGAAAACGGTTGATTCATCATCACCACCCACGCGTCCGGATCGGCCGACTGCTTCACTTCGATGCCTTGCAGCATCAGCTTTTCGAGCAGCAGCGCCGCGGTGGGTGAATCGTGCTGTTCGCGAGGAATCAGGTAGGCGTAGGGAGGGTCCTTTTCATATTGCTCGATGGTGTCGCGCGCAGCTCTGTATTTGTTGTAGACCATCTGCTCGCGATACTCCACCGCCATATCCAGCACCGCCATATCGGAACCGTACATGTACCGGCACGCGTCGGCCAGGCGCCACCAGCCGCCTTTCCAGGGGCTGGCGTACATCATCTCCGCGCGCAGCGATTGCCGGGCCGCGGGAAATTCGTCCGTGGTGTAAAAATGCGGCGTCGCGTAGCGATACAGCGCCGTTTCGGTGAAGAACGAGATAGTGTGGCGGAAATTGCCGATGTTATCCAGATACCCCGGATACCACACGTCGAAGCTTTCCCGGTGCATGGAGCCCGGCATGCCATGCCCGTCGAGGTAGGACGCGATGCTCATGCCGGTCAGGCTCAGCCACCGCAGCATCAGCGGATGCATGTTGCTCGAAATCGGATCGGCGTACGGCGGCAGATAGATTCGGCCTGGGAACGGCGCGGTTTGATGAGTCGTGTAGAACACCAGCGGCTGCGTTTCGAGCGTGGCCTTGGTCACCACCTGGCTCTCGATCATGTTCAGCATGTAGCCGTCGCGATTGTTGTCGTGACCCACGTATTCCTGCCACAAAAAAGGCAGCGGAGCCACTTCATACGGCGTCCCGACGTTTTGCCGGTACCAGTTCGCCACCATGTCCTGGCCGTCGGGATTGATGGAGAACCACAGCTCCGTGATCACGTTTTCGCGGATATTCCTGTATTCGGGCTCTTCCCGCGCGACAAGATCGTAGCCGAGCTGAATCGTATGCTGCGCGTTGGCCACTTCGGTCGCATGGAGCCCGCCGTCGATGTGGATGATCGCTTTCTGATCGTGCGCCAGCTTGCGGGCCTCGGCATCGCTGACGCCGCGCGCCAGCGCGAGCCGGCGGGAGACTTCCTTATAATGCTCGAGCTGCGCCAGGTTTTCGGGCGTCGAGATGAACGCCATGTACCAGTCGCGGCCCTGCGTAGTCTTGCCGACCTGGACCAGCTTGATGCGATTGCTGGACGCGGCCAGCTTCTTGAAATATGCCAGCGCGTCGTCGTACGTGGCGAGATAAAAATCGTCTCCGGGCTTGTGCCCCAGCACCGATTCGGGCGTAGGGATCTGCGCGACGCCCAGCATCGCGGTCAACGTGAGTAAGCTAAGAATCTTCATCGGGCCACCACCGTTTTCAAATGATCGAGCGAATCCGGCAGCTTGGCCGCATGGAAATCATTCTCGGGCGCCGGAGGCGGGTTGCCTCCGCGTCCACGCCCGCCGCGTCCTCCTCCTTCACGGGCCGGTTCGGCGGGAGCGGCCGGCAGCGCAGGCGCCATCGAGTTGTTGTAATACAGCGCGTTGAACAGAAATTTGTAGGTCCCGTGCGATTGGCCGCGCCACTGCGTGCGGAAGCCGATCAGAATCACGTGGCCCTGGCCCAGAACCGCGTCCAGCGCGGCTGCCTTCCCTTCGATCCTCTCCGGGCCGATCAAATATCCGCTCCGCAGAGGATTGCGGTGGGCGACGTAGCTCGCCAGCACCGTGCCTCGAAACTCCGGTTTGGTGTCGAACACTTCATTGCGTTCGAACAGAATATCCGCCTCCGCGGGCAGTCCCGCCGTCACCGGATGCTCCTTCACGTCGGTTCGCAGCAGCGCGCCGGAGCAGAAAAACTGGTCCGATCGCAGCCCCGCCACCACGTTCGTCACCGGCAGGCTGAACCGGTCGATGGCGAACTGCGACGCATTGCCCAGCGCGACCAGCGTGCCTCCCTGTTCGACAAATTCGCGCAGCGCCTCCACGCCCTCGTCGCCAATGCCTCCGGCGTACCGCCCCGGCACCGTGCCCGGCTGCATGCCGTCGACAATCTGGCGGGTCGCCATCTCGGCGATCAGGATCGAATCGAACTTCGACCGCAGATGTCCCGCCCGCACGTCGTCGTTGTGCAGCACGGTGAATGGGAAGTGGAACTGTTCCAGGATCCATTTGGTCCAGCCCTCGTCGATATTGCCCGCCCACGGCTCGTACAATCCGACGCGGATCTTTTTCGCCGAGAACCCCGCCGGTGTCTCGTTCATCGACCGCGCGTCAACACCGTTGTTCTTGAGAATAGAGGCCGCGTTGCCGCCGGCATAAATCATCGAATCGCTTTTGCCGAAGCTCACCGTGCCGCCGGCGTTCAGAATATCGTTCACCGATTTCATCGACGCGTTGGAATTGTGCGAAAACACGAACACAGGGCCCGAGCCTTCCACCTTGCCCACGATGGTGGCGACGCGTTCGATTTTCTTGAGAGCGGCGCGCGTGTCGCTCGAAACGGGCTCGCTGACCATCACGACAGTGACGCCCATTTGCATGGGCAGCGTCCATCCGGTCACGTCGTACGGAGTTTCAAACGAACTCCCCAGCGGATTCGACGTCGCGGATGCTGCCGCCCCGCGCCCGCCCCCGCCCGCACCGCGTCCGCCTCCTCCCGCTGCCGGAGCAGGGGCCGCCGGAGCGGGTGCCGTCGCGGCGGGGGTCGCAGGAGTTGGCGCCGGAGTAGGTGTTGCGGGCGCCAGCCGCCGCACCACCTCGTCCACCGCCGCCTCGACCTCCACCGCCAGCCGCTGCCGCGCCCCGCCCTCCTCCTCCGCCTCCGCCTGCCACCGTGCGCAGATCCGGATAATGCTGCGCCTCGAACAACTCCTTCACCAGCGCCGCGAACGGCTGATCCATCAGCACCACCCAATCGCCGGCCTTGTACATTTCTCCATTCGCCTTAAAATCGCGCGTCGCCTGATGCACCTCGATGCCGTCGATCAGCAGTTTTTCCACCAGAATCGCAGCCGTCGGCACATCGTGCTGCGCCTGCGGAATCACGTAGGCGTACGGAGGATCCTTCTCGAACTTCTGGATCGTGTCGCTGCCGGCCCGATAGCGGTTGTACAACAGCTCCTCCCGGCTCTTCGCCGCCGTATCCAGCACGGCCATCGACGCGCCCAGCATGTAATTCGTCGCGTCGCGCAAACGCCACCATCCGCCCCTTCCACGGGCTCGGGTAAAACACCTCCGCCTTCAGATCCTGCTTGTCGCGGGGGAATTCGTCGATGGTGTAAAAATGCGGCGTGGCGTACCGATAAAGCGCCGTCTCGGTGAGGAACGAAACCGTGTTGCGGAAGCTGTTCACGTGGTCGACGAAGCCCGGATACCAGTCGTCGAACCGCCCGCGATGCATCGCGCCCGGCATGTCGTGCTCGTCCAGGTACGCGGCCATCGCGGTGCCGAATTTATTCACCCATCGCCACATCAGCGGATTCGGATTCGACGAAATCGGTTCGGCGAACGGCGGAATCCAGATGCGCGCCGGAAACGGAGCCGTCTGGTGATGGTTATAAAACACCTGCGGATAATAATCGAGCACCGCTTTGGTAATGGTCTGCGACTCGATCATGTTGTTCATGTATCCGTCGCGATTGTTGTCGTGGCCGATATATTCCTGCCACAGTCCCGGCACCGGGCTCACTTCGTAAGAAGTGCCCAGGTTGCTGCGATACCATTTCGCCACCTGGTTCTGGCCGTCGGGGTTGATGGAAAACCACAGGACCAGGATCACGTTGTCCAGAATCGCGGTGGTCTCGGGATCGGTCTTCGTCACCAGGTTATAGGCCAGCTGGATCGTATGCTGCGCGCCCGCGACCTCGGTCGCATGCAGTCCGCCGTCGATATGAACGATCACTTTACCGGTACGGGCCAGTGCGCGCGCGTCGGCGTCGCTCAGCCCCTTCACCAGGGCGAGCCTTCTTCGCCGTGTCCTTATACTTATCCAGCTCGGCTAAATTTTTAGCGGAAGAAATGTAGGCGATGTACCAGTCGACGCCGCGCGTGGTCTTGCCGACGCGTGCCAGCTTCAGCTTGTCGGTGGACGCGGCGAGCTTCTGAAAGTACCCCAGCGATTCATCGTAGGTCGGCAAGATAAAAATCGTCCCCGGGCTTGTGCCCAAGAACCGATTCCGGAGTAGGCACCTGAGCAAGAAGACCCGAAGAAAGCAGAAGGGCCGGCAGCAATCTCATAAGAGGGATAGGCTAGCACGCCCAGCGCTCGCGATGTTAGTGCCGTTGCGCTTCCATGCGGGTCAAGCGGTTGTCGATTTCGACAACCTTGCCGAGCAGCATGTCGAAACGGGTGTCCATCTTATGCCCGAAGTTCGTGATGCGGCTTTCCAGGCCGCCAATGCGGCCGTCCATCCCGCTGATTCGCGAATTCAGATCGCTGATTCGCGAATTATTGATTAAAATCCCGATGAGCACGGTAATCACCGTCGGCACGTTGGCAAGTGCGGCGACGAGAAGTGCGTTGTGATCCATTCGTTGCTTTGAGTATAGCGCCCCGCGTTGCTACCATCGAATAGCGGGCGCGTAGCTCAGGTGGATAGAGCATCAGCCTTCTAAGCTGAGGGTCGCTGGTTCGAGTCCAGCCGCGCCTACCATTGTCACAACGAATGTGTGGCACTCCATCTATGTTCATCACGTGCGTGTTCATCTCGTGCGAGAGCGAATTCACCTGTTTGTGATACTATCCTCGTTTTACAACTCCGCTTAAGGATTTCTTTCTCCGATGAAAGTGTATGAGACCAGCGACATCCGGAACGTGGCCCTGGTCGGCCATGGGAATTCCGGCAAGACGGCCCTCACTGGGGCCCTTTTATTCACCGCCGGCGCTACTCCCCGCCTCACCCGGCCCGATGAAGGAAACACGATTACCGATTTTGACGAAGAGGAGATCGCCCGCAAAATCACGATTTCTTCCGCCATCGCCGCCGTCGAGTGGAAAGGGAAAAAAATCAACCTGATCGACACCCCCGGGTTCAATATCTTTATCAACGACACCCGAGGCACCCTCATCGCCGCCGACGCCGCGCTGGTGGTGGTCGATGGCATCGCCGGCGTCGAAGTGCAGACCGAAAAGGTCTGGAGCTTCGCGGAGGAATTCGTGCTGCCTCGTGCCGTGATCATCAACAAGCTCGACCGCGAGCGCTCCAGCTTCGAACGTACTCTCGAGAGCGTGCAAGCGGCCTTCGGACGCACGGCGATTCCCATTCATCTCCCCATCGGCGCCGAGAAGGACTTCAAGGGCGTCGTCGATCTGGTGCGCATGAAAGCGTACGCCGGCGACAAGGAGGGAGACATTCCCACCGACCTCGCCGAGGCCGCCAAAGCCGGTCATGAGGCGCTGGTCGAAATGGTGGCCGAAGGCAACGACGCCCTGCTCGAGGAATTTTTCGCCGAAGGCACCCTGCCGGTGGATCACATTCTCGACGGCCTGCGCGAAGCGGTGCGCGTGCGTCGCATTTTCCCGGTGATGTGCGCCTCGGCCGCCGCCAATATCGGCAGCGATCAGATTCTTTCCTTCGTCAACGAACATTTCCCCAGCCCCCTCGAATGCGGTTCGTGGACCGGCAGTTCGAACGGCAAGGAAGTGCAGCGCGCGATCAACGATAAAGGGCCGGTTTCCGCCTTCGTCTTCAAAACCGTTGCCGACGCGTTCGCGGGCCGTGTTTCCTACTTCAAAGTGATCTCCGGCGTGCTGAAAAACGACGCGCACCTGGTCAGTTCGCGCTCCAGCGTCGACGAGCGGCTCGCGCACATCGGCGCGATTTTCGGAAAAACCATCGTTCCCCTCACCGAGCTGCATGCCGGCGACATCGGTGCCGTCGCGAAACTGCGCGATACCTTGACCGGCGACACGCTGGCCGATAAAGCCTCGATCATCGAGTATCCGGAGGTGCGTCTCCCCGAGCCTTCCATCGCCTACGCCATCGCCGCCAAAACGCGCAACGACGAGGATCGCATGGGCAACGCGATTCACAAGATTCTCGAAGAAGATAAGTCGCTGCGCTTCTACCGCGACCCGCAAACCAAGGAATTCCTGCTAGCCGGCTGCGGTCAGCAGCACATTGAAATCATCGTCAGCCGCTTGAAAAAACGCTACGGTGTCGATGTGGCGCTCCATGCGCCGAAAATTCCCTATCGCGAAACCATTCGCGGCAGAGCCGAAGTGCAGGGCCGGCACAAAAAACAGACCGGAGGCCACGGCCAGTTCGGCGACTGCTGGATTCGGATGGAGCCGCTCGCCCGCGGCGCGAAATTTGAATTTGCGAATGAAGTATTCGGCGGCGCAATTCCCAAAAACTTCATTCCCGCCATCGAAAAAGGCATTCTGGAGACAGCCGAAAGAGGATATTTAGCGGGATATCCTGTGGTTGATTTTAAAGTCGTTGTTTATGACGGGTCCTATCACGATGTGGATTCATCGGAAATGTCATTTAAATTAGCCGCCAGGAAGGCGTTCCGGGCTGGAATGGAACAGGCGAAACCATCCTTGCTGGAACCCATTATGAACGTGGAAGTGCAGGCTCCTGTTGAGTTTGCGGGCGATCTGATGGGCGACATGAACGGGCGGCGCGGCCGGATTTCGGGCATGGACACCAAGGGCGGCACGCAGATTATTAAAGCGCAGGTCCCGATGGCGGAAATGCTCAATTATTTGAATGATTTAACATCAATGACACAAGGCCGAGGGTCGTTTTCCATGGAGTTCGATCATTACGATTTTGTGCCCGGGTTGCAGGCGGAAAAGATCATTGCGGCGGCCAAGGCGGCTCGCGCGGGCGAAGAGGAAGAGGAAGAATAGCGATCCTATGAAATTCAACAAAATAATGATAGTGTGCATCAGCTCGGTCCTGTTGGCGGGCGCGGCGGCGTTCGCATTCGAGGCTCCGCAGAGCACAACGACCACGGCGACCACGAAGACGAAGAAGACGACGACGGCCACCACGAAGAAAACCACAGCCGCGAAGACCGCCACCGACGCCCAGATCGCGGCGGCGAAATCTGCCGGACAAGTTTGGGTCAACACGTCGACCAAGGTCTATCACGACAGCGGCAGCGAATATTACGGCGCCACCAAGGCCGGAAAGTTCATGTCCGAAAAGGACGCAATCGCAGCCGGGTATCACAAAGCGAAGAACGAGAAGTAATATGAGCTTGCTCGACAGCGTGGAAGGAATGCTCGGCAGCGGCGGCAGTGGTGGAGCCGCGGGCGCCGTGCTGGAGATGCTGCAGAATCATCCGGGAGGCGCCGACGGTCTGGCGCAGCAGTTCAATGCAGGAGGGCTGGGGCACCTGGTGCAGTCCTGGGCCGGTCCGGGCGCGAACATGAACGTCTCCGCCGACCAGATCAAGAGCGTGCTGGGCGATGAGCACATCGCCGCCGTCGCCAACAAACTGGGGATCTCCCCCGACGACGCGTCGGCCAAGATCGCCGAGTTCCTGCCGATAGTGATGAGCGGAATCGCCAAGGACGGCCAGTTGCCGGGCGCCGGAACGGACTTGACGTCCATCGCCGGCGGCTTGCTGAAAAGCCTCCTTTAGAACCGCGACCATCGGGAGCGGTCAGCGGCCGGCTGGGTGGCATTATGCGGTTTGTCAACCTATTGTTGTTCCTGGCGCTGCCTGCGGCTGCCGAGCCGAAAAGCACCGTCGATACCTTGAACCGCGGCCAGCAGATCTCCACGGCCATCGCCACGGTTACCAGCACCGCCATTTCTCCGCTGCTGGGCGTTTGCCTCCTCGGTATTTACGATTACGCGCGCGCCACTCCGGCGGAGCGCGCGAGCCTTCCGTTTTATTCCCATCCTCAATTCTGGATTCCAATCGCCGTTCTTCTGGTCCTGATTTTTTTCAAGGACTCGATCGGCGGCACGGTTCATCCCCTCAAGAAACCTCTGGACGCGATTGAAGTTCTGGTGGTCAACAAGGCGGCGCTGGTGCTGATCGCGTTTCCGGTGATGTTCCACGAAGTATCGAGGCTGACGGGTATCCGCGACATCTCGGAACTGATTCAGCCGATAGTCTACGCGGCACCGCCCGGCGCGCTCGAAACCGCGGGACACCTGGGCATGGGGGCGCTCCTGCTGATCGCCGGGACCGCGATCACGCTGGTGGTTTGGGTGGTGGGTCACGCGGCCGATGTGGTGGCGCTGTTGAGTCCGGTGCCGTTTCTGGATCTGGCGGTGAAAGCTTCGCGCGCCGCGGTCCTGCTTGCGGTCGCGGTGTGCGCGGTCGTGAATCCGACCCTCGGCCTCATCGCCTCCGGCGTCGTGATCGGCATTTGCGCCCTCCTGTTCTGGCTGGCGCTGCGGGTGCTGATTCTGGGCACGGTGTTCGCATGGGATGTCCTGTTTCCCGGGAAAGTGGCTGTAGCGAATGGCGAAGTGCGCGCGTTCACCGTTGGCAGGATTCGAGGGATGCCGCGCCTGACTCTCGGCAAATTGACCCGCGATCCAAACGGGATTCTCGAGTTTCGATACAGAGCGCGCCGGATTCGTCTGGAGGACGCCTCGGCCTACGACGTAGGAAGAGGGATTCTCTACCCCACGGTCGTGTTGCAGAGCAAGTTACAATTCCGCTTGCTGCCCAGGTATAGCGGCTCGGAGGAAGTGGTGCGCGCCGCGCTAGGCTTGTCCGCCGTTCGCGATACAGGTTTAAGCAAGCTGGTGTGGCGCGAGCATTAGAGAGGCTGGGAAAAAGTCGCTCGACAGGCGAAAGCGCCTGTCCCACCTTGCTGTAACTGCTTAGTATACTTTGGTGGGGCAGGCGGTTCCGCCTGCCAATCTTGCAACGACTTTTTCCGCAGGCTTCAGCCGGCATTTCCGAGCCGCGAAAATAATTTGCGAACTCCCACCCGTCTGTAACGTTTTCCTTAGTGGACGGTATTCTTTTCGTGGGCAACCTCCTAAACGACATCCGCTATGCGCTCCGCACGTTTCGTAAATCGCCGGTATTTGTTGCCGTTGCCGTGCTTTCGCTCGCCCTGGGCATCGGCGCGAACACCGCGATTTTCACGCTCATCGATCAAGTGCTGCTGCGGCTTTTGCCGGTGAAAGATCCGCAACAACTTGTCCTGTTGTGGGACCGCGGTCAGCATTACGGCAGCAACAACGGCCCGAACAAGATCTCTTATCCGATGTATGAGGATTTCCGCGACAAGAACCAGGTCTTCAGCGGGATGTTCTGCCGCGACGACATCGCTTTCAGCCTGAATTTCGAGGGGAAAACCGAGCGCATCTCCGGGGAAGTCGTTTCCGGAACGTATTTCCCGGTGCTGGGCGTGGGCGCGGCGCTGGGACGTGTGTTTAACGCGTCCGACGACCAGACGCCCGGCGGCGCGCCGTATGCGGTATTGAGCTACCGCTACTGGATCAGCCGCTTCGCCGGCGATCCTCGGGTCATCGGAAAGAAACTCGTGCTGAACGGATATCCATTTACCGTGGTGGGCGTGAGCCAGGCCGGTTTTGATGGAACCGACCCGACGCGCTCGCCGCAGGTCCGCGTTCCGATCATGATGAAGCTGCAAGTGGATCAGCTCGGCTTCTATGACTTGAAAAACCGCCGCAACCGCTGGGTAAACGCTTACGGACGCATGAAGCCTGGCGTGACCGTGGAGCAGGCCAAGGCCAGCTTGCAGCCCCTCATGCACCAGATGCTGGAAATGGAGGTGCAGGAAAAAGACTTCGCGCACGCCGCGCCGGAGACCAGGCAGGCGTTCCTGCGCATGTGGATCGATCTGATTCCGGCGTCGAAGGGAAAGTCGAGATCTGCGCGAGCAATTCTCCAATTCGTTGCTGGTGCTGATGGCCATCGTCGCGCTGGTCCTGCTGATCGCCTGCGCCAACGTCGCGAATCTGCTGATCGCGCGGGCCACCGCGCGGCAGAAGGAGATCGCGGTCAGGCTGGCGCTGGGCGCGAGCCGTGCGCAGATCGTGTCGCAACTATTGATCGAAAGCCTGCTGCTGTCGATCGCCGGAGGCGCGGCGGGACTGCTGCTGGCGGTCTGGATCGACCAGACATTGGTGAGTTTTCTGCCGTCCGCCGACAGAACGCTGACCATTTCGGCAACCCCCGACTGGCGCGTTTTGGGATTCACGGTCGGCGTTTCTCTGCTGACGGGAATTCTGTTCGGACTGGTGCCGGCGATGCAGGCGACTCACCCCAACCTGGCGCCGACGTTGAAGGACGAGGTAGGCGCCGTCACCAGCACAGCGTCCA
>CAVVNE010000169.1:0-8445 GCA_963749245.1 Bryobacterales bacterium
TCCCAGCATACTTGTGGCAATTCGAGTGCCATTTTAAGGCCAGCGCCAAGAAACTGAATCCACACGTTTTCGACGGTGGACCACAAAAAACGAAGCAGCGCAGACTGTCCGGTTTTGAGATTATGTGTCCCAAGATCGAACAGCTCATTACCTGAAAGGGTTGAGCCATTCAATACATGAGGGGTACGTCAGGGGCAAGGCCCGGAGGGCCAATCCCGCTTTGCAGGATAGCTCAGGGCGTCAGAGCCTGTGAAATAGTAGAGCCTCGTAATATTTTGTTAACAATTATTCAATAGTTCGCGCGATTTGACACCGGACGCGTCGGGATTATCCCCCACCTTCTCACGCCCTGGCCTATGGTCTGTTGCCCGCCACGAGGGGCTGTGCAAAGGACCTTACCCTTGACTCCGGGGCTTTCGCAAATATGTCGTGCAGACCGGCGAGAAGGCGCGTTGACGGTCTGCAGCAACGTGGATATACTCAGTTTGCGGGGCGATAGGGTGTTGGTGGCGGGGCGAATCGATTCTCCCCTCCCGTGCGCTTGTGCAATCAGCGCAGGCCTGCCGTGTGGTAGTTCATGAAGCCCACCGCTTGGGTTCGCGAACTTCTTGCGAGTATCTTGGGCCGGGACGCTGTTCTGTGGCGACCTGAGGACCTTATGCTTTACGAGTACGATGGTCTTTCTTCGCTTCGTCCACCCGATGTGTGCTCCGGCGTGCGGCGGCCTTCGCGGACCCAGTCGATCAGTTTCTTCGCCAGCGAATGGCTGACCATGCCGTGTCCGCACATGGTTGACAGCATCATCACTTTCGAGCCGGGCAGTTTTTCGGTTGCGCCCTCGAAGCCCAGCGAATAGCCGACGCTGTGGCGAGAAATTCCGGCCGCGAAGCAGCACTGCTCGGCTCCATCGATCGAGGTCGAGACGTTGATGCTAAGGCCGAGATCGGCGTCCTTTACCGCCTTGACGAAATCCTCCGCCGCCGGACGGTTATCGAATACGGCGGCGACCGTGGAGGGTCCGGTGAGCCCGTCGATGACACCCTGAAAATCGGGCGCCGTGTCGCGATGCCAGTGCGAGGACGGGTTCATGTTCTTCGACGGGCGCAGCGCGCCGCCGTGAATCGCATCGCCCAGATTAACCGGCTTGTGCGCCAGCGCCAGTTCCAGAAATCGCTTGAGCTTCGGCAGAGAGTCCTGATCGTTGCGGCCCTTGCTGCACATGGCGAAGACCACGTAATCGTCGCGGAAGCTTTCCGCCGGTCCGAAGCGATGCAGAGTGTTCGTCATTTCACACCCACCGTTTCCTGCGCCGGCTGAGGCACGGGATTCGTGATGCGGCCCAGGCCGATGTTGGTTTTCGCGCGCTCCAGTTTATAGCCGAGTTTTTCGAGTATCGGAGCGACCACGTTTTCGTCGCCTTCCTGATCGCAGCGCACGCCGACGCCGAGAGCGACCACGGTTCCGATCTGCTTTTCGACGTCCCAGACCAGTCGGATAATCTCCTCGGCGCGATCGATGGAAACCTTGATTTCGACGATCGCCGACAGCACTTTTTCGTCGAGAATGTCTTCGCGAATGGTACCGGTGGCAACGTCGCTCATCAGCGATGTCACGGGGTTCTTTTTCTCGAACGCGACTCCGGCGCGAGCGAGCGCGGTGCACATTTTCTGGATGTCGCGGAATCGCGCGCCGACGCCGGGGCGGCCGAATTCGATGGTGAACCCGACCTCGCCGGCCTTCACGCGACCGCTGATGTCGTTGGTCTTGACTTCCTCGGTGCCGCGGCCGTGCACGCCCGTCGATTCATGAGGCACGCGCGGATCGGAGAAGGCGCGGCGGACGACGCGAGGCCAGGCCAGCTCGTCGGGTTCGAATGCGGCCGTCGGGCAGACATCGGGTTCGGGATCGAAGCGCAGGCGCATGGTCTGAAACACTTTTCGCACGGCGCGCACGAAGACAGGGTTGAGATGTTCCTGGCTCAGGCCGTTGAAACAGGCGTAGCATTCCACGCACTCGTCGCGATTGATCGTCGCGCGATGGATTTTCGGATCGATGTAAATCGCGCCCATCGGACAGACGTACGTGCAATTGCCGCAAGCGACGCATTTTTCAGGATTGATCTTCATGCCGGCCTCATGCGAGCTCGATCGAGCGGCTCGCGTCGATCTTCGTATAAAAAAGCACCGCTGCGATCGCACATAACGAAGAGGCGACCAGAAACGGCACGTTCCACCCGTACGCCTTCACCAAATAAGCGAGCGCGGCCGGTGAAATCGCGCCTCCTATATTACCGCACATGTTCATCACCGACGAAACCGAGCCGGCGCAATCGCCGCCGATATCCAGCGGAATCGCCCAGGAAACCCCCACCGTGACTTCGAGTCCGAAGAACGCGACGCAGGACCAGACGACGCACGTCTGCGGATCCGCGGTCAAAGTGGCGGGAACGATGGCCATGGCAGCGAGCAGAAATCCGGCAACCGCGACGGCCCGACGCGACCGCTTCACGTTTGAGGTCGTGCGCAGCAGCACGTCGGAGAGCCATCCACCCATGAGATCGCCGACGGTTCCGGCCAGCAACGGCAGGCTCGCGTAAAATCCCATGTGCTTCAAATCGTAGTGGCGATATTGATTCAGATAAGTCGGAAACCAGTCGAGATAGGTCGCCAGGCAATATCCGTAGCAGAAATACGTCGCGGCCAGATACCAGAGTCCGGAGTTCGCGAGAATCTTTCGCCACGGAACAGGCGCGCCCGTGTTTCGCTGCGCGCCTCCGGTGGCCACGCGGATCAGGTCGCGCTCGGCGACATTCGCGCCCGCGTGCTCGTCGGGCGTGTTGCGATAGTAGAACAGCCAGGCGGCTACCCAGACGATGCCGGTGACGCCGAACGTCACAAACGCGGCACGCCAGTTGTAGCGCGTGATGATCCAGACGACGAGGGGAGGCGTCATCGCGGCGCCCAAACGCGATCCGGCGTGAGTAAGGCCCTGCGCGAAACCTCGTTCGCCGGGCAGCATCCATCGCGAAAGCGATCGCGTGGCGATGGGGAACGCACCCGCCTCGCCGATGCCGAACAGAAATCGGACGACAAGCATCGAGGTCGCGCCCCAGGCGAACGCGGTCAGCGAGGTGAAGGCGCTCCACCAGGTGACGATGATCGCGAGCGCGCGGCGCGGGCCGATGCGGTCCCCGAGCCATCCGCCGGGAATTTGAAACAGTGCGTAGCCCCAGCGGAAGCTGGCCAGAATCCAGCCCATGGTGATCAGCGAAAATCCGAATTCCTTCTGGATCACGGGCGCGGCGTTGGAGATCACCACGCGATCCATGTACGTGATCATGTAGACGACAACGGTGAATGCGAGCACGACGTAGCGCACGCGCGTGGGACGAAGGCGCTGCATCAGCAGCGTCCCATCACGGGCCAGATGGCTTCCACCGTTTCGCCGCGGCAAACGTAGATGCGGTCGTACAGATTGACAGTCGGGTCGCAATGCGGCGCGATGAACTCCACGCGATCTCCGAGCGCGGGTTTGGCGTCGAGAAATCCAAATTCATCGCCGCCCCAACGATATTTCGCGTTGCTGTGAACGGGTTCGGGACCGAAGGGGCGGTCCGTTGCGAACGCTTTGTAGCCGGCGTCGACGGTGACGAAGGAGTCGTGATTGGCGCTGACCACGGTCACCAGGATCGTCATGGCGTGATGAAAGTCGATGCCGATGCGGCGGTAAGCCAGGTCCATCATGACGTAGGATCCGCATTGCAGCTCGGTCACGTCCGGCAGTTCGAGATCGACGTCCCAGCTTCCCGTGCTTCCGCCGGTGAGAATTTCCGTTGAGAATCCTTCGCGCACCAGTAAGTCACGAATGGCGGCGGCGGTTTGAAACGCGCCCTGGGAAATTTGTCTGCGCGTGGCAACGTCCGCGCCGTGCGATCCGCTGACCGAATACGCTTGCAGGCCCCGCAGGTGAAGATTTGCGCTTTTGCCGATCGCGCGCGCGATTTCGAGAGCCTGTGCCGGGGAACTCGCGCCCGTGCGATGATCGCCGATGTCGAGATCGATCAGAAGATCGATGGGACGCGTCGCGGCGGCTTCGTACCATTCGACCTGCCGGATGTGATCGACCACGGCCATCGCGCCGGTGGCGGCGATGCGCGCGACTTTCGCAGGATCGCCGAGCGGAGACGTCAGTAGAATGCCAGAGATGCCGTTCGCGGCCATTAATTCGGCCTCCGCGACCGTCGCAACGGAAACTCCGCATGCCCCATGCGCGATCTGACGCTTCGCGACTTCGACGCACTTGTGCGCTTTGGCGTGCGGTCGAAGCTGTTTGCCGGACCGTTTCACCGCCTGCGCCATGCGCGAAAGATTGGATTCGAGCAGACCGGAATCGAGCAGCAGCGCCGGCGTGGGGATCTGATTTTTGGTGAGCACCGATTTGAATTATGATAAACCCGTGCTGCATCCTGTGCCTGTTCTGTCCGGATCGACCCGGATTTCCGACTTGCAGCCGACCACCGTAAACGCCATCCTCGCGGAGGTGCGCATCGCGCAGGTGCAAGGGAAATCGCTGGTGTCGCTGATGCGCGGAGAGCCGGATTTTCCCACTCCGCCTCACATCGTGGAAGCCTCGATCCGCGCGCTACGCAACGGGCGGACGTCGTATCCGGACAATCGGGGCGAGAAGGCCTTTCGTGAGGCGGCGGCCCAAAAACTGGAGCGCGACAACCGCCTGAAATTCGATCCGTCGACTGAGGTGCTGGCCACCACGGGCGCGACCCTCGGCGTCTACGCGTCGCTGATGGCCATGTTGAATGAAGGTGACGAGGTACTGCTACCCGATCCGATTTATGACGCTTATCAATCGCCCATTCGCATGGCGGGCGGGCGGATCAAATCCATCGCTTCGGAGATTCGCGACGGCCGATTCGTCATCACGGGAGAAGCGCTGGAGAGCGCGTGGTCGCCGGCCGCCAAGGCGATGGTTTTAAATACGCCGTGGAATCCGGTGGGAACCGTTCTTACGCGTGACGAACTCGAAACGATCACGGCGTTTTGCGAACGGCGCAACTTGTTTCTGATCAGCGACGAGATTTACGAGGCGATCACCTATGGCGACGCCGTGCACGTGTCGCCGCTTGAAATCGCGCCTGGCTTGAGAGATCGATGCGTGCTGGTGAACAGCCTTTCCAAAACGTATTCGATGACCGGTTGGCGGGTGGGGTATTGCGCGGGTCCGGCGGCGCTGATTCACGCGATGTTTCTGGTGCTGGCGCAATCGAGCCGCGGCCCGGCGACCTTCATTCAGGATGCGGCGGCGGAAGCCCTCACCGGTCCGCAGGACTGCGTTTCGTCGATGCGCGAGGAATATACGCGGCGGCGCGCACAGGTCATCGAAGAGTTGCGCGGTGTGCGGGTAATCGCGCCGGAGGGTGGTTTTTTCGCTATGGTGGACGTGCGCGAATCGCAGATTCCCTCGAACGAAATTCGCAAGCGACTGATGTACGAACATGGCGTGGTGGTCGTACATGGATCTGCGTACGGACCAGGCGGCGAAGGCACACTGCGCGTCTCCTTCGCCAGCGGCGGCGAAAATCTGGCGCGCGGGCTGGAACGTTTACGGGAAGGGCTCGCCCGTTGAACGACGCTCTGGAACGCGAGCTGAAAGCGAGCGTCGAAGGCGAAGTCCGGTTCGACAAAATTTCCCGCGCGCTGTATTCGAACGACGCCAGCGTGTATCAAATGGAGCCGGCCGGGGTCGTGATTCCCCTCCATCGCGAGGATCTGATTCGCGCAGCCGAGGTCTGCCGGCGGTTTCACGTCCCCATGACGATGCGCGGCGGCGGGACTTCGCAGGCCGGGCAGGCGATCGGCGAAGGGATCGTCGTCGATACGTCGAAATATTTTCATCGCATGCTCGAGGTAAACGCCGCGGAACGGTGGGTGCGCGTGGAGCCCGGCATCGTCCTCGATGAACTGAACGCGCAGCTTGCCGGCCTTGGCCTGCGCTTCGCGCCGGATATTTCGACGGCCAGCCGCGCGACGGTCGGCGGCATGATGGCGAACAATTCTTCCGGCGCGCGCAGCGTGCTCTATGGCAAAACCATCGATCACGTGCTGGAACAGATGGTGCTTCTTGCCGATGGCAGCATCGCGCATTTTCGCGAGGTCCCACGCGAGAACATTCCCCAAAACGATTCTCTCGAAGCCGCCTGTTATCGCACCGTGCTGCGCCTCGCGTCCGAGCACGCCGTGGAGATCGAGCGGCGATATCCGAAGGTTTTAAGGCGAGTCGGCGGATACAACCTGGACGAGTTCACCGACCGGACGAAGCCGGTGAACCTCGTGAAAATCATGGTCGGGTCCGAAGGGACTCTGGGCATCGTGCTGGAGGCGAAGCTTCGTCTGGTGCCACTGCCAAAGGCGAAGGCTGTCATGGTGATCGAGTTCGCCGATCTGCTCGAATCGCTTGCGGCTACTCCCGCGATTCTGCGGCATGGCCCGTCGGCGATCGAAGTAATGGACAAGGCGATTCTCGACAACACCCGCCAGAACGCCGCACTGGACCGGATCCGCAAATCGTATATCGAAGGCGACCCGGGCGCGACGTTGTGCGTCGAGTTTTATGGCGACCGCAAGGAAGATCTGCCTCCGCGGCTGCGGGCGCTTGAAGAGGACCTGCGCGCGAAAAACCTGGGCTACCGCTATCGCGCGGAAACAGACCCTGCGGCGCAGGCTCGCATCTGGAGCCTGCGCGAAGCCGCGCTCGGTCTTTCGATGGCCATGAAGGAGGACGCGAAATCGATTCCCTTTGTCGAAGACACCGCGGTCGCACCCGAACAATTAAGTGAATACATTGGGAAATTCCTTGATTTGCTGCGCGCGCACGGAACGACCGCCGGAATTTACGCGCATGCATCCGTCGGATGTCTGCACGTCCGGCCCGTGATCAACATGAAGACTGAGTCAGGCGTCCGCACGTTCGAAGCGATCGCGAATGACGTGGCGAAACTGGTGTTGGAATACGGCGGCGCGCTGTCCGGCGAGCATGGCGACGGCCTGGTGCGCAGTCCGTTCCACCGAAAAATGTTCGGCGATACGATCTACGAGGCGTTTCGAGAGATCAAGAGGACGTTCGACCCTGAAGGGCTCTTGAATCCCGGGAAGATCGTCGATGCGCCGCCCGTGACGTCGAATTTGCGATTCGGCGCGAAATACTCCGCGCGAAATCCCAAAACATTTTTCGATTTTTCAGAATACGGCGGAATGGCGGGCGCGGTGGAAATGTGCAGCGGCGTCGGCGCGTGCCGCAAGAAGCTGGCCGGGACGATGTGCCCTTCCTACATGGTGACGCGGGAGGAGTCGGACTCGACACGCGGCCGCGCCAACGTTTTGCGACTGGCGATTTCCGGAAAACTCGACGAAGCGGGGCTCGGCGATGAGGGAGTGTTCGGCGCGCTCGACCTGTGCCTGGAATGCCGCGCCTGCAAAACAGAGTGTCCAGTGGGCGTCGATATGGCGCGATTCAAGAGTGAGTTTCTGGCCGACTACTATACGCGCCACGGAACACCACTTCAGGCGCGGGTGCTCGGAAACATCGAACTCCTCTCCAAGTGGGGCAGCCGCTTCGCACCTCTGTCGAACCTTGTGCCCGCGCCCTTCATCGATCGCCGCCGTAAACTTCCAGCGTGGAAGCGCGAGACGTTTTCGCGATGGGCCGCGCGCCGCAAGGCCTCGGCCGGCGGCAACCGTGTCACGCTGTTCAACGACACGTTCACCAATCATTACGAGCCGGAGATCGGCATCGCGGCCGTGGAGATTCTCGAACGTGGCGGCTGCGCGGTGAGCGTCGTCCGGCCCGGCTGCTGCGGCCGGCCTCTCATTTCGCAAGGTCTGCTCAGCCAGGCGGCGGCCGCCGCGCGAAATCGTCGAACGCTCTTTTCCCGGTCGCCGAGCGCGGCGAGAACATTCTTGTTCTGCGAGCCGAGCTGCCTATCGGCGGTAAACGAAGACGCGCCGTCGCTGCTGCGGGGCGAGCTGGCCCACGAAAGCCCGCGTGGTCGCCGAAGCGAGCGTGCTGTTTCGAGGAATTTGCGGCGACGCTCGATCTGCCCCTCCACGCCGGCCCCCAGCGAATCCTGTTCCACGCCCATTGCCATCAGAAGTCGATGGGCTGCTGGACGCCACCGCTATCGCTTTGTTATCGCGCATCCCCTCCGCCACGGTCGTCGATCTGGACGCAGGCTGCTGCGGCATGGCCGGATCTTTCGGCTATTCGAAGGACCATTACGAAGTTTCGGTCGCGATCGCCAACCGACGGCTGCTTCCGGCGATGAAAGAAATGAAGCCCGGTGATGTGTTGGCGGCTCCCGGTATCGCGCCGCTGGGGCAGGTCGCGGATCTGGCCGGGGCAGTAGCAATACGTACTCGTCAAGGAACAGGACAG
>CAVVNE010000170.1:0-18960 GCA_963749245.1 Bryobacterales bacterium
GTGACACAGGGCTTACGATCCGGTACGAAAGGCCTTCACCGCATCCTCGTCATCAATCGCATCTTGGACCGCCTTCAAGTACTCCATCGTGATCACCGGCGAGTCCTCCGGCAAACGAATCACCCGAAGGCCGTTGACGTAGTCAACCTCATAAAGCTCCCTCATACCTCGATTGTACCTTCTTGAGGTGGCACGAGCTTCAGCTTGCAGCGTCGGCTTCAGCCGACGTTTCCCAGCCGGGCAGCCGCCCCTGGGCGGCTTATCCCAGCGACGAAATAGCCTGCTGGAAGCAGGCTGCAGGCTCAATAGCCCGCCCTACTCATCCCTCAACACCTCTAGCGGCTTGTGCCGCAAAATCCGAAAACTCGCCAGCCATCCCGAAAGGTTCGCCAGCGCCGCCGTCAGCACGATTGCCAGGCCGGTCGCCTTCGGGTCGAAGTGGAAATGAGCGCCCAGGAGCCGCTTCAGCACTAGGCTTGAAAAAATCGCGGCCAGAATTGCGCCCATCAGCCCGGCGACCGCGCCCAGCGTCAGAAACTCGACCGAGAAAATCCGCCCGACGTGTCTCCGCGTGGCTCCTAACGTTTTCAAGATGACGACCTCCCGCACTCGGCGGAAGCGCGTCCCGGCGATGCTGGCCGCCAGAATGATGGCACCGGCCAGAATCGCGAAACCGGACAGGAACCGGATCACCAGCGCGATCTGATCCACCACCTGCTGCACGATCTCCAGCGCGTCGGCCACGTTCACCACCGTGACGGTCGGAAATTTCTCGTACGCGATTCGTTGGAACGCCCCCACCAGGGGGGGCTTCATGCGAACGCCGCCGTAAAAGATCACCGGCAACCCTTCCAGCGTCTTTGGCGTGAACACGAACTCGTTGGCCGCGCTGACGCGGATGGCCTCGGTCTGATGCACCGCCACCACCCGGGCCCGGAACGTCCGCCCCGCCGACATCATCTCGATCCAAGCGCCCGGATGCAGATTCAGCGTGCGTGCCGCGTCCTCGGCAATCGAGACCACCGGTTCGGTGGTTCCAGGTTTCCACCACGCGCCCTCGATAACTTTTGTGTTCTCCGGAATCACGTCCTCCCACATCACCGACCGCGAGTAGGCGAAACGCCGCGCGAAGCCTTGTAGCTTCATGTCGGCTAGCCGCTCGCCATTGATGCTCACCAGGCGCGCGCTGACGCTGGGAACAAACTCGGGCGTTCCTTGCACGCCGACCTGCTTTGACAGAAGTTCCTTGAGCGGTTCCACCTGCGCCTGCGTGACGCCGACCAGGAACACATTGGGCATCCCCGGCGGAGCCGTCTGCACGATCTGCCCCACCAGCGAATCCTGAATCAGGTACACGCTCAGGGTGAACATCACGCCTAATCCAAGGGCCACCAGAATCGCCTGCGCCTGATTGCCCTGCCGGTGGAGATTCGCCAGTCCCTGCCGCACCAGCGACGGCACCCTCCATGGCGACCTCTTCAAAAACTCCCGAATCCCGCGCAGCAGCAGCCATGCGACACCGGTCAGTGCGATCAAGCTCGTAACCAGACCTCCGGCGAAATATCCGCCGACCTTGGGCGAGTCCGCCAGCCACGTCGCCACGCCGCCGATGCCAATCAAGATGATCCCGCCGACCGCCAGCGCCTCGCGTCCTTCGCCGACGCGCTTGCGCCAGCCTAACCGAGCCTCCGGCATATCGCGGCGCAGGATCAGCGCGGGACGAATTTTCCTGATCGCCAAAAGCGGCGGCAGCGTGAACAGCAGCGTGGTCAACATGCCCACCGCGATGCCCTGGGCCGACGCCGCGATGTGCCAGCCCATCGCTCCGCCGATGGAAAAGAATTTCGTGATCAGCCGCGGCAGGATTTCCTCTACACCCCGTCCCACGACCACACCCGCGATCCCGCCCAGCACGCCCAGCATCAGCGTCTGCAGGGTGTAGATGCGGATAATTTCATTCGACGTCGCGCCGATCGACTTCATCACTGCGATGTTGTCCATCTTCTGCTGCAAATGCGCGTGCATTGCCATGC
This sequence comes from Bryobacterales bacterium, assembly GCA_963749245.1. Lineage (GTDB taxonomy): Bacteria > Acidobacteriota > Terriglobia > Bryobacterales > Bryobacteraceae > Palsa-187. The sequence goes on from CAVVNE010000170.1 coordinate 2,034, forward strand.
CGACGCCGATGGCGCCCACGATCAACGCGATCAGGCTCACCAGGCTCAGAAAAACCGTCGCGCGGTCCAGGCCGTTGGTGATGATCGGATGCGACTGGCGGAAATCGGCCACCAGCGATTCCGGCAGCGCGGTTTTGATAGCTTTTCGCACCTCTTCCACGCCGGGCGCACCCGGATTCAACTTGAAAAGGACCCGCTCGGCCGCCCGGCTGCCCAACTGCATCAACCCGGTCCGCGCCAGCGCGTCGCGCGACATCATCAGCCGCAGGCCGATGTTCATGCTGCCCGACATCCTGTCTGGCTCAGAAACCACAGCCGCCGCGACACGATAATCCTGTCCGCCGACCTTGATCATGTCTCCGGCTTTGAGATGCAGCCGAATGAGCAGGTCCTCGCCCGCCGCCACCGAATTAGCCGTGAGCGCCTGCGCGAGCGGCATTTCCGGCGCCAGTTTCACCTCGCCGTAGTAAGGATATTTCGACGGGTCGACCGCCTTGATCGCTACCAATAAGGGCGTCACATCAGGCGACTCCGTGCTCGCCATCGAAAAAGTTTCCGTGATCAGCGTCCGGTCGACGCCGTGAATCGCATCCAAAGCCGCATTCTGCTGCTCGGTGGGCATCGCGAACTGACGCGCCGTCAGGTCGGCGGCCATCACGGTGCGCGCTTCCTTGGTCAACATGCCGTGAAAGCTCTGGCTGAATCCGCGCACACCCGATAGAGCGCCGACACCCGCGGCGACGGCCAGCACGACGAACAAAAACTTGGTCAACGACGATCGCGTCTCGCGCCACGCAATCCGCCCCGCAGTTCGAAGAGAAAGATTCATTCGCTATCTCTTTCACCCGGCGCCCGGCGCGTGGCGCCTACATTTTGCATCTCATCACCGACCACCACACCATCGCGCAGCGTCACAATCCGGTCGGCGCGCGTCGCAATGGCCGGATCGTGCGTCACCAGCACTAGCGTCGTGCCCTCGCGCTCGTTCAGCGAGATCAGCAGCTCCAGCACATGCGCGCCATTGACGCTATCCAGATTCCCGGTCGGCTCATCCGCCATCAGGATGGGAGGCTTCATCATGAACGCCCTCGCCAGGGCGACCCTCTGCTGCTCGCCTCCGGAAAGCTGCACAGGATAGTGGTCCATCCGGTCCTCAAGTCCAACACTCTTCAGCAGTTCCCTGGCGCGCTCCGTTCCCGACGCCACGTCGCGGCCGGCCAGTTCATGCGGCAGCAGAACGTTTTCCTCGGCCGTCAATGTCGGAATCAACTGGTAAGACTGAAAAACGAACCCAATCTTCTCGCCCCTCACCACCGCCAGCTTGTCTTCGCTCAACCCGGTGATGTCCACGCCAGCGATCACGACTTTTCCAGACGACGGCGTGTCGAGCCCGGCCAGTAGCCCCAGCATGGTGCTCTTCCCACTTCCCGACGCGCCCATGATCGCGACAAACTGCCCCGCGGGAACTTCAAAATCGACGCCGCGTAGAATATTTACGGTGTGCGTGCCGGTATCGATGGTCTTGGTAAGGGCATGCGTCTCCAGAATTGTCATCTATAACCATCTTAGAATGGCAACAGGATGCGTCTCTCCGCGATCTTTGTAATTTTTCTTGTTCTGTGCGGTTGCGGCAAGCGGGAAGAGAAGGAAGTGCAAAGCTCGCCTCCACCGCCTCCTCCATCCGCTCCTGTCACGGACCATCGCCACGTGCTCGTGGTTTTCGGCGACAGCCTTAGCGCCGGATTCGGCCTCGAAGCCGGCCTCAGCTTCCCGGATTTTCTGCAAAAGAAACTCGACGCCGAAAAATATCCCTGGCGCGTGGTCAATTTAGGCGTCAGCGGCGACACTACCGAAGGGGGCGTCGCGCGCCTCGATTCCGCCATCGCGTTGAAGCCGGAAATCGTCGTCCTCGAACTCGGCGGCAACGACGGCCTCCGCGGCCTCCCTCTCGACGCCACCCGCGCCAATCTCGACCAGATGATCGTCGCGTTTCAGAAAGCCGGCGCGAAGGTGGTGCTAGCCGGCATGACTCTTCCACCCAACTACGGGCCCGATTACATCCACCAGTTCGAAAAAATTTACCGCGACCTGTCCACAGAGCACAAGACTATTTTGATTCCCTTTCTGCTGGCCGACATAATAACCCCCGATCTGCGTTACATCCAGAAGGACGGAATCCATCCGACGGCCGCAGGGTGCGAGATTGTCTCGGGAACGGTGTTCAGAGCGGTCAAGCCCCTGCTCACGCGTTAGCGGCTGCTAAAATAACAACCTCATGCTCAACAAGCCCGAAGCAGTCGAAGCCCGCGACCTCCGTACTTACAAGCATTTCGACCTGCTCCTGAGCATCTTCCTCGTCGTCCTGCTGATCTCCAACCTGGTCGGCCAGAAGCTCTGCTCCATCGGACCCTTTGTCATCAGTGGCGCGCAGTTGCTGTTTCCGCTCACCTATATCTTCGGCGACGTCTTCACCGAGGTCTACGGCTACGCCGCCTCCCGCCGCGCCATCTGGCTCGGCTTTATGGCCAACGGGCTGCTCGCTCTCATGGGCCTGATCACCGTCTGGCTCCCTCCCGCCCCCGGCTGGCACAATCAGGAAGCCTTCGCGACCGTCTTTTATCAGATTCCACGGCTGATTATCGCCAGCCTCGTCGCTTTCTGGTGCGGCGAGTTCACCAACTCCTACACGCTCGCGCGAATGAAGCTCTGGACCGGCGGAAGAATGCTGTGGACCCGCACCGTCGGTTCGACCGTCACCGGCCAGTTCGTCGACACGATCGTCCTGGTGATCATCGGTTTCGCCGGCACCGCTCCGCCGCTAACACTGGCCAAGCTAGCCGGCTCAGCTTACCTGGGCAAGGTGATCTACGAAGTGGTGGCGACCCCTGCAACGTACGCCGTCGTCGGGTTCCTGAAGCGCAGCGAAGGCCTGGACGCATTCGACTATCACAGCGACTTCAACCCGTTCCATGTGGGCACAAAATAGATATGGCACACTGGTAGTGTGACTAAGACATTATCCCGCCGGGCACACGTCATCCTGCCTGTCGACCTGGTCGCCGACATCGACAAGCTGGTCGGCAAGCGGGGGCGGAGCGCCTTCCTGACGGAAGTGGCCAGTCGCGAAATCAAGATCCGCCGCCAGCGCGAAGCTCTTCGGAACGCCGCGGGAGCGTGGAAAGATGAGGACCATCCCGAGCTGAAGGACGGCGCCGAAGCGTGGGTTCGCAAGCTTCGCGACGAATCCGAGGCGCGGTTTCAGGAACTCGAGCAGCATCGCAATCGCTCCTGATGGCGATCTTTCTGCTGGACACCACCGTAATTATCGACGCGATCAACCGCAAGCGTGGTCGCGACCGTTTGCTCGACGGGATGTTGGAGCAAGGGAACATGCTCGCCTGTTGCTCCATCAACGTAACGGAGGTCTACGCGGGAATGCGACCGCAGGAACTGAAGGCAACGGAAGCGCTGCTTCGAAGCCTCGATTTCTACGAAGTGACGTGGGATATTGCTCGTCGAGCCGGAGTTCTGAAGTATGAGTGGGCAAAACAGGGGCATACGATTGCTGTGCCCGACATCACGATCGCCGCGGTTGCTCTTGAGTACGGCCTCACCTTGGTGACCGACAATCGGAAGCACTTCCCGATGCCGGAACTGAAGGTTCTCCATCTAGCCGAATGGCCCCTGAGGAATAATTTATGACCGAACGGCTCTACTACGCCGATTCCTATCTCCACAACTTTCAGGCTCGCGTCGTAGAAATCTCCGGCGATGGCCGGAGAATCTACCTCGACCGGACGGCGTTTTATCCCAGCTCCGGGGGCCAGCCGTTCGATGTCGGGACGGTCGGCGGAGTCGCCGTAATCGATGTCGTCGACGAAGAGGACCGAGTCGCGCACATGGTGGATAAGCCTCTGGCCCTGGGCGAGGTGACCGGCGAAATCGACTGGACGCGCCGCTTCGATCATATGCAGCAGCACACCGGCCAGCACCTGCTGTCGGCTGTATTCGAGGAGCTGTTCGGCATTTCGACCCTGAGTTTCCACATGGGCTCGGCCGTCTCCACCATCGACGTGAGCACTCCCTCGCTCTCTGCATCGCAAACTGAGTGCGTCGAGGATCGCTGCGCGGAGATCGTGGCCGAGGCGCGTCCGGTATTGATCACGTTTGAAGACGCTGCGGCCGATCTGGGCCTCCGCAAGGCGTCGGAGCGCACCGGCACCCTGCGCATCGTCTCCATCCAGGGGCTTGATCGAAGCGCCTGCGGCGGCACGCACCTCCGGTCGACCGCCGAAATCGGACCCCTGCAAATCCGGAAACTCGAAAAGATTCGCGGCACCACGCGCGTCGAATTCGTCTACGGAATGAGGGCGGCGCGCGCGGCTCGATCCGACTTCCGGCTGCTGTCGGAAATAGCGCGCGCGCTGTCAACCCCGTTTGAGGAGATCCCGGAATTGGTCTCGGCGCAGATCGAGAAGACGAAGGTTCTCGAAAAGACCTGCCAGCGGTTGTCGACCGAATTGGCAAAGCGCGAAGGAGCGGAACTGCACGCCGCAACTGCGCCGGACGCCGACGGAGTCCGGCGGGTAAAACACACCGGCCCGATCGACGATGCCCTCCGCACGCGCGCCCAGGCATTTGTCGCGAGTGGCAAGGCCGTATTTCTGGCGGTCAGCGAGAATCCGCCGGCAGTGTTGCTGGCCGCTTCGCCCGATTCCGGAGTGCATGCGGGGAATCGCGTCAAAGAGGCCGTTTCCGCAGCCGGGGGGCGGGGCGGAGGCAACCAGACAGTGGCGCAAGGCAGCGTCCCGGCCGCGGCGCTTACAGATGTTGTCGCGGCGTTGAGTTAGTCACTGGGGACTGCACCGGCACCTACCTTCATAGGAAATTCCCTAAGAAGAATAATCTGGCCCATTCCGAACTACCCAATTTCGGATCATGAAAACACTCCTTCTTGCGACCCTGACTTTGTTCAGCAGCGCGGCCACCGCCACGGTCATTTATCTGGATAGCGACGCAGCCAGCACGACCAACAATTCCAGTCATGCCACGGTGGACCTGTCGGGCGACCTTCATCCGAATCCAACCTGGCCGGCGACGCTTCCCGGTTCCGAGTGGATTTCTTACGGCCCCACCGGCGATCCCACCGATCCCGGTTATTTCATCCCGCCCGACGGTACGGAAGTGATTTTCAACACGACATTTGACCTGAGTGGACCGATCGCCGCCGGTAGTTTGACGGTGATGGCGGAAGACTTCTCATCGGTCATTCTGAATGGCCATACGCTAAAGACCGTCAATCTGGCGGCCGACTCGATCTGTTTGAACGTATCCATCGGATGCTCTACCGATGGTGTCTTCACTTTCAGCAGTCTCTTGCCCTATCTCGTGGACGGCGCCAATACTCTGTCCTTCGGCGTTGTAGAGATGAATGGCACCTCTTTCGGTTTGGATTTCGCGGGCAGCATCACGGACGATACGGAAACACCGGAGCCCGCGACGCTGGCCTTCATCGGCGGCGGTTTGATCGCCTTAGCTGCCATCCGGCGCCGGAAATAATCCTCGCCCGGGCGTCATTTGGTAACCTGAAGATTCATGCCCGAAAACTATCGCCGGTTTGAAGCCGGTCCCGACCCCTTCGGCCGCCTCTGGCACGTGGAGTTTCGCTGGTTGCAGACCGCGATCTCGATTCGCCACGCCGATACCGTCGACGTTAAATTTGTGATCTGGACGGAAGGCGAAGAGCGTCAGGAACGCGTTCTCGCGCTGCCCCACGCGGATCTGCTCGCTCTTAGCCGTGAAACAGGCCATCCGCTCACCGACCCCTGGTGTATGAAGCTGGCCGCCACTCATCTCCGGCGCATGATCGAATCCGGAGAGGACCTGGAAAAGGTGCTCGTTACATTGTCGGCCGCCGATCTCGCCGAAGCCGCTCAAAATCCTCAACCGGTGTAACTTCTTTTCGCCCTCTATCGTGGTAGATATTAGATTTGACGATACGCGCAGGCGCACTCGAGCGTTCTGTGCACTTCTTTTGGGAGGAGGAGCAAGATGGTCAACTGCCCGCTTTGCGACGCGGTAATTGACGTCGACGAGGAAGAACTGGATGAGGGCGATCCCCTCATATGCGAGGAGTGCGGCGCGAATCTGACCGTGAGCGGCGTGTCTCCTCTCGAACTGGCGTCAGAAAAAGAAGACGAAGACGACGACGATGATCTGGATGACGACGACTTCGACGATGACGACGATGACGCGGAGGAAGACGAAGAGAAGGATGAGGAATATTAGAATCGTCCCTTGTCTCGCCATCCTTTGCGCCGTTTTCCTGGCGGCTGGCGACAAGAAGAAACCCGCCGCCGAAGAGACCGTGATCGCTGGCAGTGTATTCCGCGATCCGGGTTACGCGCTGCCGGAGGCGACCGTCACATTGTTCCTCCACGACGACCCGAAGCACAAGAAACTCGCCCAGCAGGAAACCACCTATCGCGGCGAATTCGCCTTCCATGTACCCGCCACTCCGGCGATGTACGTCGTGAGAGCGTCGGCGAAGGGATTTCGTTCAGAAGAGAAAGAAGCCTCCGTAACGGGGCTCGATCGCATTGACCTGACGTTCACTCTCGAACCGGAGACCAAGAAATGACAAAACGAACCCAAGCTTGCGCCGCGTTGGCCATCACCATCGCCTTTGCTTTCAGTGCTTTCGCCCAGGAAGACCGGAAAAGCAAGAAAGAGGCGGCCACGCTGCGGGCCTTGCAAGGCACCGTGTTCGATAAGGACGACAAACCGGTGGTGGGCGCAATCGTGCAATTGAAAGACGACCGGACGCTGCAAATGCGCTCCTATATTTCGAAGGAAAACGGCGAGTATCATTTTTCCAACCTCAAAATCGACGACGACTACGAGGTCGAGGCCAAAAATAACAGCCTGACCAGCGGCCCCAAAAAAATCAGCATCTTCGACAACCGTAAAATTGTCATTCAAAATCTGAAAGCCGATAAGGCGGAGAAGAAATAGTGCGATTCGCTTTGTTTTTTCTCGCCTGTCTTTTGCCCGCCCAGTCTAGACTCACGCCGCTAAACGAAGCCACGTTTCCGAAGATGGTCGCCGCGCATAAAGGCAAGGTTGTTCTGGTCGATTTCTGGGCCACCTGGTGCGTACCCTGCCGCGCGGAGATGCCGCAACTGGTCAAACTGGCCGAAAAACTGAAAGCCCGCGGGGTCGATTTCGTGACCGTGTCGGCCGACGATCCTGACAAGGAACCGGTCGCATTCCAGGTCCTGAAAGAGAATTCCGTGGCCGCGCCGTTTTATCTCAAGAAAGCCGCTGACGACGACAAGTTCAACGACCTGGTCGACCCCAAGTGGTCCGGCGAAATGCCGGCCATGTTCATCTACGATCGCAACGGCCGACGTGTGCGTTCCTTTCTTGGCGAAACGCCCATGAAAGATATCGAGGCGGCGATTCAAAAGCTGCTCCCGTGAAACTGTTTTTTTTCGCCCTGGCTTGCTCCGCGCAGTCTCTGGTCATCCAAAACGTAACCGTCATCGACGCCACCGGAGCCGCCCCTCGGCCCGGCCTGTCGGTGGGCATTGAAAAAGGGCAGATCCTCGAAATCAAGAAGTCGATTCGAGCGCCGAAGGGCGCCGATATCGTGGACGGCACGGGCAAGTTTCTGATCCCTGGCCTGTGGGATATGCACGTCCACATCGGCGCGCCGGAGATTTTCTTCCCGTTACTGGTCGCCAACGGCATCACCGGCGTGCGCGAAATGTTCACCGGCATTCCGATGCCGACCATTCGCGAATGGCGAATGCGCGCCGACGTTCCGCGCATCTACGCGCCTGGATTTCTCGACGGCCCGTTGATGGTTCAGCCTCCTCCCGGCGCCTTCGCCGTCGCCAACGCCGACCAGACTCGCTTTGCGGTCCGTGCTCTGGCCGAAACCGGCGTCGATTTTCTGAAGGTCTACAACAGCATCCCGCGCGACGCGTATTTCGCCATCGCCGATGAAGCCCGCGCCATCGGCATCCCTTTCGCCGGACACGTACCGGAGGCTGTCTCCACCGGCGAGGCGTCGGACGCCGGCCAGCGCAGCGAGGAACATCTCATCAACGTGCTGCTCGATTGCTCGACCGGCGCCGACGCGCTGCGCGCCGCCCGCGTGGCAACTATGTTCGACAACAAAATCACGGGCGAAGCCCGGTTGCGCGCGCTCGCCTGGCCCGACCCCGAGGGCCTCTTCGATACCTATAGCGAGGAGAAAGCCGCGGCGTTATTCGCCAAGTTCGTCAAAAACGGGACGTGGCACACGCCCACGCTGGTGGTGCTCTCCGGCTTCGTGCGCGCCCGCGACGACGACTTCGCACACGATCCGCGCCGCCGTTTCCTGCCCCGCCAATGGACCGACACCTGGGATCCTCGCGTGACGTTCTACCTGCGCGATCTGTCGCCGGAGGATTATGAGAAGCTGCACACGCGCCTGGTGGCTCTGCTCGCGCGCTATGAAAAGCTGGTCGGCGATATGCGTAAAGCGGGCGTGGAATTTCTGGCCGGCACGGACGCGAGCGGCTGGAATCCGGTGCTCCCCGGTTTCGGCCTGCATGAGGAATTGGCGCTGCTGGTCGAATCCGGCCTGACGCCGATGGAGGCGCTACAATCGGCCACTCGCAATCCCGCGCGCTACTTCAACAAGCTGGACGAATTTGGAACGGTGGAAGTAAAAAAAGCCGCCGACCTGGTGCTTCTCGACGCCGATCCGCTGGAAGACATCCGCAATACGCAAAAAATCGAAGGGGTCATTATGAGAGGGCGGTATTATTCGCGGAGAGATCTCGACGCGATGCTGAAGTCGGTACAGTGATCCCCTGGCTGACGCCCCAGGGGTTATAACCCCGTCCCGGGCGGGGATTCCGCTCTGCTAAACCGGCCTTCCCACCAGCGACAAAAACTCGTCCCTCGTCGACTTATTCGTCCGGAAGCTCCCCAGCATGGTGCTGGTTACCGTGCCCGAGTGCTGCTTTTCCACGCCCCGCATCATCATGCAGAAGTGGCGCGCCTCGCACAGGACGCCCACGCCGCGCGGGCTGATGACGCCGGCCATCGCCTCCGCCACCTGCTGCGTCAGCCTCTCTTGCAATTGCAGCCGCCGAGCGTACATATCGATTATCCGTGGAATTTTACTCAGCCCGATCACCTGATCTTTCGGCAGGTACGCCACGTGCATTTTGCCGAAAAACGGCAGCATGTGATGCTCGCACATGCTGAAAAACTCGACGTCCTTCACAATCACCATCGAATCGACCTTCACGTGAAACAGCGCGCCGTTGACGATCTCGTCCAGACTCGTCGTGTACCCGCTGGTCAGATACCGCATCGCCTTCTCGTACCGTTCCGGCGTGCGCACCAGCCCCTCGCGAGAGGCGTCCTCGCCCAGCATTTCGAGCACGTCCTTCATCCGCGAAGCGATCGACGGCCCTTGGGGCGGCATGATTTTTACAACAGCCTTGTTCTTCGTCATTTTGTTTTTAGTTCAAAAATATTTCGCTCAGTCTCGGAGATGCGCACCCGGTCCAGCGTGGCCCGCAACGGCCAGCCGGCGGCCAGCGCCTTTTCGATCGCTACCGCCAGGCTCTCGGTGGTGGGCACCACGCCGTGCAGTTCCGGAACGTCGATATTCAAATTCCGATGATCGAAACGCGTCAGAATCCGTTCCGCCACGAGTTTATCGAGAGCCTCCCGGCCCACGATCTGCCCCGATTCGTCGGGCGATCCCGCCACCGTCACGTCCAGCACGTAATCGTGCCCGTGGCCGTAAGGATTGTTGCATTTCCCGTATAACCTGCGATTCTGTTCCTCGCTCAACGCCGGCGTATCCAGCCGGTGCGATGCGGAAAACCGGTAACGCCTGGTTAATTTCACGCCCCACCGCCATAATCGACAAACAGGTCGCCTGTTTCATATAACCGCACGTTATGCAGCTTCACGCCGTCGCGCCCGATTCTTCCCGCAAGCCTCCGCCAGATCTCGATCGCGATATTTTCCGTGGTCGGGACCAGGGTGTCGAAGGGAGGAACCTCGCGATTCAGAAAGCGGTGATCCATGGGCTCCACCACTTCTTCGTTCAAAATCCCTTTCAGCTCCCGCAGGTCGAAAACCATGCCCGTTACCGAGTCCGGATCGCCCTCGATGGTCACTTCAAGGACGTAATTGTGCCCGTGGCCGTTGGGGTTGGCGTTCGCGCCGTAAACGGCTTGATTCCGCTCCTCAGTCCAGGCCGGGTTGGCGCAGACATGGGACGCGGAAAACTCGGCTTTGCGGGTAAGCAGCATTCCCAATAGTTTAGATGCGGCGGACACGGTCCGCGATCCTTTAAAATAATAGCGTGAAACTCTCTATGGACCGCATTCTGATCGCCGCCATGGTGTTGCTCACGGTCGGCCTGGTCTGGGTCGTAGCCGGGACCATGCAAGTACGAATTGTGAACGCCGGCGACACCGCCCCCAACTTTTCCGTCGTCACCGAGCACGGCAAAACGATAACCCGCTCCGATTTCGGCGGCAAACTGCTGGTGCTGAATTTCTGGGCCACCTGGTGCCCGCCCTGCGTCACGGAACTGCCGTCGCTGAACGAATTCGCCAGGGAGTACGCCAGCCAGGGCGTCGTCGTGCTGGGCGTTAGCATCGACAAAAACGAGAACCTTTATAAAAACTTCCTCACGCAGAGGCAGGTGGCCTTCGACACCGCCCGCGATCCGGAAGCCGACATCAGCGCCAGTTACGGGACGTTCCAGATCCCGGAAACCTACCTGATCGACCGCAACGGCAAGGTGCGCGAAAAGGTGATCAGCAATCAGGACTGGATGGACCCGCAGTTTTTAGCGCGCGTAAAGGAAATCCTCGCGTCGCCCAGCGGCGGGTAAGTGTCAACTATTTGGTTGACATTCGTCCAACGGAGGGCTTACATTAAGTATGATTGAAGGCTTCCGTCACAAGGGACTCGAAGAACTTCATCTCGACGGAGAGACGCGACGAATCGGGGCGGAATTTGTTAGGAAATGCATCCGCATTCTTCAGCTTCTCGACTTGGCGGTGAAGGCGGAGGATATGAACATCGCCGGGTTTCGCTTTCACCGGCTGCAAGGCAAACCGCCCCGCTGGTCGGTGCGCGTGACAGGTAATTATCGAATCACGTTCAGTTGGTCAGGCGATAACGCCGCCGAGGTCGATCTTGAAGACTACCATTAAGGAAAAGTTGCCTGCTATTCATCCGGGAGAATTTCTCAGGGAAGACATCCTGCCCGAGACTGGCCTCTCCGTTTCAGCCGCAGCAAGAGCACTAGGGGTATCGCGCCAGATGCTCCACGATGTTTTGGCCGAACGCAAACCTTTATCGGCAGTCATGTGTCTGAAAATCTCCAGGCTATTCGGCAGTTCCCCGGAGATGTGGATGCGTCTTCAAGCCACCTACGACTTGAAGAAGGCTGCGCAAGACAAGAAAGTGATGGAACGCGTCGCCCGCATCGTGCCAATTTAGATCCGCTCAGCAATCGTCTTCGAAATAGAGCCATTTTACCGGATGTTTACGTCCAGCTCGTCGAAAACTATCTCGATCACGATGAAGGCAAGATCAAGACCCAGCGGCCGAGGGCTTAGCGCGACTCCACTCCCGAATCGTCACCCGGATGGCAATTGGCTCGCACATTTGCGCTTGCGCATTCTCGCCGGCGCCTGAAATCAGTTGGATCAATTCCTTCATGTCGCTGTTGCTAAGGCGGAGACAGCCGTGAGTGGCCCGATACCCACCGAAACGACCGCCCAGGTCGCCGCCGTGGATCAGCAATCCGTCGCGACCGAAAAAATATGCCAAAAGCGCATCGCCGGCAAGGGCCTTCAGCCGCACGGCTCCCGAGTGTCCGTAACTCCGTTTATTCCGCTTGGCAGTGCTTTCAGTCGTGCCGGAATAATCGCCTGTGGGCGTATTGCCCCAAGTCTTGAAGACACTCTGCGCATTCGGATTTTCGGAGGTTGACGACCCGCGCCCGAGGACATGGAATTCTCTTTCCGGAACACCGTCCACTTCTACGCGGAGCCAGCCTGGATGGTCCCGATTGCCGGGGAGTAAAACCCGGAGATGTACATCGCGAGGCATGGGCGAATTTCATCATAGCGAATCATTCACTCCGGCAGCATAAACCGGTCCGTCACAAACTGCCTCATCAGCAAATTGCCAACCGCGGGGATCGCACCGAGCTTTAATACCTGATCGCGCACAAAAAGACCGAACGACGTCTTGGGCGTGAAGCTCGAAGCAAACGCCCGCGCCGATTTTTGTTTGCCATCGATAAACGGGCGGAAAGCGCTCTCATAAGCGGCGAATGCGCGCGCGTGATCGCCCTGCGCGCGGCCGAGCTCGCCCGCCAGAATGTAAGCCCCCGCCATGGCCAGCCCGGCGCCTTCCCCCGACAGGAGGGATGGACAAAACGCCGCGTCGCCCAGCAGCGCGGCTCGGCCCAGAGACCAGGAGGGCAACGCGATCTGGCTGACAGCATCGAAATAAAGCTCATCGACGGCCGCGAGGCGCGGCTCGATGTCCGGCCATTCGATCCACGGCTCGCGGGAAAATGTCTTCCGCAGGATCTGTTTCTGCGCGGCAAGATCCGCCGAGGGAATCCTCTCGCGGCTGGTGAACACGCAAAGAAAAGCGGTGCGATCTTCCCGCAGTGCGTAGCGGCTGATCTGGCGTCCGGGCGCGGCGTAGCTGAGATAGGTTTGCTCATCGCGCCGCGGATAGCCGAGAGTGAGGAACGAAGCGGCATAAAACCCGAGATAGCGCTCGAACTTCTCAGTAGGCCCCAGCAGGATGGAGCGAACCGCGGAATGCAGGCCGTCGGCTCCCATGACCAGATCGAAGGTGCGCGGCAGGCCGCGTTCGAAGGTCACGTCTACGCGGTCGGGATGCTGCGCGATGCCCGTGATACTGTCGCCGAAAATCGTCTCCACTTCGTTCTCGATGGTGCGGTAAATGGCGCGTGCCAGATCGCCGCGCGGGAGGCTCAGGAAGCGGCCGTGAAGGGCTCGCTCGAGCAGCCCTCCTCCAAACCCGCTTCGCCTCTTCCCGTCCGCGGCGACAAACTCAACCCGGTTCATCACGTAGCCCGTGCGGCGTAACTCCGGAAGGATACCCATGCGCTCCGCGACGTCGTAGCCGACGCCCCAGAAATCGATGACGTAACCGCCTTCGCGAAAACGAGGCGCGCGGTCGATCAGAACCGGCGTGAAGCCGCGTTTCAGGAGAAAGTGAGCGAGCGCCGGGCCGGCGATTCCCGCACCCGAAATCAAGATTGTGCACATTGAGGCCTTCATCTTATCGCGACGACACTGCGATCATGGAGTCATGATTACGGATCTGGTCCAGATTCGACGGCTGGGCGAAAAGAAGCGCGACGAAAATCTGCAATTCCGCCGATATTTGAAGTCTCACGACTGGGTGGAGCGCCAATTCCGTCACGCCGCCGAAGAAGTGCAGGACGCCATTGACTGCCGGCAGTGCGGGGAGTGCTGCCGCGTAACCGAGGTCCCGTTGGCCGAGCGCGACGTCGAGCATCTGGCGAAATTTCTGCGAATGAAGGAGGCAAAGTTCGTGGAGCAGTACACCATGACAGGCGAGGATGGGGAGCTGATCCTGAAGCGAACCAAGGAGGCCGGATGCGTCTTTTTATCGGGTAATGAATGTACGGTTTACGAGGCTCGGCCGGGAAATTGCGAGCGGTTTCCGCATCTGCTGCGAGGGAACGGATCGCTGGTCAGCAGGATGTGGCAATTCGTCGACCGTGCGACGTATTGTCCGATTGTTTACAACTGGATGGAAGCGGTGAAGGAATTGACGAAGTTTAAGAAGCCGGGGACGTGGTGAGCGTCCCCGAAACGTGGAGAAGGTTAGTTGTTGTTGTTGTTATTACGACGAGCCGGAGGAGGACCACCGGGGCCGCGTCCACCGAAAGGACCGCCGCCCATTAACATCTCGATGTGATCGCCGACCTGCGTTTTCTGGTCGTCGGTAAGGGTCGCGTAAATCTTCGCAGCAGCCTTGGACTGGCTGGCGAGCGTCTGCTGATGGATATTCGCGAGGCTCACGGTCAGCTTATCGATCTGATCCGTGGCGCCGGCCTTGATCGCGGCATGAAGCTGGGTGTTCAGCGAACGCATCTGGTCGTTCAAGCCGGAAGTGGCGACGCGATGCTCTTGCAGTGCCGTGTGGACGGCATTCTGTTGGGTCGCGTTCAGGTTCAGCGTCTTGGTGAGCCGGGTTTCCGTATCCGGTCCGCCGGGTCCGCCCGGGCCGCCGAATCCGCGGCGGGGACCCTGCGCGAAAACAAGCCCTGTGGCGGCGATGGTAATTACAAGCAAATTCATTTTCATGTGTGGGGTGCTAACTCCTTCATGCGTCAAGACGGGCGGCGTTTCCGGTGGATTACAGGTGCTGCGACAATTTCTGTAACGCCGGCTCGATCCGCTGCGTCGAGCCGAGCACCGGCGCGAACAGGTCGCCGACACGGTCGAATCTCGCTAAGGCATTGCGAATATTGAACTGGGAGGGCTCGAGGCGGCGGGTTACTTCGCGCCAGGCGAGAGGCGTCGCGACCGGCGCACCGGGGTAAGCCCGCAAAACATAAGGTGCGGAGATTGTTTTCCCGCGGGCGATCTGCTGCCAGTCGAAATAAACCTTTCCTTTATCCCTCTTGGCGACGGCCCGAGGCGTCGTGAACAGGTCGGGGCGCTCCGCGGCGACGAGGTGCGAGAGCAGTTCGGCCAGCGACCGGACCTGTTCATAGCTGTAGCGGGCGGCCAGCGGGACGAAGATGTGCATCCCGTCGCCTCCGGTCGTTTTGGGATAACTTTCGAGCTCGGCGAGGTCGAGTTTCGCGCGCACCACTCCGGCCGCTTCCACGATTTTTTCGTAGCCGCAGTCCTGCGGATCAAGGTCGATCAGCATGTAATCGGGGTGGTCCAGAGACCCGATGCGGCTCATCCACGGATTGTGGTCGATACAGCCGAGATTCACCAGGAACAGCAGCGTCGCGCGGTCGTTGCCGATGACCGATTCGATGCCGTCGGCGTCGGCCGTTCGGAGCCACTTGGGGAAGCTCGGAGAAACCTCTTTCTGGAAGAAAAAATCGGCGTCGATGCCATTCGGGTAACGCTTGAGGGAAAGTGGTCTATCTTTAAGATGTGGCAGAATTAACGGTGCCACGGCATCGTAGTAATTCAGCAGATCCCGCTTAGCGATTTTGTCCTTGGGATAGTAGAGCTTGTTCAGGTTCGTGAATTTCAAACGGTGGTGATCGATTGTCAGAATTTCTTCGGACTTGGTCGGGTCGAGCAGCATCTTGCGTTCCTCCGGCAGATCGCGGGTGCACTCCAGTGGGTCGATATCGGGGCGAAGGCCGACGTAGACAGGGGCGCGCAGGCGGCCGTCGTCGGTGATATTCGAATAACGGACTTCGCAGACGACCTCGGGCCGGGTCCAGATCACGCCCTTTTTCGGCAGATCTTTTTCCGGTTCGAGAGGACACTTTTCAGTCGCGAGAGGAGCCAGCTTCGAATGGATGGCGTCCATTTTCCGGCGATCGAATCCGGTGCCGACGTTGCCGGCCCACTTCAGTTTTCCGTGGTCGTAGACACCCAGCGCGAGGGCACCGAAGGGCTCGCGCTCGCCCTTAATCATCCCGCACAGGACGAATTCGGCGGTGGTAGAGAGCTTGAATTTTATCCAGTCGGCGGTGCGGCGGGATTCGTAAAAGCTGGATGCTCGCTTGGCGATGATGCCCTCTAATCCTTGAAGCTTCGCGGCCTCCAGCAGCTCCGCTCCGGCACCCGGGAAATGCTCGGAATAACGAATGACATCATTGGGTTGAAGGACTTCCTTCAACAGACGCTTGCGCTCGATGAGAGGCTCCCCGCGGAGGTCGCGGCCATCGAGATACAGCAGATCGAACAGGAAAATGACGGCCGGCAGGTTACGGGAGAGCGTCGCAATCGCGCTTGCGTCGGAAACATTGATGCGGCTTTGCAGCAGCTCGAAGCTAGGCAGACCGCGAGGGTCGAGGACGGCAATCTCGCCGTCCAGAATCGCGGTGCTGGCTTTGACGTGGTGCGGGAGAATCGATAGCTCCGGATACTGCCGCTCCATGGAATTACCGTTTCTCGAAACGAGCCGGACGCGGCCGTTTTCGATATAGCAGATGGCGCGGACGCCGTCCCATTTGATTTCGTAGAGCCAATCGGCACCGGAAGGCGGAGCGCCTTTGCCGATCTGCGCGAGCATCGGGGAGACGGACGGCAGTTCCGCAGCTTCGGCTGTTCTTAACGCGGACTTAAGTCCCTGCGCGATCTCCTCCTGCGTCCTGCCCGTGAGGACGCTGTAGGCGTAATCTTCAGGATTCCAGCCGGCGTGCGCGGCCGCATCCTTCTTCTTCAAAAGGAGCCATTCATTCCCTTTGCCCCGCTTCATTCGGACTATGGCGAATTCGCCGTTCAGCTTCTCGCCAGCCAGGCGAAATTTGAAATCGCCGCGGGCAAGCTGCTCCTGCGGTGTCGCGTCGCCGAGCGTCTCGTAAGTCCCGCGATCCCACAACATGACGCTTCCGGCGCCGTAATTGCCTTTCGGAATGACGCCCTCGAACCCTCCGTATTCGATAGGATGGTCCTCCACCATCATGGCCAGCCTTTTTTCCGCCGGATCGAGCGTCGGGCCCTTGGGGACGGCCCAGGATTTCAACGCGCCGTCGAGTTCGAGGCGGAAATCGTAGTGCAGATGTGTGGCATGATGGCGCTGGACGCAAAAGGTCAGCGGATGCGGGCCGCGATGTTGGCGTAACGAAGTTGGTAACGACGGCTCCGGCTCCGGTGTCTTATCGAAGGATCGTTTT
>CAVVNE010000171.1:0-36925 GCA_963749245.1 Bryobacterales bacterium
GACCGTCAGGAAACGGACGGGCGGGGGATCAGTGCTGCGCTGTCAGGATCGCTGCCAGTGCGCGCATCCGCTCCGCGTCGGCCGGGGTCTTGGCTGAGCCTGCGTCCTTTTCAAGGTTCGCGGCCATAGTCTTCAGCGGCGCGGCGTCCTTGCGCGATTCAGCTTTGTCGATGGCGGCCGCCAGCGCCGACAGCCTTTGGGCGGGTAAAGCTGCGCCGCGGGTCAACTGATCGAGATAGGCGCGCGCCACCACGTAATTCGCGGGCCACGTGATTTTCGGCTGGTTCTGGACGTTCAGCTCGTCGAAATGCACCTGGTTCGAGGCGTCGATTTCGTTTTGCGTGATGTACTTGTTCGGCACCAGCTTGAACACGTCCACGCCGCGCGCGATTTCCGAGCCATAGATGTAGCCGTTATACCAATAGACGGACCACATCCCGCCCAACGCGCGCTTCGTGGCGTTCACCGGTCCGCGGTCGAAGTACGCGATCTCGATGGGATGCGTGATATCGGTGAAATCCACCACCGAGACGCCGCCCTGATACCAGGCCTGCACCAGAATGTCGCGGCCGGGGATGGGGACCAGCGATCCGTTGTGAGCGACGCAGTTCTCCATATCGGTTTGCGGCGCCGGCATTTTGAAATACGAAGCCAGCGTCATCTTACCGTGCGAGAGATTGAAAATCGCGTCGGCACCCCAATTCATGGGATCGGTCGCGCGGCAGCGGGGTTGCGCGCCGCCTCCCCATTCGTCGGTGAACAGAACCTTGGTACCGTCGTTGTTGAAATTCGCCGAATGCCAGAAGGCGTAATTCGGATCGCTGACGGCCGCGATACGGACCGGATTCACGACATTCGAAATGTCGAGCAGGATTCCGTTCCCGGAACACGCGCCAGCCGCGAGGCCGACGGCCGAATACACGGTAATGTCATGGCACTTGTCGGTGATCGACGTTTTCTGCGTGCCTTCGCCGTGGTCGCCACCCTTCCACAGGCCGTTGTAGTCGCCCGTTTTCTCGTCGGCGAAAATGCGCGGGCTGTTGACGATCTTCGCCAGCTCCGGATGCGCCAGAGGCACTTTGATAATGTCGATCCGGAACAACGCGGTGTTGGGATTTTTCTCCGGATCGCCGCCGGAGCAGCCGGGCAGTTCCTCGGCCTGGCGGACGTTGCCGGTGCCGGAAATATAAATGTAGACGTTCTCCTTGTCCTTCGGATCGACCACCAGGGTATGTGTGTGCGAACCGCGGCAGCTCTGGACGGCGGCGACCTGCTTCGGATTCGCGAGGTCGGTGATGTCGAAAATGCGGACGCCCCGAAATCGGTCCGGGCTGGCGGGATCGGGAGGACGCGGTCCACGCCCCCGGCCGCCTTCCCCACTTGCAACATACGCCGCCGGGTCCGGAGGCGGCGGAGGCGCATAGCCCGCGGGCACAGGGATTCCCTGCACACCGCAGTCGATTCGTCCGTTCGACGCTTCGGCCGACATGAAAAGGAGATGCCCGTACACGGAAACGTCGCCCTGACCGCCGGGGCAGATCAGCGAGGTCCGGAGCTTGATCTCCTTCGGATTATCGATGTCGTAAAAATTGATCCCGTTATAATTCCCGACAAAAAGGTGATTGCCGTTGAAGGCCAGATCGGAATTCGTCGAGCCGTATTGATTGCGCGCGGCCGCGATCGCCTCCGGACTGCCGGGCTTGGGTGGGGGCGCGTTGGGATCGGGCGCGATGGGCGCGAAGCCCGGAGGCTTCGGCAACGACGCAAGCCTCTCCAGGCCGAACGCCGCCTCTCCGGCGTCGTATAAGCCCGGCCTTGAGTCCGATGCGTGGATCGTCGGAGCCGGAGCGAGGATTGCCCGGCGCAGGGGCGCTGGCCTGCGCGGCGCACAGCGCGGCGAACGAGACGGAAAGTCCGAGTGAAGCGGCAAAGCGAATCATTTTTTCCCCTTTGACATGCCTTGTAACATGCCCTGCATGATATTGATTTCGGCGCGCTGCGTGTTGTCGATGTCGGTGGCGAAGTCGTATAGCTGGCTGTCTTGACCGGCCCCCGGCGTGTTGAACAGATCCGCAACCATGGTCAGTGCGCCGCCGTGATGCTGGATCATTCCGGTCAGAAACAGGTGGTCGAATTCCGGACCGGTGGCTTTGGCCAGAGCCTTCATCTGCTCCGGCGTCAGCATGCCGGGCATCAGCATGGGCATGGCCATTTTGGAGTGATCCATTTTTGCGTGATCCATGCCGGCCATGTTCATATGACCCATGTCGTGCTGCAACTCCACCGGCATGCCGCGATCCTCCAGCCACTGCTTCATGTATTTCATCTCGTCGCTTTGCGAGATGCTGATGCGTTTGCCGAACGCCAGCAGCGCTTTGTTGTGGGTGCGCGACGGCATCAGCGCCGTCATGTCCACGGCCTGCGAGTGATGCATGATCATGCCCTGCATGAATTTCATGTCGGCGTCCGCGGGACCGAGTGCAGGGGCGGGCGCGGTCGAAAGATTCTTGCTGTTCTCGCCGGGCGCGCCCGGCTGCACCAGGGGGGCGGGCGGAGCTTTTGTCTGCTGACTCCACGCCGCGGCCGCGCTCAAGCCAAGCAGGGCGGATACTTGCCAAAACCGAAGAGCCATAAAATACTATAGTTCGTGACGTTTTGCCCGGTCAACTAAAAAGCGCGGCATGATTCTCAGCCGATTTCCGCAAAAACGACGCATACCGGACTTGCATTTTGTACCGGCGACCCGACTACGCTCAATTCGCCCGCCGTGGCGTCCGCACGAAACGTAACGATCGTATCGGACTGCTCGTTGGCCGCGTACAAAAACGCATGCGACGGATCGAAGCCGATGAAGCGCGGCGTACGGCCGCGGGACGCTGTCCAGCCGGCCGGCGCCAGCAGGCCGGTCCGCGGATCGAACGAGAACGCGGCGATGCTGTCGTGCCCCCGGTTGGAGCAATAAACGAAGCGGCCCCCCCGCCGATACGGCGATTTCCGCAGCGGTATTTTCGCCAGTGTAATCGGACGGCAGAGTGGTCAGAATCTGTATCGGCCGCAGGCTTCCGCGCTCCGCGTCCCAGAAGTAGGTTGTCACCGTGCTGGAGATCTCGTTCGCCACCCATGCGAAGGGCAGACGCGGATGGAAGGCCGCATGGCGAGGCCCGGAGCCGGCGCGGGCGACGGCCGAGCCCTGCTCGGTGGGCGTCAACTTGCCGGAAGCTCCGTCGAAACGAAAGATGAACACGCGGTCGAGCCCCTTGTCCGGCACGATGACCGAGCGGCCTCCCGGACCGAACACCACGTGGTGCGGATGAGAACCAGTCTGCTCGATGCGATGCGGCCCGGGCTGGCCGGGAAGCGCGACCACCTGCGCCGCATCCGCCAGCGCGCCATCCGGGCGAATGGGCAGCACCGCTACGTTACCCGCCGCGTAATTGGCTACCACCAGAAAACGGCCGCTGGGGTCAATCGCGAGATGCACACCGTTTCGGCCGCCAGTTTCGGCGCGATTCAGAGGCTTCAGGAAACCGGTCGCCCGATCCACCGAAAACGACGTGGCATAATTTTCGTCGCCGTGCACCGAATACAGGTGCTTGTGATCCGAGGAGATCGCCAGGAACGACGGATTCACCAGATCGCCGACATGCTGTATGTGCGTCCACTGGCGGTCTTCGGGTCACCTTGATACACGACGCGATACACGTGGATGCCGTCGCCGCGCGCGGACCGCTGTGCCGTCGTGTAGCAGCCGACGTACGCATAAAGTGCGGCAGGCGCCCGCTGTGCGGCGAGCGGCGACGCCATCAGTCCTCCCAACAGGGTTCTCCGGGCGATTGTCATGGAACCTCCATGTGCCAATGCCCATTGTAAGGTGCGATCCTGTTTTCGAGGATCCGAACTCCGATGACTCGTCGCACTGCGCTCGCGTTACTGGCAGCCGGGTTGGGACGCGCGGCCAGTCGCATTCCCGCGAACCGGAACGTGAAATGGGGACTGGGCACCAACCTCTGGAACTCCTTTCCCCGCGTACCCTTCACCGACATTCTCGACGTGATGAAGGACACGGGCTTCGTGGGCGCTCGCCTCACCCAGTTCCCCCAGATTCTTAAAACCTACGACATCACGGCGGCGCAGATGCGGACGGAGGCATCGAAGCGCGGATGCCAGATCGTCACCATTTCCTTTAACGGCCCCACGCACGATCCGGCGCGCCGCGCGGAAGTGGTCGCCAGCGCGAAGACCGCCATGAATTTTCTGAAGGACTTCGGCGCGAATCATCTGGTGGTGTTTCCGCCGAACCGCCGCAACGGCACGGGCGAGGCGGCATTCACCGCGATGTGCGAGAGCTTCAACGCCATCGGCGCCGCGGCCCGCGAGATGGGATTTTATGCCGGCCTCCATAATCACATGGGAGAAATGGTGCAGACTCCCGCCGAGATCGACCGCTGCATGGCCATGACCGATCCCAAGCTGTTCTATTTTTCGCCCGACACGGCGCACCTTCTGCTGGCCGGCTGCGACGTGGTGAAGACGCTGGAAAAACATAAGCACCGGCTGATGATGGCCGACTATAAAGACGCGAAACCGCTGGCAGGCACGAAGCCCGACAGCTTCGACCGCGAAAGCATCTTCGATCTGGGCGACGGCGAGATCGACTTTCCGGGCTGCCACCGCGTGCTGAAGTCGATCGCTTTCAAGGGATGGCTGATCGTCGACCTCGACATCGCCCGTCAGGGGCCGCGCGCCAGTTACGAGCGATGCGGGACCTACGTCGTGAACAAGCTGGAACCGGTATATGCATGAGATTTCGCGCCGCATCCTGCTTCGCGCGGCGGCCATGGCGCCGTTCATGAACGATTACCCGATCGCCGATTACCCAGTCATCGACCCGCACGTGCACGTCTGGAAGCACGATCCCAAATACCCTTTTGCCGCTGGTGCGCATGTCCCCGACCGCGACGCCACTCCGGAGATGCTGCTTGCCCTGATGAAGGCCAACGGCGTTTCGAAGACCGTCATCATTCAGGTGATCCATTACAAATACGACAACCGCTATCTGGAGGATGTGCTCAAGAAATATCCCGGAACGTTTCAAGGCGTCTGCCGCGTGGATCCGCTGGACCCCGCCGCACCCGATCATCTTTCGCAACTCACATCGAGAGGTTTTCGCGGAGTCCGTTTGAGTCCGGCCGGCAACGCATCGGGTGACTGGTTCCGAGGCCCTCTGATGCCGCCTCTCTGGAAGCGATGCGCGGAGCTCAAGGTGCCGATGACCGTGCTCGCTCCCATCACCAGAATGCCGGACGTCGCCCTGCTGCTCGAAAATACCCCTGAGCTGACGGTCGTGATCGATCATATGGCGGATTGCCCCATCGACCGGCCCGAGGAATTGGAAAAGCTGATCGCGTTAAAGCGATATCCTAACGTGTTCGTCAAGATCTCGCACACCTGGTCGATTTCCAAACAGCCCTATCCGTGGCTCGACGCGCAGGAATATGTAAAAAGGCTCCATCATGCCTTGGGCCCGCGGCGGCTCATGTGGGCCACCGACTGGCCGATTGTCGAGGGTGTTTCCACATACGCACGGGCGCTCTCGGTCGTCCGCGACGAAATGCACTTTCTCAACGCCGAGGATTTGCACTGGATGCTTTCGAAAACCGTGGAAAAAGTCTGGCCATTTCCCGCGGCGAATTGACAACCGCGAGGAGCCCCATGCGTGAGCCTGCGGGCAGGGCCTAACGATCCTTGCTAATTCTTCGTGATCCCAAACCCGGTGACGACGACTTCCGTGTTGTGCGCGAAGCGCATTCCGTAGACACCGTCGGTCGATGCCAGCTTTCCGGGCGCGACCACCGCCGCCTTATCGTAGCCCGCCACCACCGTGCCGTTGATGGAGCACTCTACCTTGCCGCCTTTCACCGAAATCGCGATTTCCTGCGTGACCGGCTGGCCGACGCCCGCGGCCTTGTGCACCGCCGCGTTTGCCTCGCCTCGGCGGCCGTTCATTTGAAACGGGTCCGGACCGAACCCGCGCACGATGAAGGTGCCGTTGCCGTACGCCGCGCAATAGAGGTAGCTTTCTTTGTCCGTGCCCAATCCCTGGCCCGCGATCATGATGCCGTAAGGGTGAGGATGCGTATTCAGGTTCATGTACTTGGGCTCATTGAACGTCGCCTTCACGGTGTAATCGCCCGAGGCTTTATTGGCGGGATTCCAGTATGTCACGGCGGGACCGGTGACCACGTGAAACCCGCCGCCTTCCTTGGCAAACTTCGCGTCATTGAGCGTCTTGCCCTGCTTCTGTTCGCTCGCGTCGATCTTCCCCGTCCAGCCGGGGACGGAGATCCCTCCGCCCGCAACGCTGCGCGAAGCGCCTTCCTCCTGGGCGTGGATCGACGAGGAGGCCAGCATGAGAATGGCGGCGGAAAACGTCAGGCGATGGTGAAAGCGCATGGTGATTCCTTTCTTTGGTCTCTCCAGCATACTACCGCCAAAGACCGGCTAGAATGAGTCTCAATGAAAACCCTCGCGCTTCTGTTTTTCAGCGCCGTCCTGTACGCGCAGCAACCTTTCCACGTAAAGGAAGCCACCATCGCCGAAATGCGAGCGGCGCTCGAACAGAAGCGCGTCACCTCGCGCGAGCTCGTGACCCAGTATCTGATCCGTATCGCGATCTACGATCATGTTCTGCACTCGGCCATCACCATCAACGCGAATGCGTTGAAGGAAGCCGACCAGCTCGACCGCGAACGCGCGCAAGGCAAGGTGCGAGGGCCTCTGCACGGCATCCCCATCGCGCTGAAGGACAACATCCAGACAACCGATATGCCCACCACAGGGGGCGCGCTCGCCTTCGCCGGATACACGCCTCCTTATGAAGCCACGTTGACGAAGAATTTACGCGCTGCGGGAGCGATCATTATCGCCAAGACCACGATGATCGAGTTGGCCAACTGGGTGGCCGGCGCGCCCACGCCGATGCCGGCGTACAATGCCGTCGCGGGGTTCGGTTTCAATCCATACGACCCGCGCACCGATCCTCGCGATGCGACCGGCGACGGCCGCGCGGTTCTTTCGCCCGGTGGGTCCAGCTCCGGAGCAGGTACCGCCGCCAGCCTCTGGGCCGGCAACGTCGGCTCTGATACCGGAGGCTCCATCATTAATCCGTCGAACCAGGGCATGCTGGTCGGCCTGCGCCCCACCATCGGACGCATCAGCCGCTACGGTATTATTCCCATCACCGCCGATCACGATACCGCGGGCCCCATGACTCGCACCGTGGCCGACGCGGCTGTCATGATGGGCGTTTTAGAAAGCGCCTCGCCCGATCCCAACGATCCGGCCACGAATACATGCACACCTCCGCCCGGCCTCGATTACACGAAGTTTCTCAAGGCAGGCGCGCTGAAAGGCGCGCGCATCGGGATTCCGAGGGTGTTCTATTACGACGGCATCACGCTGCCGGGCGACCAGCGTCCGCGCCGCGGCCTGAACCCGGCGCAGGCGCAGGTGATGGCCGAAGCGATCGCCGTCTTAAAAGCGCAGGGCGCCGAGGTCGTCGATCCAGCCGATATTCCCAGCTTCATCGACAAAGATCCGAAGCAAAATTTCCTTTCGTGGCCCTACTGCTCCGGCGCGAATCAGGCCAAAGGCAAAGACGAGAACTGCTCCGTGAATTTCAAGTACGGCATGAAGCGCGACTTCAATCGATGGCTGGCGAGCCTCGGCCCCACCGCGCCGGTGAAGACGCTCACCGAGCTGCGCGAGTGGAATATAAAACATGTCAAAGCCGGAGCCATCAAATTCGGACAATCCAGAATCGATATTTCGGACGAAATGGATCTGGAGGCAGACCGCGCCCGCAACGAAGCCGATGTGAAGAAGGACATCCTGCTCAGCCGCACCAATGGCATCGACGCCGTACTGAAAGCCAACCGTCTGGACGCGATTCTGACGCCCGGCGCCAACGGAGCGGACCTGGCGGCGCGCGCGGGTTACCCGATCATCGTTGTCCCGTTCGGGATGGTGCCGAACGCTCCTCCACAGCAGCCTTTTCCACCCGGCTTTCATGCGCTGCCGGCGCCGTTCGGCGTCGGATTCACGGGAGCGGCGTGCAGCGAGCCCCGTCTGTTCGAAATCGCCTACGCGTTCGAGCAAGCGACCAAGCGCCGCGTCCCGCCCGCGTCGACACCGTAGGAGTTCCATGTGGGGCGGGCTATTAGCCGGCAGCCGCCCTCAGGGCGGCTCATCTTACGGACAACGATGAAGCCTGCTGGAAGCAGGCTGCCGGCATAAACGCCCGCCCCACAAGAACAACGCTCGCGTTTGCTGCCAGTCGACGGGCCGGCATTGTCGTGGGAACAGAAACCCGTCACTACGGCTTCGTGCCGACCACGTAATCCTTGAAATAACTTGAGCTGTCGGTCTTCGACCACAGGCCGACCTTTCCGGCCACCGGCGGACGGAGCACAGGATTATTGGCGGGAAATAAATCAGGATTGGGAAGGCCTCGTCTGGCCGCTGGCTCGCTGCCCAAGGTGTATTCCAGCGCCAGCGCGCCGTCGAGCCACGCCTTGAAGCTCGCTCCATCGACCTCCATTTTCAGTTCATGCCACGCGCTCCGGTCCAGGGGGAACGGATGGTTCCGGTCGCTGAACTTCACGTTGCGCCGGATGCCGTTGTGAAATTCCCACAATCCGACGTTATTCTCTGTGTCGTTGAAGCGCACGGCCAGCCAGTCGCCGCTAGGCTTCACGTTGAACAGAATGCCGGAGCACCGGTCCGCGTCGCCGCCCATGGTCTTGAACTTCATGCTGATGGTTCCGTTCGAAAAATTGGGGACGCTCTTCAGGACCGCCACCGGATAGTAGGCGAACTGCTTCGCGTTGTCCATCAGTTCCTCGTTCGAGGTGCCGTAGAGCTGGCGCGCGCTCTGGAGCAGCAATTTCGTGGGATTATCCTTGCTCGCGACCCAAGGCCGGCCGTCGAGCATAATCACCTTTTCACCGCCGTCCTGTCCCACGACCCACGTTCCAACGATCGGCTCGAAAATCACCGGGGCTTTGCCCACCGTCTCGCCTTTCAGGTCGACCTTTATATCCGCAGCGACGGCCAGTACGGCGGCGAAGAGAATTACTGCCTTCACTTGAAACTCCTTCGTATGAGGATTGCACTGGCCAGGAACATCGACGGCCAGAGAATATAGAATACCGTGCCCGCGCCTCGCGGCGGCGCCGCCAGAGGATGCCCGCGGAAAATCGACTCGTCGGTTTCCACCGGGGGCGTGACGCCTGCGACCTCATAAATCGCCTCCAGCACGCCTTCGGCGGTGGTCGCGCGGCTCATCGTGCGGCGGCCGCCGGCGATGTACCAGATCTCACCGTAGCCGGAGTTTGCCTGCTCGAACAGTCCGATGGATGTCGCGGAAATGTAGGTCACTTTGAAATTGGGCAGGACGCGGCGCAGCTTGGAGAACGCGCGCGCCTCCAGATCCACTCGCCTTGGATCTTCGGGCGCGAGGTGCGCCTCGATGGTCACCGGATCGGTTATTTTTTGGAGCGCCCGTTCATCCGCAATCGGGAACGAATTGCCACGGCTCTCCGAAGTGTCCCAGTTGGCGGGGAGGAACGTGCACGCGAGGATCACGGCGGCCGCGAGGACAGCGACGCCGGCCGACTCGTACACGCGCCGGCTCACGTCGACCCCCAGCCTCATCCAGATGGCAGCTAGCGCGAGGCCCAGGGCGGTCAACATTACCGCGATGCAGGTCGTGTCGACGCGCAGCAGGCCGTGCTGAAATTCGGCCACCATCGCGGCGGGCGTATACTGCGCGGCGCGCTCCCACCAGCCTCCTTGGACCGACCCGAGAAAACTGACCACCCACGTGCCGACGGTCACGCCGAGCGTCAGAATCGCAGCCGTCGAGTGATGTTCGGTGAGCGACGCCAGTGCGGCGGCCAGGCCGATGGTGAGTCCGGCATTCAGCACATGACCAAGCACCAGCGTCATGAGTTCCGGCGGATACACGCTGCCGCCGTAAGTTTTCCACAGCAGAATCGCGCTCACGGGCGGCAGCATCGCGATCAGCCAGCCCGCCATCAGGACCATCGCCTTGGCCGCGATGCCCGTCAGAGAACCCATGGGCTGCTGCAATTCGAGCTTCAGCGCGCCGCTCTCCCGGTCGCCCGCCACCAGCCGGATCGCGACAAAGGGCAGCAGGAAAACGGCGGCCAGTTCGCAGGCGCTGAACGTCGGCGCCCACACGCCGATCAACGGCGATAAAGCCTCGCCCACGCCAGCCGACCCGCCGTTCAACCCGCTGACTTCAGCATAGGTCCGGACGGAGCCGATGAACGACATCCCCACCAGCGGTCCCATGAGGATCAACAGCACCCACCAGGCGCGGGATACCGCCAGCTCGCGAAATTCCTTGTTCAGCAGCCAGAGAAATGGCAGGCTACGTGAGCGCAAGAAATACCTCTTCCAGATCCTCGCCCGGCTGCTGTGCGAGCGCCGCCAGTTCCGCTACTGTGCCCTCGCCGCGAACGCGGCCGCTGTTCAGCAGCACGAACCGGTCGCAGAAGCGCGCGGCGTCGCTGATCTGATGAATGGACAAAAACAG
This sequence comes from Bryobacterales bacterium, assembly GCA_963749245.1. Classification (GTDB taxonomy): domain Bacteria; phylum Acidobacteriota; class Terriglobia; order Bryobacterales; family Bryobacteraceae; genus Palsa-187. The sequence continues at coordinate 10,622 of CAVVNE010000171.1, forward strand.
CGTCCGGCCACGGGCCGCGTGGATCCGCAAAGCCAACGCGATGTCGCGCGCCTGGCGCAGGTCGAGTCCTTCGAATGGCTCGTCGATCAGCAGCGCCCCTTGCGGCGTCAACAGGCCGATGGCTACCAGCGCCCGTTTTCGCTGCCCCTTGGACAGAGTGCCGATCGGCTGGTCGAGAAGCTGGCGCAAATCCATCTGTTGCACCACTTCGTCAAGAATATCCGCCCGCCCGCCGAGGAACCCGATTGTGAACTCGAGCGCCCATCGCACCGGCTGCGCGGGCCAGGGCGCGACGCCGTCGGGAACATAAAACAGAAGCGAGGAGCGCTCGCGCGTGGCCACCGGCCGGCCTTGATGGAGAACGCGGCCGCTGTTTGACGGCAGCACTCCGGCCAGGCATTCGAACAGCGTCGTCTTTCCTGCTCCATTGGGACCAATGAGCCCCAGCACCTCGCCTTCGCGCACGTGAAAGGCGACCTCCGCCAGCGCCTGGATCCGGCCAAAGCTTTTGGAAAGTCCGTGGACCTCAAACAACATCGTCCCCATAGAATAGCTATATAATCCTGCCATGTACCGAACTCTGCTGCTCACCTCGCTGTGGGCTTCCCTGCTGAATGCGCAAACGCCTCCGGGCGGAAGGGGCAACGCTCCGCCGCCGATCGTTTCCTGCGAAGTGAAGCCGGACCGCTCGGTCACGTTCCGCCTGCGCGCGGCCGACGCGCCCGACGTCAAGGTCGGCGGCGATTTCATTCAGGGTCCGCAGCAGATGACCAAGGGCGACGACGGCGTGTGGACCGTCACGCTCGGCCCGCTGCATCCGGCGATTTACAGTTACACCTTCCGGATGAATGGCGTGAGCTTCCTGGATCCCGTGAATCCGATGATCAAACCGGGCGAGCGCGCCGGCGAGAGCATGTTCGAAGTCCCCGGCGACGCGCCGGCGCCCTACGACTATCAGAACGTTCCGCATGGAACGGTTCACATCGAGTATTACGACTCGAAAGCGTTGGGCGTGCCGCGCCGGGTTGACGTCTACACTCCGCCGGGATACGAAAAAGGAAAGGGCTCATTTCCCGTGCTGTACCTGCTGCACGGCTCCGGCGATACGGAAGCCGGATGGACGACGATCGGGCGCGCGAACCTGATCCTCGACAATCTGATCGCCGCCGGAAAGGCAAAACCGATGATCGTCGTGATGCCCTACGGAAGGGCGAGGGAAGACGTCTACCTGGGGCCATTCGCGAAGCCAACCACGGATCGCGACGCCTTCGCGAACGACCTGTTGGACGACGTTATGCCGATGGTCGAGAAGTCCTATCGCATCTCCGGCAAGCCGGACCAGCGCGCCATCGCCGGACTTTCGATGGGCGGCGGCCAGGCGCTGCAAGTCGGCCTGCACCACATGGATCAGTTTCACGCGATCGGGGCGTTCAGCGCGGCGCTGCGGGCGCAGAACGTCGAGGAGCAGTATAAGGACGTTTTAAACGACCCGGCGGGAACCAACAAGAAGCTGAAGGTGTTCTACATTGCCTGCGGCAAGGCGGACAGCCTGTTTGTGCCGGCGCAGTCGTTCGACGAGATCCTGACCAAGCACGACATCCGCCACAGCTTCGTGCCGTCGGAAGAAGGGCACGTGTGGCGCAACTGGAGGAATTATCTCGCCGATTTCGCGCCGCTGCTGTTTCGCTAACAGAGTGTAGGCTTGCCGAGTCCGGCCCTCACAGGACGGGGTTATAACCCATGGCGTGAGCCAGGTGATTTCGAAAATAAGCTAAACTCGGTATTCGTAACGGCGGATGTCCCGGCAAACCCTGAGCTTTCTTTTTCTCGCCAGCGCGGTTGTCTTTTTGGCGCTCGCTATCGTGACGCTGCTGCCGTTTCCCTCCTCGACCATCAGCGATCTGGGCTACCATGCGCTCTGCCCGTTCGCGCCCTGGAGCACTCTGATGCTGCTTTTTCTCGCCGGGATCAGCCGGGCTTTGCAACGGCACATTCAGGCGCAAAAGTCCGGGTAGCTTAACCCGGTTGCTCGGTTTCCGGCGGAGCATCGTTGCGATAAAACCGCGCGCGGCAACTACGGCACCGGAACGGCCACCGGCCGAAAAGGACCTGCAAGGCGACCCAAAGGCCGAGCTTCTCGGAGCGGACAAAGTCCTTCGAGCCGCACTTTGGGCACATCGGCGGATTCTTCTTCGACTCAGCCATCCCTAAACTATACTGCTTGTCAGGCCGGATAGGCGCCAGTGATGTAGTTATGCAACTGGTGGATGGTCTGCTCCTGCGACCGCATGATCCAGTTGACCACGTCGCCGATGGAAACAATCCCCACGACACTCTCCCCTTCGAGAACAGGCAGGTGGCGCACGCGGTGATCGGTCATGATCCGCATACATTCGTGAATGGGCTGGCTTAGTTCGATGGACAGCACCGGGGCCGTCATGATCTCCTGGACGCGCGTTTCCTGGGAGTGCTTGTTCCGGAGAATCACCTTGCGAGCATAATCGCGCTCGGAAACAATGCCTTCGAGCCTGCCGTCACGCAGTACGACAAGCGCGCCGACCCTCTTTTCCGCCATCAGCTCGATGGCCTCATACACGGTGGAGTCGGGCGAAATGGACCAGATACCCGGCGCCTTCAGGCGAAGCACGGACATCACCGGCTCATCCAGCTGATACGCCTGCATAGCGAGCCCTCCTACCCGCCCATAGTGAACCCGCCGGACGACGGCGTCAAGGGTCAATAGCGGACGGCCACGGGCATCATGGGAGAAGGCCCCTTGGCCAGCAGTCTGGAGGCGGCGGCGCTCAGAGATATCCCCAGACCAATCATGATCGGAATCGACACGGCATAGGCGTTGGAAAGGAACGTGATCGACGTCAGAAATCCGGTCATGGACAGCAGGTAACAGAAACACGCGTTGGCGATTTCGGTGTTGCCGCGGTTCCGCGCGGTCTTGTAGACGCGAGTGACCCCCAAGATGGCCGATCCAAGACCCAATACGAAGAAAATAAATGCCGGCACGCCGCATTCACTGGAAACCTGAGTCCATGCGCAGTGGGTGGGATGCCACATCGCCTGTTTGACCTCGTGCTCCTGTGACTGGTAGTTGGAAAATTGATCGGGGCCGACGCCGAAAATCGGGTGCTGAGCTGTATAAAGCAGGCTCTGCCGGAACAGATGGCTGCGCGCCTCCGCGGATTGCTCCGCTTCGATATCCCGTTCTCCAAATAACGACCCCAACCGAGTCGCCGCCATTTGCGGCAGAGCCAGCGTCATGATCACGGTCAGCGCCGCGCCCGCCATAACCGCGATCACCCGCTGGCGCATGGTGGAGCGCCATAAACCAAATAAAAATGCCGCGAAAATCCCAATCAGCGCTCCGCGAGACGCGGTTCCCACCACGACCCACAACCCATAAACCACGGCGACGAATGCGGGTACCCGGAGGACCACATTAACCCGGGAACTCATGCCGATCCACAATATAAACGGCAGCACCAGCAATAGTTGGGAAGACAGATCGTTCGCGTTGCTAATAATGCCGTTCTCCCAAAGTTGCATGCGGCCATTCCGGAGATCCATAAAAAATCGCGCTTCGATAAGATTCATCATCCCGCTGGCGGCAAGGCCATAAAAAAGCACGCGAACCTGCCGCCAACTGGTGGCCAGACCCCCGACGACAAACAGAAGCATCAGGTCATAGAGGCCGTAGTCCTTGACGCGCATCAGCGACCCGCCGATCCACGAGCTGAAACCCGTGGCCAAGATCATCCATGCAAAAAACGCGATCCAGTAACGAGCCGCTTTGGCTTTTAGCGTTCGGCTGAAGGCGCTGGTCACGAACACTCCGGCGAAGGCGGGCGGCGTGAGTAAGTAAAGAATGTAGAAGTTGGTGCCGACCACATTTGCCAACAGCTCAGGCAATACGCTGACTCTGGTGAAGAGGAGAGCCACGGCGAAATAGAATGAGATGGTTCGTACCGGGCTGGTGTCTTCCGAATCGAGCAGCGTTTGGGGGGCGGGCTTCAGCGCCTGTTTGCTCGCGGGTTGCGGACCCGCGGGCGCTACGACGGGCGCGGCGGGTCTGGCGGCAGGAGGCGCCACACGTCGCGGCTTATTGGATAGCATTCGCCCCATTCATCGATGATAAACGATCGGACGAGGCGCTTGCGGCATGAGGTAAATCCGACGTTTTTTGGAGCCGCGACCTTCGGGAGCGGTGGACGGCCCACCATTTTCGTTACCGGGAGAATCCCCTGGCTCACGCCAGGGGTTATAACCCCGTCCCGAGAGGGCGGGGATCCGGCGAACCGAGCCTGCTAACGAAATCGCCGGGACAGCTTAGCAGGCGCGCTTCGCTCCCACCAGCGTCACCGCGATGACGCAATTCGCGGAAGAACGGTTGCGCCAGGCGTGGCGGGTTCCGTTCTGCACCACGCAGTCGCCGGCCTTGAGCAGAACCTCGGAGCCGTCGTCGAGTTCGAGACAAACCTCGCCCGAAATGACGACGTCGAAATCCACGGTATCGGTGGTGTGCATACCGGATTCTCCGGGTTCGAGCGCCTCGGCCAAGCCGGGCAGTTTCTGTTGCAGTTCGGCAAACGCGGCGGTCAGGTCAGTTGGCGTAGGCGCCACGGTTACGGGAGGGATGGTGAAAAATCCGAAACGAAATCCGTCGGCGGGAGGGAAATAGCCGGTATGCGGCGGCGCCGTCCCATCGGAAGGGAGATCGACCACAGATTCGCCGCCCCACAAGCGGTGAAACTCAAAGCCCGGAAGCAGTGCGAGCGTCACGGGCGCGACAGGCGCGTCGCGCACGAACACCGATTTGCCCGATTCGGTCTGTCCGGTAATAACGCAGCGAATGTCCATGGACGAATAGTGTATACAATAATCGCCATGAAAAAGCTGTTGTTCGTTCTCTTACCACTCCTCTGCCAGGGCCAGCGGATCGTGATTCAGACGAGTACGATTCTCGACGGCAAGGGAGGCGTGCTCAAGGACCGGCAGATCGTGATCGAGGGGTCGAAAATTCAGGCTGTGGCGTCGGGCAGGGGCAAGCCCGACTACGATCTTCGGGGGCTGACGGTGATGCCGGGGTGGATCGACACGCACATCCATCTGAACTGGCATATGGACGCCAACAATAAGTCGGTGAATATCGGCGGCAAGCCGGAGGACATGGCTCTGGCGACCGCGGCCGACGCGTGGATCACGCTCGAGGGAGGATTCACCACGGTGCAAAGCGTGGGCGCGTCGATCGACGGGATGGTGCGCGACTACGTGAACCGCGGAATCCTGCCGGGGCCGAGGATCCTGACGTCGCTCCAGCAGATTCAGGGGATGAGCCGGGACAAGACGCGGCCGAGCCCGGAGGCGCTGCGCGAACTGGTCCGCAAAATCAAGCAGGACGGCGCGGACGTGATCAAACTGTTCGCGACCACGGGCCTGGGCGCCGGAGGCGACCAAAGCATGACCGACGAGCAGATTCAGGCGGTGTGCAGCGAAGCGAAGGCGGTGGGATTGCGGTCCGTCGTTCATGCCATCGGCGACGCGGGCGCGCGGGCGGCGGTTCTGGCCGGATGTACGTCGATTGAGCACGGGACGTTTGTGAAGGATGAAACGCTGGACCTGATGGCGCAGCATGGGACCTTTTTTGATCCGAATCTTCTGGTCCTGCATAACTATCTCGACAATCGCGCGAGCTACACGTTTAGCGCGGCGTCGCTGGCGACTCTGGAAAAAGGCATCGCGCCGACGGAGAATGTTTTGCGGCGGGCGCGCGCCCATCATGTAAAGGTCGTGTTCGGCACGGATGCGGTGGCGGGATCGCATGGGCGGAACGCGGAGGAGTTCGTTTACCGGGTGCGGGACGCGCACGACAAGCCGATGGACGAGGTAATCAGCGCGACGTCGGTATCGGCGGAGTCGCTGGGAATGGGGAAGGAAATTGGCACGGTCGCGCCGGGGTTTGAGGCGGATCTGGTGGCGGTCGACGGGAATCCATTGGAAGGCATCACTGCCGTGCGGCGCGTGGTGTTCGTGATGAAGGGTGGGAAGGTTTTTCGATATCAGAAGTAACGCGGTGATATAATTCCGCAATGAAAAAGCTGTTGCTGGCGGTGTTTGTTTGCGGAATTTGTCAAGCTGGGCGGCCGATTCAGCTTGAAGATTACTACCGCATCGAAGGCGCGGCGGCGCCGGCCATTTCCCCGGACGGACGCTGGGTGGTGTTCTCGCGATCGATCACTGTGGAAGCGGAGAACCAGAGGCGCACCGAGTTGTGGATCGCGCCCGCCGACGGTTCCTCGCCAGCGACCAGGCTTATCGAAGGCAGCGCTTCGGGCCCGCGATGGAGTCCTGACGGAAAATTGCTCGCGTTCAGCCGCGGGGGTCGAGGCGGAGGCGGGCGCGGAGGCCGTGGCGGAGGCCAGGGCGAAGGGAACACCTGGTTCCTGCACATGGACCAGAAAAGCGGAGAGGCTTTTCAGATTCCAGGCGTCGGCGGCGCGCCGATTTTCAGTCCGGACAATAAATGGATCGCGTTCGTAAAAAGAACGCCTCCGCTGGCGCCGCCCAAAGACGTTTCTCCGCTCGAAAAGCAGCTCGCGGAGCGTTTTAAGGGGCACATGTACGACTGGGTGAACATCCGCGCCGACGGGCGGGGCTATCTGCCCGATCCTCGCGATCCGCAGGCGACGCCTCCGATGGAGGTTTACGTTGTCGCGCGCGACGGGGGAACGGCAAAGCAGTTTACCCATCTCGGCGTGAACGCGAACGGAGTCGCTTGGAGGCCGGATAGCGGCGCTCTGGCGCTGGTGGCGGACTCTCATCAGCGCGACGAGTTTTCGTACGAACGGGCGGACCTGTGGGTGGTGGATTTGGATGGGAAGATTCAGCGGCTGACCGACGATGGGTTCGAGTACGATTCGCCGGCATGGTCGCCGGATGGGAAGAATCTGGCGTTCCGGAGGCGGCAATCGCTGAGCACCATCATCAAAGAGCGGCAGAATCACGGCGCGGCGGTGGATATTTACCGGATGCCAGCGGCGGGCGGGCAGATGAAGAATCTGACCTCCGATTTCGATCTGATCCCCGACGCGCCGATGTGGAAGGGCGACACGATCTGGTTCGCGTCGGCGGTGGGCGGCGACACGCATCTGTTCCGGATGCCGCAGAACGGCGGAAAAGCCGCGCAGATCACCAAGGGCGAGCGGTCGCTGGGCGGGTTCAGTTTCACGAACGCGTTCGACCGGATGGCGTACACTGAGCAGGATCCGACGCATCCGGCTGAGGCGTTTACCGCGAAGGTCGATGGCAGCGGCGAAACGCGGGTCAGCGATTTCAACGCGCAGTTCGTTGGCGACGTGGACCTAAGCACGGCGGAGCGTATCCATTTCCCGAGCAAGGACGGCACGATGGTCGAAGGATGGATCATGATGCCGCGCGCGGGGCACGCTCCGTATCCGATGATTTTGAGCATTCACGGAGGGCCTCACGGAGCGTACGGCAGCCACTTCGATTTCGAGTTTCAGTGGCTGGCGTCGCATGGGTATGCGGTGCTGTACACGAATCCGCGTGGGTCGACCGGATACGGCGAAAAATTCCTGTGGGCGACCTGGGCCGGATGGGGCAAGCTGGATTATCAGGACGTGATGGCGGGCGTCGACTACGCGCTCGCGCACTACCCGGTGGACCCGAAGCGCCTGGCGGTGACCGGCTATTCCTACGGAGGGTTCATGACCGATTGGGTGATCACCCAGACCAACCGTTTCGCGGCCGCCGTGAGTGGCGCGGGCATCTCCAACTGGGTGAGCGATTATGGAACGTCGGACATTCCGCGCACGAAGGAGAGCGAGTTTTACGGCACGGCGTGGAATCCGGAAGCGGCCGAACGGATGCGAGGGTTGTCGCCGATAACGTACGCGGGGAACGTGAAGACGCCGACTTTATTCGTCCACGGCGAGGCCGACACGCGAGTGCCGATTGAGCAGGCGGAGCAGATGTACAGGGCGCTGGAAAAGCAGCATGTGCCCGCAAAGATGATTCGCTATCCGGGGAATTATCACGGAGGGTGGCCGGCGTGGGACATGGTGCATCGTTACTATAACGAGGCGCTGTGGTTCGACAAATATCTGAAGCCGTGAATCCTGACCGCTCCCGGTGGTCGCGGCTCTCCTAATCTCGATGAATCACCAAGGCTCGAAATGGAGCCGCGACTATCAGGAGCGGTCCAATCCGCCTTTTCACACAGACTCTGACGCATGGGGCTCATTTGATCGCGTAATATTCGCCGCGGTCACGTGACCAGGGGTCGAACCCGTTCACTACGTTGACGAGCTGCGGCGCAAGCTCCGGAATCGCTCGCAGCAGCACGCGCTTCAACGGAGACACTGGCTGCGTGTGGCCGTTGGGCTGGCCTTTTTCCATCACCGGATCGCCGGGGCCGTTGTTGTTCACCCAGTTGAGACCCATCGTGGTGTAGAACTCAGGGCGGAAACTGGACGTCAAAAAACGATCGCTGAACAGGCGGCGCGACGCATTCAGAATGAACACCACGAACTGTGTTTCGGAGATCGCGAAGCCGTGCGGGCGGCGGTTCTCCGCCAGATAGCCGACGATGGTGTCGACGTCCTCGATGTTATCGATGAGCGTGCCGTTCGGTTTGCCGAGGCAATCGTTGATGGGCGTGCCGTCGGCGTTGCGCTGCGCATCGGTGATGATTTTCGAGGCGTCGCAGATGTGCTGGCCGTAGAGCTCGCGCATCACGCGGGAGCGGTCCTGCTGCTCCGCGCGGGCGGCGGCGGGCAGGTTTGGATCGGGGTCGACGAAATCGTCGAAGCTGGTGAGCTGCCGCAGGCCGTACTGGCGCCGGAATTCGTTGAACTTCGGCACGCCGTGTTCGCGGTCGCGGATCAGGTCCAGCGCCGCGATGTCGATCTCCTTGGTCGTGCTATCGAGGCGCGGCATGGGGAGATTCTGGATGAACATCGGATAGTTGCGCAGCGTCAGCAAGCCCAATTCCTGGCGGCCGAAGGTGAGCGCCCAGTTGCCGAGGCCTCGCTCCCGCATCTGCGTCGCCTGCGCGCGAAACGTGTTGATCACCGGCACTTTTTCGACGATGCGGTTGGGGTCGCCGTGCAGGTCGCGATACTCCAGAAGATCGGGAACCAGGGGATGCAGGCGGTAGACGGAGACAAACTCCTCTGGAAAGTTAAACGGCGATCCGAAGTGATTCACGCCTCCATTCACCGACGCGGGTTTGGCGATGTCCCAGTGCCGGTTCTTGCTGCCGATGCCGACGATGCCGGGGCCCGACGCGAAGGCCGAATACCATGTGGTTGCAAAGTTCGGGTCCTTCGATTTTCCGAAAGTCTTGACAACACGCTGGAGAATTTTCGTCAGTTCTTCGTTACTGGAGCCGACGAGGCCGCTCCAGTTCGCGTTCATCCCTTCATAGAGAGGCTCGTCGTAAAGCAACTGCGGCGTCCATTCGATAGTATGAATCTTCGCGATCTCGGCCGCGACCACCAGGCGCGCGGCGTCGTACAGTTCGTCGGGCGTGACGTCCTGGTAGCGGATGACTCGTTTCGGGTCGGACGGGTTGCGCAGGCCGCAGTCGGCTGTGGGCGTCGAACGGGTCTGCCTGCGAAACTCGTCGACGAAGAGGTCGTGCTCGCGGGCGAACAGATTCGTCAGAAAGCTGATGCCGATGGTCCAGTTGTCGGCGAAGGCGGTCGCCTCCTGACCGGCCCATTGCGGATTCATCGGATCGTTCGGACCGAGCAGAGGGAGATACAAACCGTCGTCCGCGGATTTGCCACGCAGAGGCGTCAACAGAAGTTTGGCCGGATCGGCGGGATCGCGCTTCACGCGCTTGACGGAAGTTTCGTCGAAGCCGTAAATCTGCGATGCGTCCCACCACGCGGTGTTGGTATTGCGCATGGTCAAAGGCGCTCGTTCCAGATATTCGCGTGGGCTGCCCGGTCGCGTGAACAATCCGGGAGGAGTGTTCTGCGCGATGTAGCCGCGGTCGATGCGATCCTCCGGGCGGCAGCCTAGTTGCGCGATATCGGCGGGAGAAAGAGGTTCTTCGCGATTGTTCACCAGGTGCGTCGCGCAGCCGGTGTTTTCGTATTCGCTGTCGTTGTGGCCCTCTTCCATGTGCGAAAACCAGTCGTGCGTCATGAACTGAATCCAGAACGCGGCCATCACGTTGAAGAACGGAGCGCGTTGATAATCGCAATCTGTCCCGAGGCCTTCGCGGCACGCGGCGGGATTCGACTGCACGCGCGTGAACAGGCGGCGGCTGATCACCTGCGGGTCCGGTTTCAACAATCCGATACGGCCGCCGTGACGGTTGCGGGTCAGTTCATTGAGAGCCTTTTCGGGGAAAGTTGTCTCGAATTCGACATTGCGCGCGAATAATTGATTGGTCGATCCCATTAACGGGTTCAACATATCGTTGCAAATGCCGGTGAGCGTGCGTTTGCGAATCAGATCGCCGGTGCAGACCTGCTGCGGCGCGTCGCCGCCCACCTGCGCGTAGTTCGGATGATCCTTGGGCAGGCGCAGCTCGTCCCAGGTCTTCACCGTCGGACCGGCCTTGCGATTGTTGCCCAGAATGTAGGTGCGGTAGGTCCCGTTGTTGTCGAACAGATTGAACTTGATCAGTTCGACGCGCTGGTATTCCAGGTCGAGCAGAGCGCCGCCGACGCCGAGTCCGTTCTTCGACAGAGGAGCGTTGCCGGTGTCGCCGGGATAACGGGAGCTGGCGTCGCCGGTGGCGTAATAATTTCCCCAGTCGACCCAGGGGAAGGCCATGAAGTCGACGGCGTGCTGGCCTCCGCGGCAATACGCGACGGCCTTCGCCACCTTGCCTTCGAAGCGGTCGGCGCGATCCGTCGCCACCGGACGCAGACCGCCGACGAACATTTCGAGACACGCCTTGTCCTGGGGCGTGCAGGATGTCATAGAGATCAGCGCGGGAAGGAATACTACTAAATATGTCTTGCTCACGGATGGCCTCCGGAAATGCATTTCGAGCAGATATTATCATGAGGCGGCATTTCTGGCGAGACATTTATTTTTCTCTGGAAATGCAACGTTGACCGGGTTAAACTCACAGGCAATAAGTGAGGTGTTATGGGTGACACGATCTTTACGCCGCTCGCGTTCCGCAACCTTACGATCAAGAACCGGATTTTGCGGTCGAACATTTCCGGGCGTTTCGACAACTTCGACGGCAGCGGAAACAATGCGCGCATCAACTGGGAGCTGAAGTTCGCGCGAGGCGGCGTGGGGGCGATTCTCTCGTCGTTTGTGCCGGTGACCATGCGCGGCCGCATCGTTCCCAATTACGCCACCATCGACCGCGATGAATGCATCCCGTTCTGGACCGAGGTCGGCAAGCGCGTGCATGAGTTCGATTGCAAATTCATCATGCAACTGAGCCACGGAGGGCGGCAGCGCGATCTGCCGGGGTTCGAATATCCGAAAGGCTTGAGCTCCACCGACCAGGACGATCCGCTGCACGGATTTCAAGCGGAACGCATGACCACCGGTCAGATTTCGGAGACGGTAGGCGCGTTCGCGGAAGGCGCGCGGAGGGCGCGCGAAGCGGGCCTGGATGGCGTGGAGCTGCATTCGGCCAACGGCTACCTGATCACGCAATTTCTTTCGTCGGCCACCAACGATCGCACCGATCAATACGGAGGGGCGCTGGAGAATCGCGCGCGGTTCCTGCTCGAAATTGTCGCCGCGATCCGCGCCAAGGTTGGATCGGATTTTCATTTGCAGGCTAAAATTAGCGCGACCGAGAATTCGAACGCGATGGTGCCTGGCGGGGCGTCGGGCAACACGATTCAGGATTCGGTGCAGGTGGCGAAATGGCTGGAGCAGGCGGGCGTAGATGCGATTCACGTCTCGACCGGCGGATATTTTCCGCATCCAAGAAATCCGGCCGGCGATTTGCCCATCGACGATTTCGTCAAGGTGTACGACTCGATGATTTCGAGCGGCACGAAGACGTATCGCAACTACAACCTGATCCGCGTCGAGCCGACAGCCACGATCTTTCACGACGAATGGGTAAAGAATCGCGGCGACGTGATCGAGGGTCTGAATCTTCCGGACGCGAACGCGATCAAAGCGGCCGTGGGCATTCCGGTTATCTGCACGGGTGGTTTTCAGACGGCTTCGGTGATTCGCGCGGCGATCGAGGGAGGGAAATGCGACGCGGTGAGCATCGCGCGGTCGCTGGTGGCGAACAACGATCTGGTGAAACAGTTCGCGGCGGGCGCGGATCGTCCAGCGGTGCCGTGCACGTACTGCAACAAGTGCCTGGTGAATGCGGTGAAAAATCCGCTGGGATGTTATGAGGAGTCGCGATTCGCCTCGCGCGATGAAATGATTGCCGAGATCTACTCGGTGTTTCAGCCGCCGGAGTTCGCGGCGGCGGGAGGCGGCGGATGATTCGGGCGCTTTTGCTCTCCGTCGTGGCGATGCTGGTGCGCGCGCAGACGGACGAAGGGCCGAAGGAGCCTCTGCCGCCCACGTTCCACTGTGGCGACCGCGACGATCTGCCGATGTCGGGCAAGGACAAGGTCTGCTACTGGTGGACGCAATCGTTCAACGCGGGGATGCTGTTCGGCGCCGCGTTCAACACCGCTCTCGATCCGGTGCTGAACGGCAGCACCAACAAATATTGGGGACAGGGCGTGGAAGGATTTTCGAAGCGTTTCGGGACGCGCGTCACGCAGAGCATGGCGAAAGGAACCGGGCAGGCGCTGGTGGGTGCGATTTTCCATGAGGACCCCCGCTTTTATCCCTCGCGCAAGGAAAAGTTCTGGCCTCGTGTGGGCTTCGCGCTGACCCACACACTGATCGTCAAAAACGACAACGGGCATCAGCAATTCTCAGCGGGACGGGTGGCGGGCGCGTTTTCGTCAGGCTTCTCCGGCATGGCATGGACGCCGGATCCGATCAATACCACCGGCGCGGCCTTCGTTCGCGTGGGAACGTCAATGGGCGGCGTGGTGGCGGGAAGCTTCTGGAAGGAGTTTCAGCCCGACATCATGAACCTGGCGTCGAGCATTTTTCGAAGACCGCCGAAAGTGGCCGCGAAGCCTCCGAAGACTACCGAGGCGATCAAATGAGGCTCGCGATTGCCGCTGCCGCACTGGCGCTGGCCGGCTGCGTGCCGCAAAAACAGTGGCGGCAGAAGCCTTTCTATTCGGCCACGCCAGCCGAGCGGGCGGCGGACGTCGAGCAGCGCTATGTCATTCCGCTGGATGTGAACGGGCAGCGGCTGTACTCGCTGGCGTTCGTGGAGTTTAAAAATAACGGCGATTACTGGAATCAGCATCAGCTTGACGAAGCTCTCCAAGCCATCGACGAAGCCGACCGGCGCTCCGGGCATCGCGCCGTGGTGATCACGTTCATCCACGGCTGGAAAAACAACGCGCGCCAGGACAACAATAACGTGCTCGACTTCCGCCGCCAGTTGAATCGCATCGCGGCCGACGCCTGCCAGAACGACCTGGAGCACTGCGGCGTCGTCGGCGTGTATCTCGCCTGGAGCGGAGACATCGTCAGCCGCTACGCCAACACGACGCGAACGCTGACCTATTTCAACCGCCGCGACACGGCGATCCAGGTCGCGGTGGATCCCATCGCCGAAGCGCTCATCAAGGTGATGAAGCAGGTGAAGAGCGGCGCGGAAAGCAATCTTTCGGTGGTGGTCGGGCATTCCTTCGGAGGGCTGGTGCTGGAATACGCCATCACGAAACAAATGAAACTGATCGGCGACGAGCTGCACACCGAGCTGGGAAAAGGCACCACGCGCGACGCCGTGCAGTTGAAATCGCTGAGCGAATTCGCGGACCTGGTGGTGTTGATCAACCAGGCCGCTCCGGCGGCCAACGCGGTCAGCCTGCTGATCCAGTATCGGGCGGATCTGGAAAAAGTAAACCTGCTGCGGCCTCCCAGAAAGTCGAGTTGCGACGCGGGAGAAGCGCAGGACTGCAAGGATCTGACTCGGCCGTTGATCCTGTCGGTCTCGTCGGTGACGGATCTGGCGACGAAGGCGGTGCTGCCGGTGGCAGAAACCATCGCCAGGCCGCCGAACGGTCCGCCGTCGCCTCCGCAGGATCTGCTGCCGGAGGGTCTCACGCCGAAAAAAGTGTTGACCACGGCGGCCGCACACACGCCTCAACTTTTCAGCCACCAGATCGTGCAGTGCGCCAACGGCGACTGCTCCCCGTGCCTGAAGCTGGATAAATATTACATCCCGGTCGCGATCACGCTGCCCGCCTACGCGCCCTCGAACCCCACCGGAAGCGACGAGAAATTGAAGTACTGCGTTGCGCGCGATTTCCATGCGTGGAATCGCACGCCGTACTGGATTTTCGAAATTCCGACAGCGATTGTACCGGATCACAGCACGATATTCACGGACCGGTTCACGGATTTCCTCCGTTCGTTCCTGCCGCCTCTCGAATCCTATAGGACGTCGCGGCCGGCGCCTCCACCGCTTCCGCGGATGATCCCGGCACGATCGAATTAGCGGCGCCTGTCCGCTCCCTGACAGCGGGCCGTTAGTCTGGTCCAATGAAATTAGGGAGGTCGCAAAAATGGAGACCAAACAGAAGATGGCGATTGCCGGCTCTGGACTCGTAGTGGCGGGCATCGGGCTGAGTATTGTCGGCGCGGCGATGATCGTGCCGGCGATATTCGCGTGGACCGCGCGGTTAGCCGAGAAAGGGGCCGACCAGCTGACGGCCCGGGTGGAAGGAGCATCCAAAACCATTGGCAGCGTCGCCGGCACCCTTCACCGGTCCTTCAACGAAGCGAAAAAAGCCGGTGTTGCGGAATTAATGCGAAGCCGGCCCAGTTAAGGGAAGCACCATTTCATGCAAAGAGCACTGACCGGCGCGGGCGTTCTGCTTCTGATGTGCGGCGTTGCGATGTCGCAGACCCGCGATCCGAGGGTGGACGAGTTAAAAAAACAGGTGGCGCAGCTAAAACTTAAGGTCGCCGATCAAGAAAGCAGGATCGCTGAGCTCGAGAAAGCCGTCAAGCTTTTGCAGTCGGCGGCGACGCCTGTCCCGGCGCCCATCCCTCCGACGACGCCTCCTTGGTATCACGCCGGGAATTGGGATCAGATCAAGAGCGGAATGTCGGAGTCGCAGGTCGTGGCAATCCTGGGGCCGCCGACCAGCGTGGATTCGTCAATCGACCAGCGGACCCTGTTTTACTCCCCGGACCCGAACTCCACGTCTACGCTCAGCGGGAGCGTGACTTTGGTAGACGATCGCGTAACCGCCATGACGCCGCCGGTATTCTGACTTTAATAGAACCGCGACCACCGGGAGCGGTCAACCCCGACCCATGAGGGCGGGGATTCAGCCCCGAACGCTAAGCCAATCGCTTAGTCACCTCGAGACACCTCTCGATTTCCTCCCCGTTGTTGAACAACGCCGGTGAAATGCGCACCTGTCCCGACCTCGCGGTCACTTCGATGTTCGCGGCCTGGAACGCCGCGCGCGCTGCGGCCGGATTACTGTAAACGAACGCCACGATGGACGACCGGTTCCCCGGAGGAGTCAACAATTTGTGGCCCTGTTTCACCAGCCCTTCATAAAGCTGCTGCGCCAGCCCCACTGTGTGTTTCTCGATACGGGCGATGCCTACCTTTTCAAGATAAGAAAGGCTTGCCTGTAGCTGCGAGACAGCGCCGAAGGCCCGGCTGGTGCCTTCAAACTTCCTGGCGGTTTTCAAAAGCTGATAATGATAATCCGGCTCGGCGCGCGCGACCGAAAATTCTCCGATGCGATCCGATTGAATGCGGTCAACGACATCCCGGCTGACGAAAAACGGCGCGACGCCGAACTCCGCCATCAGCCATTTGTACGATCCGCAGCACAGCGCGTCGACGCCGGCGGCGCGGACATCGATGTCAATCATGCCGGCCGCCTGTATCGCGTCGGCATAGAATAAGGCGCCGTGGGCGTGCGCCAGGTCGGCGATCGGCCGCATGTCGTGACGGAATCCGTTCAGATGCGATACCCAGGCAACCGATACGATACGCGTGCGCTTGTCGATCTGCGGCTCGAAATCACGGGCAGTCACGACGCCGCCCCTGTTCTTGACGATTCGCAGCTCGATGCCGCGCGACGCCTCCAGAGCCCGATAGAGAACGAACTCCGTGGAGTAGTGCAGGTCGTCGACGACTACGTTGTCCCCCGGCCTCAGGCCGATGCCGTTGGCGATGACATTTTCACCCTCGCCCGTCGAATTGAGAAGGCCGATTTCCTCGGGCGCGGCGTTGATCATCCGTGCGAACTGCGCTCGAACCGCTTCGTTGGTTGCCATCAACACATTCAGCTGCATCGGCCGTGCGCTCTTGCCCTGGACATAGGCGAGGCTCGCGGCAACCACGGCGCGTGGCGTCGGCGCGATATAGGCCGAGTTGAGAAAGATATGCCCGGAAACGATCGGAAAATCGGCCCGCACGCCGAGAGGATCGCGGCCCTGGTCCGCCGTGGATTGCGCGAATAGGAGGCCGCCGGGACGGATTGCGGCGGCAGCCACGAAAGAGCGTCGATCGATCGGCATATCCTTGAACCTCTTGAGAGCCATGCTACATCATGGAATCCGGAAGGGTGGACGGATGCTCCCACTCAGAACCATGAAAATCACTTCGTCTTGTGGGGCGGGCATTCGTGCCGGCAGCCTGCTTCCAGCAGGCTTGTTCGCTTTGAAGAAAGCCGCCCGGAGAGCGGCTGCCGGCTGAAAGCCCGCCCCACCCAGCCTTGAGTGGGGTGAAATCCGCGGGCTATAACTTCGGCGCCGGCCCCTCGGTTACTTGAACCAGGTCGTTCACGCGCAGCCACTTCGCAAACGCCGCCTTGACGTCCGCGGCCGTCAGACGGAGATAGCGGTGCGCGGCGACCGTGGGCTCGTCCGGCGGCAGATCCTCGACCGCCCGCGAAATCAGCCCCGCGGCTCTTGCGCATCTGAAACGTGGACGACACGTTGTACACCAGCCCGCCGTTCTCGCGAAGGTTGCACGCGGCTGGTATCGGGCACCACCCGAAAGAAGGCTTTTTAGTGGGCACGGGCGCCATGATCCTCCACGCCCAAAGTAGCGGCAAACGCTTAAGGCGGCGTAACGAAAAGATTACGATTTCCCTTATGTCTGATCTTCCTTCTCCAACTCCTTGCGGATGGATTTCAACTCTACCCGCCGCTTCGCGGTGGTCTTGGGATACGACAGGTTGAGCCCCTGGAGCGCGTCCAGGACGATTTGGGAAACAATCAACCGGGCATTCTCTTTATCGTCCGCTGGAACCACGTACCACGGAGCATTGTGGGTGCTGGTCGCGTTCAGGCACGCCTCAAAGGCTTTCATGTAATGGCGCCAGTACTTCCTCTCGTGAATATCCGCAAGGCTGAACTTCCAGTTCTTCTCCGGTTCATCGATGCGCTGAAGGAATCGCTTGCGCTGCTGATCCTTCGAAAGATGGAGAAAGAACTTGACGATCCGCGTGCCGTTGCGGTGTAGATGCTCCTCCAGGTCGACGATGGAGCGATAACGCTGCTGCCAGACGGTTTTCTCGTCGCGAAGGTCCTCGGGAAGGCCCTGGCTGCGCAGAATCTCGGGATGCACGCGAACCACCATCACTTCCTCGTAATAGGAGCGGTTGAAGATGCCAATGCGCCCGCGCTCCGGCAGACAGCGCGTCGTACGCCAGAGAAAATCATGCTCCAGTTCCTCGGTGCTCGGCTGTTTGAAGCTGAAAACCTGGCAACCTTGCGGATTCACGCCGGACATCACATGCCGGATGGCGCCGTCCTTGCCTGCGCCGTCTATTCCCTGAAAAATCAGCAGCAGCGCATAGCGGTTCGATGCATAGTGAAGGCGTTGGAGGGAATTTAACGCCTCAACGTGTTCCTCCAGGACTCTTCGATACTCCTTCTTCGAGGTGCACAAGGGATTCACCATCGTCGGCCAATCGCTGAGCGCGACCTCGTCCCCGGGACGCACCAGGAAATCCTTGGAATTGATTTTCATTTTCCACCCGCGGGATCAAAAATTCGATAGGCCGCCAGCTTCACGCGGTCGTTGAACAACGCCCACACCATAGCATAGCTCCAGACAAACGCCTCCCAGCGCCAGCCGAAACCGCAATCAGAGTAGCCAGCGTCTGCGTGCCGAACCATGACCTATTAGCCTTCGGCCAACCACTTCCTCGCCTCACCCTCGTCCGCGTGATCGAAGTAGCGCATCTTCGCCGTCGTGAACGGCTTGCAGAACGTCGCCATGCCGTGCTGCCACTTTTTTTCCCCGACCATCGCCAGCCGCTGGATGTCCGCAAAGTGCTTCATGTCGAACTTGATGTCCTCCCACAACGCGCCTCCGTCCCAGCCGTGGAAACCGGTCATATCGAACAGCATGCGCGGCTTTCCGTGCTCCTTGAGGAGCCTCTCGAACTCCGGCACAAAGTGTTGGTAGTCGGCCTTCACCAGCTTCCCGCTGACGTGGACGACGAGAGTCTTCCCGTCGTCTTCTTCTTTCAGTTGAATGGACATGATAATCTCCTTTCCTTTCACATCTTCATCATCGTTGCCATAAAATTCGCGCGGATTCGAGCGGGAGCGCGACCCCGGAGTGTCGAGGAATAACTCGCGCCGTATAGTCTCCCGCCGGACGCGCCGCGGGCACCGTCGCGTGATAGACGCAGCCGCGGGATGCGTCCAGCAATGCTCGCGCACATTTCATTTCCACCCGCTCGGGATCGCCTCCGTTCATCCCGTTCGCATAAAGCTCGACCCGCGCGTCGCCCGGATCGAGGTCGTGGAGAAAAACTTCGACGTCGAATTCGTGATGGCCTCCGCTGGTTTCCACTCGCGCATCCCCGAAACACAGCGAATCCCATTTCCAATCCAACGCACGCCGCCAATCGACCACTTGCCTGCCCACTGCGCCTTTGTCCGCGGCGCGCTCGCGATAAGCAGCTGCGGCCGGCACATAGTGACGCTCCGAATATTCCTGCACCGCGCGGCCGGCGGAAAAGCGCGTGGTCAACCGCGCCATGCTCTCCCGCACTCGTGCCACCCATGCGGTCGGAAGACCGTTCTCATCCCGCGCATAAAACTCCGGAATCACCTCGCGCTCAAGCAGATCATAGAGCGCGTCGGCTTCGGCCATGTCCCAGGCGGGGTCTTCACCGTGTTCCTTTCCGTCCCCCAGCGCCCACCCGACTTCAGGCGTGTAGGCTTCCGCCCACCAGCCGTCCAGCTCGGATAGATTGATGCCTCCATTGACCAGCACTTTCATTCCGCTGGTGCCGCAGGCTTCCCAGGGCCGCCGCGGCGTGTTGATCCATACATCCACTCCCTGCGCCAGCCGCTCAGTGAGCAGCATGTCGTAGTCGCTCAAAAAGATCGCATGCGGCCGTGTTTCCGTTTGCCGGATGAATTGTACCCACTGCTGAATCATGGCCTGCCCGGCATGGTCCTCCGGATGCGCCTTCCCGGCGATGATGAGCTGCACCGGACGCTCAGGATTGGTCAATATGCGAAGCAGCCGCTGCGGGTCGCGCAGCAGCAGGTTCGGCCGCTTGTACGTCGCAAAGCGCCGCGCAAAGCCCAGGGTGAGCGTATCGAAATTAAAAAGATGCTTCGCCGCTTCCACCGCCTCGTCCGGCGCGCCTGAAGCGGCCAGTTGCTGGGACAATCGTTCGCGAGCGTATTCGACAAGAGACTCTCTGCCCGCGGCGCGAAATTGCCACAGCGAGGCGCTGGAAACCCCGCGAATGTCCTGCTCCATGGTTTCCGTCGTCCCCAGCCAGCGATTTTTTCCGCACGCTCCGGTCCAAAGATCGTCGGCCACAGCCGAGTCCCAGGTCGGCATGTGGACTCCGTTGGTCACGTGTCCCACCGGAATTTCGTTCTCCGGCCAACGCGGGAACAGCGGCAGAAAGATGTGCCGGCTGACCTGGCCATGCAGGCGGCTCACGCCATTGATCCGCCCGCTGCCGCGAATCGCCAGATACGCCATGTTAAAAGGCTCCGACGAGTCGTCGGGATTCTGGCGGCCCAGGGCCAGCAAATCGCGCGCAGTGATGCCGAGCTTGGTTTCGGCGTATCCACCCAGGTATTGCTCGATCAGGGCGGGCGCGAAACGGTCGAAGCCGGCCGCGACCGCCGTGTGCGTGGTGAACAGATTGCCAGCGCGCGTCGCCGCCAGCGCCACTTCGAAGGGCTGGCCCGTCTCCTCCATGAAGTTCCGGCGCGCTCCAGCACCGCGAACGCCGCATGCCCCTCGTTCAGATGACAAACCTCCGGTTGGATCCCGAGCGCGCGCAGCAGCCGCCATCCGCCGATCCCGAGCAGCATCTCCTGCTTGAGGCGCAGCTCCGGGCCGCCGCCATAGAGCTCGCTCGTGATTCCTCGATGCGCGGGGAAATTCGCGGCGTCATTGCTGTCCAGCAGATAAAGCTTCACCCGGCCCACCTGCACCTGCCAGGCGCGCAGCCAGACGGAATATCCGGGCAGCGCGATCTCCAAACGCAGCCACTCTCCGTTGGCCTGGCGCAGCGGCTTGATCGGCAACTGTCCGGGATCGTTATACGGGAAAAGGGCCTGCTGCGCTCCGTCTTTATCGATCACCTGCCGAAAATAGCCCTGCTGGTAGAGCAGTCCAACGCCCACCACCGGCACACCCAGGTCGCTGGCGGCTTTCAACTGATCGCCGGCCACATTCCCGAGCCCGCCCGAGTAGATGGGCAGAGCTTCACTCAACATGAATTCCATGCTGAAATAGGCAACGCACGTCAGAGGACTGTCCGCGTGATTCTTTTGAAACCAGGCCGGCGCCTCCGCCGCCCGCCGAGCGTCATCGATCAGGCTATCGACCTGTTTCCGGAAAACGGGATCCGCCAGCACGCGCTCGATCTGGTCGCGCGACACCGTTTCGAGGACCACCCAGGGGTTCTGCGTGATCGCCCACAACTCCGGGTCAAGCTTCCGCCACACCTCGTCGGTCGAGTGGTTCCACGACCAGCGCATATCCAGCGCCAGTTCTTCCAGAGATTCGGGCTTCATACGCTCAGGACAGGGATTTGCGATTCCTGGACGATCCAATAGCCGCTCCCGTTGTCCCCCAGATGGCTGTGGCCGGGAACGCGGCCGATCACCAGCACGTCGGCCTTAATTTCCTCCGCCGCGCGCTTCAGCATGCGCGGTACATTGCCGCTTTCGATGACGACTTCGGCGTTCGTGCCTGTCTCCTTCTGAAGCGCGGCGATTTCCTTGACCGCAAACCCGACCACCTTCTCTTTCCACGCTTCGTCAACGTGCGATCCACCGGGGCCGAAAATCTCCACGCTGCCGGTGACGTGTACGAGCGTCAGCGTTGCGCCCACGGCGGCGGCCATTTCGGCGGCCAGCGACACGGTGTGGCGGCTGTGAGCGCTCAAATCCACGGAACAGAGGACCCGGCGAATGGAAAACTCACGTTCCGGGGCGTCTTCCAGGTGAGCGCCTGTCCAGACCGGACACTCGGCCTCGTGCAGCACCTTCGCCGTCACCGAGCCCAGCAAGAACGGGTAGATCGCCCCTTCGCGCGCCGGCATCGCGATCAGGTCGACGCCCCGCTCCCGAGCCGTGTTCACGATTTCGCGGGCAGGCTCGCCCCTCAGCAGCAGGCGCGTGACTTTCACTCCATCGAGAAGCGGCATCGGCGCCTCGTCAAGATCTTTTTGCGCCCTTTCGACGACGTGCGCGTGCAGATCGCGCGCCGTGATCTCGTGCCCTCTCTCCAGCAGGCCGGCTGGATAGCGGAACGGCGTCACCACGTGCAGCAGGACGATCTCCGCGTGAAAGCGGCGCGCCAGCCACGCCGCCTGCTGCAGCACGTGCGGTGAGCCGCCGTCGAGCGCAAGAGGAACCAGAATTTTTTGAACCCTGAGCATCAAATGGATGATAGCTCTTGCGGGCGCGCGACTACCTGCCGCCCGCCGCCACGCCTCCTCACTCCGCCACCCGCCTTCCGCGCTGCGCCAAGGCACCCTGAGCGCTCTCCCGCGCCACCGGACGGGGCATCGCGACCGGCGCCGCCTTGCCAACGACGACCCTTCTGATGATCGAGAGGAACGCCCATTTTGTTGTACAAATAAAGGCGTCCTCGTCGAGCCGCACGAAAACTTGTTTTTCGAGTATCATGCCGTCACCTCCTGACTCCTAAGCGAGAGCAATCGCGTTTCCAACTAACGAAACCGCCACGTCACTTCTCGGGATATGCGGCTGGTGGCGGGCGTTCCCGTCGATTCCATCCGTTTATGCGACCAGCCTGGACCTTTCCAGCGTAGCGGCAAAGGCTTAGGACGGCGTAAGGAAAAGATTACGAGTTCCTTTACGCGTTCAGCGCTGGAGGGCGGATTCGATGCACGTCAGCAGCTCATCGAGCGAAAACGGCTTGGGCAGGTAGTCGTTGGCGCCGGCGTCGAGCGCACCTTCCTTCGAGTTCGCCCGATTCCCCGAAATCATGATGACCGGCACATCGGAACTCAGCCGCAGGATCCGGCACGTCTGAATCCCGTCCATCCCCGGCAGGTGCCAGTCGAGCACGATCAGGTCCGGGGCGACGGCGGTCACCGCGTCCAGCGCTCCCTCCCCGTCGGCCGCGTCCTCCACCTGGTATCCGCGGGAGTCCAGCGCCAGATGAATCGTTCTGCGAAACCGGGGATCGTCGTCTACGATAAGGATCCGGTCCACTCCGTAAGAATATAACGCGGCTACAAAGACCGCATAAGTATAGTCTTAGTTTTTTCCTAATTTCTGGGCTAGCGGAGCGAAGCGGTAGCCGAAGGAAGGCTCGGTGAGAATGTACTTTGGCTGGGAGGGATCCGGCTCGATCTTTTTTCGCAGCTGGTTCACGAACACGCGGAGATACTCGACTTCATTGCCGTAATCCGGACCCCAGACGGCTTGCAGCAGCCTGCGGTGCGAGACCACGTTTCCCGCGTTCTGCAACAGGTGGTGCAGCAGCTTGAACTCCTTGGACGTCAGATGGTCGACCGTTTCGCCCCGCTTCACCTCGTGGCTTTCCAGATCGATCTCCACCGCGCCCAGATGCACGATCCGGGTGAACATTCCGGCGGTCGGCCTCCTGGTGACGGCGTGAATACGGGCGACCAGTTCCTCGATCCCGACCGGCTTCGTGACATAATCGTCGGCGCCGCTTTCGAGCGCCTGCACCTTCTCCTGCTGGGATTTCCTGCCGGACACCACCACAATGGGCACGTCGGAATATTCGCGAATCGCGCGGCAGGTCTCCATGCCGTCGATGCCGGGCAGCTTCAGATCGAGCAAAATCACGTCCGGCATTTCGCGCCGCAGAATCTCCAGCGCCTCCTCGCCGCTGCGGGCGTCGGTTACTTCGAATCCGCGCGGAATGAGGGCCGTGCGCAAAACACGCCGCGCCTGCGGCTCGTCGTCGACGATCAGAACCTTGGTGGCGGCCATCAGATAGCCCCGACGGTCAGGTGGGCGGCGGCAACCGGCAGAGACACGTGAAAGGCAGCGCCTCCCGCGGGCGGGCTGGTCATCCAGATCTCGCCGCCGTGCGCCTGCATAATCGCCCTCGCGCTCGCCAGGCCCATGCCGGTTCCCTTGGTGCCGGAGCGGGCAGCCTTTCCGCGGTAGTGTTTCTCGAAGATACGCTCCCGTTCCCCCTCGGGAACTCCAGGCCCGTGATCGACGACCTCGATGACGACGCTCCCCTCGGTAAAACCGGCCGATACGGTAAGCGGCGAACCCTCGGGCGAGTACTTCAGCGCGTTGCTTAAAAGCTGCTTGAGAACATGCAGGATCATGTCCTTGTCGCATTCGGCGGGAGGCAGGGATTCCGGCACGCGCACTTCGATGGCGCGGAGGCCCACCAAGGCGCTCATCTCTTCGAGCACGGCCGGAATCAGGCGGGCCACGCTCTGCGGTTGCTTTCTCAAAGACAGTCGATCGGCGTCCAGGCGAGCCAGCCGCACCGATTCGTCGATCACGCGGTCCATTCGATTTGCTTCCTCTTCGATGATATTGAGCAGCTCCCTGTTGTTCAACTCGTTGCCGGCGGATTCCGCAAGCAAAGCCGTCGCCGCCAGCTTGACGGAGTTGAGGGGATTCCTGACCTCGTGCGCCATCGCGTCCAGAACGGCCGATTTCAGCTCCTCGGCTTCCTTGTGCGGCGTGATGTCCTCGGAAAAAATCAGAATCCCTTCCGGGCGTCCGTCGCGGTTTCCCCAGGGGCGCATCTCCCACCGCAGCCAGGCGCGGCGCCCATCGGCGCGTTCGAAAAGGTCTTCGTCGGCGCGGATGGTTTCACCCGCCAGGCAGCGGCGATGGAACTCCTTCCAGCGTTCCGGAAGATCGGGAAAAAGCTCATAATGCGAGCGGCCGGCGAGCGGTGAAATGCGATCCAGCTCGAATTCCGCGCACCAGCGGCCGCTGGCCTGGACGTAACGCATCTCCCGATCCAACATCGCCACCGCCGCCGGCATGCTCTGCACAAAGGTGGTCAGCAGCTCCCTGCCTTTTCGAAGATCTTCTAGTTCGGCCGCATAAACCTTGGCGATCCCCAGCGCGATCCGCCCGACGACCTCGCCCAGCAGCGGCTCGGATAACTTCCGGCCGCTGATGCCGATGCTCCCCACCACTTCGCCGCCTTGCCGGATGGGAGTCAGGGAGAACCCGGCATTGGCGTCCACGAGGCCGAGGCCGCCGGACGCAGCCTGGCGGAGCGCCTGGCTGGAGATGGCGCCGGTCCGTTGGCCGGCGCGAGCGATCTGCCCGGTCCGTTTATCGTAAAGAGCGATGCCGTCGAGCGCGAAAACTTCCACCACCTTGTCCGCCATTTGCGTCAACGAGAATTCGGCGCCATAAAGGATCGCATCGGTGAATCCGCCGAGTTTCTCCGTATCGGCCTTGCGTTTCTCCGCCTCGATCCGGCGCCGCTTCGACCGCGCGACCAGTTGACCGGTGACGACGGCGGTGACCAGGAAGGCGATAAAGTCCATCCAATGTTCGAACGTGTCGGTCCGTAATCCATTTGGCGGCAGGAAGAAATAATTGAAGCCGATCCCGCCGATCAGGGCGGCGACCAGCGCTTCGAGCCAGCCAAACGTCCTCGCCAGCAAAACGATGGCAAGGACCAACATCAAGGCGACACTCGAATGGTGGAGGTTCGGCACCCGGAGGCAAACGGCAAGGATCGCGCCGATAAGAGCAACGGATATCGCGAGCCGGAGGATCGAGTTGCGCATGTCCATCAGGTGCGCCATCGTCTACGACGTTTCTATTTTATCACCCATTAGTACTATGTTCTGTTAAAAATCTCACGGCTCTCTTCAAGATGCCGACGATTCACTCGCGGTTTCCCACTAAAACTCCCGACTTTTCAACCACCTCCCATTTCCACCCACCGAATCCTGACGCCGCCCAATGTTATGTCCTTAACAGTCGCCGCCGAGGCGGGCACGACTAGCTCGGAGAGAAGTCGACCCCGCATGGGCTCCAAAGCCGCCGTCGCCGCTGCCGGATCATCGATGACTTGGAGGTCGAGCACGAGGAGACGGTATCATTGACAACTTTTGTTGTCAAGGAGGCTTCAATGCTTTTTTCACGAATTTGCAGAGTCGATGTCGTGCCGCAGAATTGTGACGATGGTATCGCTCGCCAAATTAACTGTGCTTGTTGAACCAGTCGAGGGCAATTTGAGTATATTGGCCGACCTCGATGAGGTAGCCGTCGGGATCACGCATGTAGCAGCGCCATTCCCAGCCGTGATTGTTTAGCGGCTCGGTAAGAAAGAACGCTCCTTTGTCGCCCCATTGTTTGTAGCAGGCCCAGATGTCGGCGACACGCAGATTAAGGAAGCTACTTACTCTGTTCAGATCCGACGGTGTTTCAAGCAGGACCTCTGGCTTGTCGGGAGTCGGGCCACCGCCGGAATTGAGAAGGAGCCACGTATTAGCCAGCTTGATGTAGCAGGATTGTCTGGCTTGATCACTTTCCCGCCAAGAATTCAAGATAGAAGTCCTTCGATTTGTCCTGGTCGCTCACGGTGAAGAAGTGAGTTGCGAAGAAGCCTTCGTCTGCAATCGGCGCGTCAGGTAGATTCATGCGGTGCCTCCTTGAGACGTTGCATGTCCAGCAACGAGTTCAAGCCACCAGCAAGATCTTCCCGATACCGCCCTTTTCTGCCGCTGCTTGAGCCTCGGCCGCTTCACTGAGTGGCAGTTTCTG